>NZ_JBVIRO010000013.1:0-19435 GCF_055575975.1 Amycolatopsis sp. NPDC033938
TTCGACCTGACTGTTCCTTTCACCAACAACCAGGCCGAACGCGACATCCGCATGACCAAAACCCAACTCAAGATCTCCGGCGGATGGCGCACCCACCACGGCGCCACCGCCTGGCTCACCGTCCGCTCCTACATCTCCACCGCCCGCAAAAACGGCCTCAACGTCCTCACCGCACTCCGCGACGCCATCACCGGGAACCCCTGGCTACCAACCAACCCCGCAACCGCCTGACTAGTAACCCCTCATTGCCACTCACGACCCCCGTCCAAACCGCGCAAACCACCCAAGTCGGACCGTCTCCTTCAGAAAAGTGTCCCTTGTGGACACTGGGACGCGGTCCGGCTTCCGTCAGTCAGCCCAGTCCTACGCCGGGGCACGCCATGTTCGCCTTGCCCCTCGATAGAACGCCACTCGGCACTCGCGACCCCTCGAAGAACCGTGCAAAGTAACTAAATCGGGCGCATGTGCTCCGAAAGTGTCTCTTGTGGGCGGTCGCAGGGTCGTCTTTGACGAGTCCGCGACCACCTCAACTTCGGCACGCCATATTTGCCTTACTTCTCACTGAACGCGGGGGCGGCGGCCACCGGATTCGGCGGTCACGGCATCGGCGGTGGCGACCAGCGCCGCGCCCCGCCGGGCGATCTCCGCGCCGGTGATCGGCTCGCCGACCGACAGCGTGAGCACCAGTTCTTGCCGTCCGGCGGCGTCGAAGGTCGGCGCGGCGAGCAAGCTCACCGCGTGTTTGCGGCGCGGTTCCAGGTCCGCGCCGAGGTAGACGCGCTCGCCGAGGCTCGACACGAGTTCCCCCACCAGGCCGCGCACTTCCGGCGGCAGTTCCTCCGCGCCGACGCCCGCCATCAGCGAGTAGAGCCGTCGCCCGGCCGCGGTAAGGCTCTCCACCAGGTAGCCGTGTTCGCGGCATTCGGCGACGACGCGACGCAGGTGCGCTTCGTCCAGCCGCACCGGCACGGCCGGGGGTTTGGCGAGCCAGGCGTCGAACGCCGCGTCGGAATCCCACAGCACGTACATCAGGCCGACCGGCGGCGCGAACGGGTACGTCTCGCCGAGTTTGACCCGCCCTGGCCCGGCGCTCTGCAGCATCAAGATCCGGTCGCCGACCACGGCCGACGCGGTGCAGGTGGCGCCGTAGCGCTTGCTGAGGTCCTCCAGATGCCTTCGCGCGACCTCGCTCGCGCCGAAGCCTTCGCCCGCGACGCGGCCCGCGGCGATCATCGCCGGCCCGAGCCGGTACGTGACCGGCCGCGGGTCCCGGACCAGGTAGCCGCCCGCGGTCAGTTCGGTCACGATGCCCAGGCAGGTCGGTTTGGCCAGCTCGAGTTCACGGGCGAGTTCCGAAAGGCCGAAGCGCTGCCCGGGGCGGGCGGCGAAGAAGTTGAGCAGCCGCACGACCCGCTCGGTCGGCGGAGAGCGCCGAGTCACGGTCATTGACCCATCCTTAGAACACGTTCTAGTCTGATCCTGCGAAGAACGTACCAAGTCGGTACGCATTTGTACCAGTATGAGGAGTCGCCGGTGCTCACTCAACCGTTCGCCGACGCGATCGTCGAAGCCGAGAAGGTCATCGCCGAGGCGCCGCACATCCGGACCGAACAGGATCTCGTCGAGGGGTACGACTACCTCGCCGGCAGCATCCGCGCGTCCCTGCAGATGGCGTGGGCCTACGAACGCGACTATCCGTACTTCACCCAGTCCACCGGCCCGTACACGAAAATGGGCCTGGACAACCCGGACACGCTGTACTTCAACGCGAACATCCGAGAGGACCGCGAGTACGTCGTCACCGGGACGCGGGGGAGCACGGCCGACGTCAGTTTCCAGGTCCTCAACGGTGACTACTCACCCGTCGAGGTGCCGGACAGCCTCGCGGCCTTCGACGACCGCGAGATCGAGATCGCCGAGGACGGTTCGTTCGAACTCCGCTTCGGACCGGCGAAATCCGATCCCGGCCCCAACTATTTCGTCCTCGGCCCCGGCTCGTCGATGCTCGTGGTGCGCGAGGTCTACAGCGACTGGGCCACCGAGCGCCGCGGCACCATCCAGATCCAGTGCGCCGACACCGCGGGTGGTGCCCCCGCGCCACTCACGCGCGATGTGCTGGCCAAACGCTACGGCGTCACCGGCAAGATCCTGCTGAGCAGGCTGCGGACCTTCCTCGCCTTCCCGAAGTGGTTCTACCTGAACCTGCCGGTGAATACGATGACCGAACCGCGGCCGACGCCGGGCGGCCTGACCACGCAGTACTCGTCGGCCGGGCATTACGAACTCGGCGACGAGGAGGTCATGATCGTCACCGTGCCGCGTTCGGACGCGCCGTACCAGGGCATCCAGCTCGGCAGCATCTGGTACCTCTCGCTGGACTACATCAATCACCAGACCAGCCTCACCGCCGACCAGGCGCGGGTCGACCCGGACGGCAAGATCCGGTTCGTGATCAGCGAACGCGATCCCGGCCTGGCCAACTGGCTCGAACGCACCGGGCACGACCGCGGGTACGTCCAGATCCGCTGGCAGCGGCTCTCCCGCGCGCTCGACGCCGCCGACGGTCCCGAAGTCGAGGTGGTGAAGTTCGGTGAACTCGCCGACCGGCTGCCGTTCCACGACGAGGCGCGCGTGAGCCAAGAGGAATGGGCAAAGCGGATCGCGGACCGCCAGGCCGCCGTCGCGGCGAGGATGCTGGGATGACCGATCTCCTGCGGGACAAGGTGGTCGTGGTCTCCGGCGTCGGACCGGGACTCGGCCGGTCCATCGCCGTGCGCTGTGCCTCGGCGGGTGCCGACGTCGTTCTCGCCGCCCGCACCGAATCACGGCTCGCCGAGGTCGCGAAGGAGGTCGACGCGCTCGGCCGTCGCGCGGTCACCGTGCCCACCGACATCACCGACGACGCTTCGGCCGCGAACCTCACCGAGACCGCGTTGACGGCTTTCGGCCGGGTGGACACGTTGGTGAACAACGCTTTCGCCATCCCGCCGATCATGGACCTCGCCGACGTCGACCTCGCCGCCGTGCGCGCGGGCTTCGAGACCAACGTGCTCGCCGCGCTCCGGCTCACGCGACTGTTCACCCCCGCGCTCGAAGAGGGCGACGGTTCGGTGGTGATGATCAATTCGGCCGTGCTGCGGCATTCGCGGCGGACCTTCGGCGCGTACAAGATGGCGAAGTCGAGCCTGCTCGCCCTCGCGCAAAGTCTCGCCTCGGAACTCGGCCCGCGGGGGATCCGGGTCAATTCCGTGGCACCCGGGTACATCTGGGCGGACTCGCTCAAATGGTATTTCGCTTATCTGGCCAAGGAACGTGGCGTATCGCCGGAGCAGGTGTACGCCGAGACGGCGGAGACGATCGATCTGCGCCGCCTGCCGGAGCCGGACGAGATCGCCGACACCGTCGTGTTCCTGGCCTCGTCGCTGGCCCGGTGCGTCACCGGTCAATGCCTCGACGTCAACGCCGGCGAATACCATCACTGAAGGGGAGAACATGCTGCCAGGACGGGAAAACGTCGGCACCGTCGAGGATCTGCACGCGTCGGCGGCGAAGCTCACCGGGCTCGACGACTTCGGTGGCGACGACCATCTCGAAGGGCTGCGGGTCCTGCTGGATTCCTACGCCGGTGAGGCGGGGCTGACCCCGTACGGCAACAAGGTCCAGCGCGCGTTCCTGCGTGGCGCCCTGGTGGCGAGGTCGTTGAGTGAAGCCTCGTGGAAGCAGAACCCCGAGTACGCCGAGGTCCCCATCGAACGGCCGATCTTCGTCACCGGCCTGCCGCGCACCGGGACCACGGCGCTGCACCGGTTGCTCACCGAGAATCCGGCGCACCAAGGCCTCGAGGTCTGGCTGACCGAGGTGCCGCAGCCGAGACCGCCGCGCGAGACCTGGGCGGAAAACCCGGTGTTCCAAGGGATCCAGGCGGGTTACGAACGGCACCACGTCGAGCATCCCGAGTTCATGGGCCTGCACCACATGTCGGCCGATCAGGTCGAGGAATGCTGGCAGCTGCTGAGGCAGTCGCTGAAATCGGTGTCCTACGAATGCCTCGCGCACGTGCCGTCGTACTCGCGCTGGCTGGACGGGCAGAGCTGGACCGACGCCTACCGCAGGCACCGGCGCAACCTGCGGCTGATCGGGCTGCCCGACGCCGGGCGCCGCTGGGTGCTCAAGAACCCGAGCCATCTGTTCGCGCTCGACGCGCTGCTGGAGGTGTACCCGGACGCGCTGATCGTGCAGACGCATCGAGCGCCCAGCACGATCATCGCGTCGGTCTGCAGCCTGAACGAGCAGGCGTCGGAGGGCTGGTCCGACGTCTTCCGGGGCGAGGTGATCGGTCGTAGCCAGCTGGATCTGTGGGCGCGGGGCGCGGAAAGGGCGCTCGAAGCGCGGACGCGGCACGACCCGGCGCGGTTCTGTGATGTCCGGTACGAGGATTTCGTCGCCGATCCGATCGGGACGGTCGAGGGGGTCTACAAGCATTTCGGGCTGCCGTTGTCGGCGGAGGCTCGGGACGCGATGACCACCTTGCACGCCGAAAGCCGTACCGGGGAAAGGAAACCCATGCACCGGTACGACCTCGCGGATTTCGGCCTCACCACAGGCGAGGTCGACGAACGCTTCTCCGGCTACCTGGCCGCCTACGACCTCTGATCCCACGCGTTTCGCCCTCTGAACGCGCGAACTGTTGAGAGGTAAGCAAATCTGGCGTGATCGGCTCGGTGCCGTGAAGGCCCCCTTACTTACCCTCAAGGTGCCTACGGCGGGCGAGCCCGGTAGCGGCCAGGCCGTGAAGGACTCCTTGAGGGACTCAGAGTCCCTCAAGGAGTCCTTCACGCGCTTCCCCAGTACATGAAGGACCCCTTCCTGTACCTAGGCGCAAGGAAGGGGGCCATCAGGTACCCGTGAGTCGCGGCCTGCATCCCCCAGCGGACGCGAGCCGGGGCGCGCAAGCCATTCTCAATCACCGCATTCAGAGGACGAAACGCGGGAGGGTCAGAAGCCCGCGGCGGCGCGTGGGGAGGGCAGGCCCCGGGTCGTGATCCCGCGCAGGACCTCCACGCGGTCCGAACCCGGGCGGCCGAGCACCCAGCTGGACCCGGGCACCTCCTTGGCGCGCTTCTTCAACGGCGCCAGCAGCCGGGAAGCGTCCTTATAGGACCTGATCGCGCCGTTACCGCACACCAGCGTCGCGAGCGACACCGTCACCGGCATCTCGTCGGCCGACCACGGCGTGTCCAGCAGCGCGGCGGCGACCGTGCCGATCTCGTCGACGTCGCAGGCGATCAGGAAGTCGTCCCCGCCGACATGGCTGACGCGCATCCGCCGCAGCCGGGACTCCAGATCGGTGAGCGTCCGGCCGAGGGTGCGGATCAGGTCGTCGCCCGCGGCGAACCCGGCGGTGTCGTTCACCGTCTTGAACGAGTCGACGTCCAGCCAGGCCGCGACGAACGGCTCCCGCGCGTTGATCCGGCGGTCGACGTCCCTGGCGACGGCGTCACTGCCGGGCAGCCGGGTCAGCGGGCTCAGCGACACGGCCTCCTCGACCTTCGCCTCCGCCACCCCGCGGACGACTTCGGTCACCAGCACCACGCCGAGGCAGCGGCCGCGATCGTCGACCACCACGACGTCGTCGCCGGTGCGGCTCCAGTCCGCGTCGGTGACCAGTTCGAGGAATTCGAGCGCGCTCGCGTCCACGTGGATGGTGTGCGGCGCGTCGGCGAGCCGCGAGGCCGGCCGCTTGGCGTGCAGGGCGTGGCCGTACATGCCGGTCACCGAGACCAGGAACCGCGTCCGGTCGACCGACCACTGTGGACGGTGCCGTTCGTCGATGCCGACGACGCCGCTCGGCCCGTCGGCCGCGGCCAGCACCTCGCGCACGTCATCGCAGGTGGCGTCCTCCGGCAGGGTGGTGGCGGGCCGCAGGAAGTCGCCGACGCGGCGGGCGCGGGCGGTTCCGGGGATGAACGGGCCCGGCGCGTCCGGGGCGGGCAGCGGCGCGTGGTTGCCATCCGGCGGCGCGAGCAGGTTGCCCTGCGCGATGCGCACGCCGAGTTTCCGCGCGGACTCCAGCTGCTCGGTGGTTTCGAGCCCGGTCGCGACCAGCCGGTTGTCGGTGCGCGACGCGAAGTGCAGCACCGCTTCGACCACCGCGACGGCGGCCGGATCGTGCGGCAGGCCCCGGAGCACGGTGCGGTCCAGTTTCACCAGGTCGATCGGCGCGGAGGCGAGCAGTGTGAGCGGGAGGTCGCCGCGGCCGAGGCCGTCGAGCGCCAGCCGGAAGCCGAGGTCGGTGAGCCGCCGCATCCCGGTGAGCAGCTGATCGGCCGGGACCAGGGAGAACGGCGGGCCGATCTCCAGCACGACGTCCCTGGTCCGGCGGCCAGCCAGGCTGAGCGCGTCGGTGAGCGGGTCGAACTCCGGCGGCGGCGCGGCCACCGTCCTGGCGGACAGGTTCAGATGCAGGGGAAGGGTGTTCTGCGGGTCTTTCTGCTGGCGCACGGCTTCGGCCGCCAGGCCGATGTCGACCTCGGCCAGCTTGCCGCTGCGCCGCGCGTCGGCGAGCAGTTCGTGCGCGGTGCCGCGTCCCGGCCGCGCCAGTGCTTCGAACGCGACGACGCCACCGGTGTGCAGGCTGTACAACGGCTGGTAAGCGAAGCGGACCGCGATCTGCAACGTCACAATCGCATGTTCGCTGGTGATGGTCCGAAACGAAACACGTGTCGACTGATGTTCATCGGGAAGGCACCCGGGTTACCTAGAACGGAGCAGTCCTAGGGGCCCATGCCACCCGATCAGGTGTTTTCTCACTGACCACGGCGCCATCCGGAAAAGTGCCGTCATCGCTTCGGCGGTACCTGGCAGGTCTTCGCGACCCGACGTGAACGCTCGCTGAAGCCCGACGGGGAGTGAGAAGAACAGCTCGAAGAACTCCGGGAGCAGCTCGGACGGCATCCCGCACAGGCTGCGCAGGCCGTGCGACCGCAGCCTGTGGACGGTTCGGGCGGAGGACGGCCAGAGCATCCGGTGGGCGGCCGACGCGGCCTCGGCCGGGCCTCGCTCCCACGCACGGGCGACGGCGTCGGCGACCGGATCCGCGAGCCGCACCGAGGTCGCGACGCTGTACCCGGTCGCCGGATGCACCAGCCCGCCGGCGGCGCCGAACGGCACCGTCCGGCCGCGCCGGGGCGCCGGCGCGTCGAGCACGATCCGGACGCGTTCCTCGCGCCCGCGTGAGGCCAGCCCGACGGCCGCCAGGCGGGTCCGCAGCCGCGCCGACAGGAGCTCCAGCGGCAGGCCGGGTTTGCGGGCCAGTGAGGTCTCCTCGACCAGGACGGTGCCGTCGCCGAGCGGCAGCACGTACAGGAAACCGGACTCGGTCTCCCGCCAGTCCATGAACACGGCCGTGCCGGGGCTGTCCACCAGCCGTAGGGCTTCCTCGGCGGGCAGTACGACGCCGAACGCCGTCTGTTCGTACCGGTTTCCCCGGGGCCGGGCGCCGGAGGCGTCGAAGTACAAGCCGGCCGCGAGGACCCGGCCGTCCTCCAGCCGCACCGACGAGCCCTGCCGGCCGTGGTCCACACCGGACACCGTCCCCCGGACGACGTCGTAGCCGCCGGTCAGCCACGTACGCAGGCCGGCGTTGTCCAGCACGAGGTACCGGCGTTCGAGGACGTGCGGCCCGGTGCCGAAGGCGAGCGTGGTCGAAGGCGCGCAGGCGACGACGCTCTCGGGCAGTGATGGCAGTTCGTCGGCCCACAGCCCGTAGGTCGCCCGCCAGCGCCTCTCCGGCGCGGGGTCGATCAGGACCGTCGCCAGGCCACGTCGCGCGCAGGCACGCGCCAGCGCGCGCCCCGCCGGGCCGCCGCCCGCGATCACCACGTCCGCCACCTGGGCATCTCATCATGACGCCGCGACGGATACGGTGTGACGCATGGAACAGACGGATCCACGGACGTGGCGGCGTGAACCAGAGAGCGCGAGCGCCGGGTTCAGCGATCTCGCCACGAGCCCGTTCCGGATCGACAGGGACCGCATCGCGGCGTCACCGTTCTTCGCGCGGCTCGGCGGGGTGACCCAGGTGGTCAGCGCCGGGGGCGCCGGGCTGCTGCACAACCGGCTCACGCACAGTCTCAAGGTTGCGCAGGTCGCCCGCGCGATCGCCGAGCGGATCAACTCCACCAGCGACTCCGCCGAGCTCGCCGCGAAACTGGGCGGCTGCGACCCGGACGTCGCCGAGGCGGCCGCGCTCGCGCACGATCTGGGGCATCCGCCGTTCGGTCATCTGGGGGAGCAGACCCTGGACCGCATCGCCCGGCACCGGTTCGGCCTCGCCGACGGGTTCGAGGGCAACGCGCAGTCGTTCCGCATCATCACCACGACCGACGTGCGCGGGCCGTCCGCTTCCGGGCTCGACCTCACCACGGCCGTACGCGCCGCGGTGCTGAAGTACCCGTGGGCCAGGCTGCACGTGCCCGACCCGCATCCGACGTCGATGGCGGTCCAGCCGCGCGGTGCGGCCGAACCCGCCGACGCTCCCGGCACCGGCGCGAGCAAGTTCTCCGCCTACAGCACCGAACTCGACGACTTCGCCCATGCACGGGCGCCGTTCGACGGCCGGATCGAACCCTGGCAGCAGACCGTCGAAGCGTCCGTGATGGACACCGCGGACGACATCGCCTACGCCATCCACGACCTGCAGGACTTCCACCGGATCGGGGTACTGCAGCACGCGCCGGTCGCCGCCGAGTTCACCGGCTGGGTCGACCACGCGCTCGACCTCGCCGGGCTGGACGACGCGACACTGACCGCCGAACGGCGGCTGCCCGGCCGTTCGCTGGAACGGCTGCGCCGCCGGATGCACGCCAAGGACGGCTGGATCGTCGATGACGACGCCTTCACCAGCGCCGTCGCCCGTGTCCGCGCCGAACTCGTCGACGGTCTGCTCGCCACCGGATTCGACGGTTCCATCGAGGCCGAGCAGGCCACCGCCGCCTTCTCCGCGAAATGGACCGCACGGCTCGTCGACGGTGTGCAGGTGGTGCCTTCGCCCTCGACCCGGACAGGGCATCTCACGCTGCGGCCCGCGCAGTGGCACGAGGTGCAGGTGCTCAAGTTCGTGCACCGCCGGTTCGTGCTGCTGCGTCCCGAACTGGCGCTGCACCAACGCGGACAGGCCAGCCTGGTGACCACGCTGGTCGACGCCCTCGACGCGTGGCTGCTCGACCGCGACGAGTTCTACCGGCTGCCGCGACGGCTGCACGATCTGGTGGAGCTGGCGCAGTCGGAGTTCTCCGCGCTCGCGCGGACGTCGCCGGAGCTGCTCATCGGGGCGACCGGGGAACCGGTCACCGGGGCGGACGCCGTACGCGGGCTGGCGCGCGGGCGCGCGGTGGTCGATTTCGTGGCGTCGCTGACCGACAAGCAGGCGGTGACGCTGTTGGACGGCTTGTCCGGTCGCGCTTCGCAGCCTTGGTCGGACTCGTTCGTGTTGTGAATCTTCTCGGCGCATTACGCTGAACGCCTTTCCGAAGTCACTCGAACGGCTCCTGCCGCCAGTGCACGCCCGGTACTTAGCTTGATCCAGCCGGTGATCGCCGGCGTCGGTCAGCGTGAGTCGGGGCACGCGCCTAGGAATCGGAGGCGCATGTGCGTCCAACCCGTTCTAGCAGGAGAAGAAGAACGATCCTGACCGCGGGCACCGCGGCCCTCGTCACCGCGCTCGGCCTGGTCGGCCCGCCGGTCGCGGCGGCGGAAACCGGGCAGTCCCCGGACGCGTTCTCGGAGAACACCGTCCGGCAGATCGAGGCCCTGCAGTCGATCAAGAAGAACCAGAACGCCGGTGAGTCCAAAGTGGACAGCCGACTGCTCGTCGAACAGAAACTCCGCGCGCAGCGGATGTCGGCCTCCGCGGTTCCCGCACTGGGGTCTGGGGCGAATGTCTCCGCGGCCGGCACCGTACTCGTGGACATCCGTGGCCAGGTCTCGGACGAACTCCTCAAGAGCCTGCGTGAATCCGGTGCGGGGATTCGCGCGGTCTCGGCCCGCTACGGCAGCGTCCGCGCCGAGGTCCCGCTGAACGCGGTCCCCGCGATCGCCGGCCGTGCCGACGTCAAGAAGGTCGAAACCGCCAACGAGGCGTTCACCGCCCGTCAGCTCGCCGAGCCTGCCGGGCAGCAGGCGAAGCGGGAAAGCAAGGAAGAGAAGGCCGCCCGGATCGAGGGCGAGCTGAAGAAGGCCATCGAGGCCAAGGGGCAGGTCGGCGTCGCCGCCGGGCCGGTCACCAGCGAGGGCGACCGCGCGCACAACGCCGACACCGCGCGCCAGCAGTTCGGCGTCACCGGCGTCGGCACCAAGATCTGCGCGTTGTCCGACGGCGTCAACTCGCTCGCGGTTTCGCAAGCACGGGGCGAGCTCCCGGCGAGCGTCGACGTCATCCCCGGCCAGGAGGGTGACGGCGACGAGGGCACCGCGATGCTCGAGATCATCCACGATGTCGCGCCGAACGCGTCGCTCGGTTTCGCCAGCGCGTTCAACTCCGACGCCAGTTTCGCCGACAACATCCGCAAACTGCGGTTCGACGCGGGCTGCGACGTCATCGTCGACGACGTCCTGTACTTCAAGGAATCGCCGTTCCAGGACTGGATCATCGCCCAGGCCGTGAACGACGTGACCGCGGACGGCGCGCTCTACTTCTCCTCGGCCGGTAACGAGGGCAACGTCGCCGACGGCACGTCGGGCCACTGGGAAGGCGACTTCGTCGATTCCGGCAAGAGCGTCGGCAAGTACGCCGGTACCGCGCACAACTTCGCCGGTGCCGCGGGCAACCAGATCTTCGAGCCGATCTCGAACGCCTCCTCGGCGCGCGTGCCGGTCACGCTGTTCTGGTCGGATCCGCTGGGTGCCTCGAACAACGACTACGACCTGTATCTGCTGAACGCGGCGGGCAACGTCGTGGACTTCAGCCAGGACAACCAGACCGGTACCCAGGACCCGTACGAGCGCGTGGACACGCCCTCGGCCGGTGGCACCGGGTTGCGGCTGGCCATCGTCAAGTTCTCCGGTGAAGGCCGCTACCTGTCGCTTTCCGCGTTGCGCGGCCGGTTCTCCGATTCGGCCGACGGTCTCAAGGCCTACACCAGCCCCGGCGTGACCGTCGGGCACTCGGCCGCGCGGGCCGCGTTCAGCGTCGCGGCGGCCCCGGCGGCCAAGGCGTTCCCGCGAGCGCTCGAACCGGGCGACCCGGCCAACCCGGCGGGCCCGTTCCCCGGTGCCTTCGGCGCGACCACCAAGGTCGAACGGTTCACTTCGGACGGTCCGCGGCGGATGTTCTACCAGGCCGACGGCACGCCGATCACCCCGGGGAACGTGTCCGGAACCGGTGGTGAGGTCCGCGCGAAACCGGATATCACCGCGGCCGACGGCGTCTCCACCAGCGTCTCCGGCTTCACCACGTTCTACGGCACGTCGGCCGCCGCGCCGCACGCCGCCGCGATCGCGGGCCTGGTGCTCTCGGGCAACCCGGGGCTGCCCCCGGCCGAGGTGCGCGAGGCGCTCGTCAACACCGCCGTCGACATCCTGACCCCGGGCCGCGACAACTCCAGCGGCGCGGGCGTCATCCTCGCCGACAAGGTCCTCGCCTACACCGGCGCCAGCCCGCAGCCGCTCGCGACCGCGGGCCGGCCGACGGTCACCCCGGCCGACGGTGGTTCCGCGCTCGACCCCGGTGACACCGCCAAGGTGACCTTGCCGGTGACCAACACCGGTGACGGCACCGCGACGTCGACCAGCGTGGTGCTCACCAGCCCGACCCCGGGTGTCACGGTGGCGCCGCGGTCGAAGTCGTACGGCACGATCAGCCCCGGGCAGACCGGGGTCAACGACTTCACCATCACCGTCCCCGCCACGCAGGAACTCGGGGTGCCGGTGGTGCTGAACGCACGGGTGACCTTCGCGGGTTCGTTCTCGCCGACCACGTCGACGTTCTCGCTGCCGGTCGGCACTCCGTCGCCGGTGGCGCGGAACTTCGCCTACGCCGGACCCGCGGTGACGATCCCGGACAGCGACCCGACCGGCGTGACCGTGCCGATCGCGGTGAGCGGTGTCGGGCGCGCTTCGAAGGTGACGTTCTCGGTGGACGGGACCACGTGCAGCACCGACGACAAGTCGGAGACGGTGGGTATCAACCACTCCTACGTCGGTGACCTGGTCGGCACGCTGACCTCGCCCTCGGGCGCGAAGGCGACGCTGTTCCAGCGCAACGGCGCTTCGGGGAACAACCTGTGCCAGGTCGTCTTCGCCGACAACGCGGCCACGCCGTTCAGTTCGGTGACGGCGTCGAATGCCCCGTTCACCGGGACCCACCGGCCGCTGCAGGCCGTCGGTGGCCTGATCTCCGGTGCGGCCGCCGACGGCACCTGGACGTTCACCGCGATGGACGTCGCCGGTGGTGACACCGGTTCGGTCCGCTCGGTTTCCTTGCACATCAACGGTTTCGTTCAGGCCAGTGCGGCTGAGCGGCCCGCGGGCGTCGGCAAATCCGTCGGCCGCGGCCCGGTGAAGCCGGTCTAGCTCCTTTAGTGAAGTCCGTGAAGGCCTCCTTGAGGGACTCTGGGTCCCTCAAGGAGGCCTTCATTTGTGTACCTACGGCTGACGTCCGGGCGGCGCGAGGTGTCTCGAAGGGGGCCTTAGAGTCGCGGGCGCCACGCTTGAGACGCTGAGCGTCCCAGACGAGGCGCATGAGACATCCGCGCTGGGTCCCTCAAGGAGTCCTTCACGGACCCCAGGCTGGGGCAAGCACGTACCGTGAGCACATGGCGAAGGAGCGGCAGGTGGCAGGCGGTGGCCGGGCGGTCGAGGTCGCCCCCGATCGCCTCGAAGGCTGGTACGCCCGCTTCGCCGCCCGCAATGACGGCATCCGGTCGACGGAGATCACGCCGGACACCGTCACGGTCACCGCGGACAACGGCGTCGTCGCCGTCGCGACCGTCCCCTTCGGACCCCTCAACGCCGAAGGAACCGTGGCCGGTCTCGCCGTCGGCCCGCTCGTCGAGCACGCGCTGATCCCGCGAACGATCGCGCTCCTGCTGGTGCGTCGCGGCGGGCACAGCGTCGGAATCGCGCGCGGGGGAGTGATCGTCCGGTCCAGGACCGACCGGCACCTCGTCCAAGGCCGGTCCGCGGCGGGCGGCTGGTCGCAACAGCGTTTCGCCCGGCGCCGGGAAGGGCAGGCGCACACCGCGCTCCGCTCCGCCGCCGAGGACGCGTTCGAAGTGCTCGTGCCACGACTGTCCGAAGTGGACGCCGTCGTGCTCGGAGGTGACGGCCGGGCACTGGAAACACTGCGCGAGGACCGGCGGTTGGCGCCGTTGTTCGACCGCGCGGAGCCGCGTGTCCTCGACATCGCCGAACCGCGGCGCGCGGTGCTCGACGCCGCCGCCGAACGCGCCATCGCGGTGCAGGTCACCCTGCACGACGCGTGACATCGGGCACGGTCCGATAAAACCCCTCGACCCCGGCCCGTACACTGATCGCGTGGACATCCTCTTGGAGTAGCTCCTCGCCGGCCGTCGGCCGGCGAGTCGAAGCTGTCCGCTCATCCACCCCTTTTACCGGGAGTTCCCGTGATCACGGCCTCTGGCCTGCAGCTGCGCGCTGGCTCGCGCATCCTGCTCGACAACACCAACGTCCGCATCCAGCAGGGTGACCGGATCGGCCTGGTCGGCCGCAACGGCGCCGGCAAGACCACCTCGCTCAAGGTGCTGGCCGGCGAGGGCGAGCCGTACGCGGGCGAGGTCCGCCGCAGCGGTGAGCTCGGCTACCTGCCACAGGATCCGCGCGAAGGCGACCTGTCCGTCACCGCGAAGGATCGCGTGCTCTCCGCGCGCGGACTCGACGCCTTGCTGCGCAACATGGAAAAGGCGCAGACCGCGATGTCGGAGCTGGCGGACGACAAGGAACGCGACAAGGCGGTGAACCGCTACAGCCGTCTCGAAGAGCGGTTCGCCTCCCTCGGTGGCTACGCCGCCGAAAGTGAAGCGGCACGGATCTGCTCCAACCTCGGTCTCGCCGACCGCGTGCTGGAGCAGACGCTGCAGACGCTCTCCGGTGGTCAGCGCCGCCGCGTGGAGCTGGCCCGGATCCTGTTCGCCGCTGCCGAGGCGGGCGCCGGCGGCAAATCCGAGACCATCCTGCTGCTCGACGAGCCCACCAACCACCTCGACGCCGACTCCATCAACTGGCTGCGCGGGTTCCTGAAGCAGCACGACGGCGGCCTCGTGGTGATCAGCCACGACGTCGAACTGCTCGCCGACGTGGTCAACAAGGTGTGGTTCCTCGACGCGACCCGCGGCGAGCTCGACCTGTACAACATGGGCTGGCAGCGCTATCTCGACGCGCGCGCCACCGACGAGAAGCGCCGCCGCCGCGAGCGCGCCAACGCCGAGAAGAAGGCGTCCGCGCTGCAGCAGCAGGCCGCGAAACTCGGTGCCAAGGCGACGAAGGCGGTGGCCGCCAAGAACATGGCGCGCCGCGCCGAGCAGATGCTCGCCTCGCTCGACGAGACCCGCCAGGCCGACAAGGTCGCCCGGATCAAGTTCCCGGAGCCCGCCCCGTGCGGCCGGACCCCGCTCACCGCGGAGGGGCTCTCGAAGTCCTACGGTTCGCTCGAGATCTTCACCGGCGTCGACCTCGCCATCGATCGCGGTTCGAAGGTCGTCGTACTCGGATTGAACGGTGCCGGAAAGACGACTTTGCTCCGGCTGCTCGGCGGAATGGAAACTCCGGATACCGGCGAGACCATTCCGGGTCACGGATTGCGTTTGGGCTATTACGCACAGGAACACGAAACGCTCGACCATGATGCGTCCGTGTGGGAAAATATCCGGCGACTCGCGCCGGGCACGGGCGCACAGGAGTTGCGTAACCTCCTCGGGTCGTTCCTGTTCACCGGTGAGCAACTCGATCAGCCCGCCGGCACGCTCTCCGGCGGCGAGAAGACGAGGCTCGCCCTGGCCGGTCTGGTGTCCAGCGCTGCCAACGTTTTGCTGCTCGACGAGCCGACGAACAACCTGGACCCGGCCAGCCGTGCCCAGGTACTGGACGCGCTGCGCAGTTTCGCCGGAGCCGTCGTCCTGGTGACGCACGACCCGGGCGCGGTCGAGGCGCTGGAGCCGGAACGCGTGATCCTGCTGCCGGACGGAACCGAGGACCATTGGTCCGCCGATTATCTGGAACTTGTCCAGCTTGCGTGAGGCCTGCGTCCGTTCGGGTGCTTGATCGATGCCATCCGGCCACTGAAATGGCCCAATGTGATCGCGGTTTCAGCAGTTTTGCGCTCGTCGTCTGGCATTCCGGCGCTCAGTGTTCGATCATTGCGGCGACAGGGGCCGTTATGTGGCCCAGAACACTCTCGGCGGGAAGGCGATCGACGTGGCTGATCTCAAGAAAGGCGCGCGGATCACCGGCAACACGCGTGACAAGCTGGCCGCTGACCTGAAGAAGAAATACGAGAAGGGCTCGAGCATCCGCGCTCTCGCGGAGTCCACGGGTCGCTCGTACGGGTTCGTGCACCGGGTCCTCTCGGAGTCCGGCGTCCAGCTGCGTGGCCGTGGCGGTGCCACCAGGGTCAAGAAGAAGTAGTCACGAAGAAGTAGCGGACTGCTGCGCGGGGGGCGCAGTTCCCTTCTCCGGGACCGCTGTTTCGTCGGATTCGCCGCCGAGGAAGGCCAGCCTGGCACCGAGCAGGACCAGCGGATACACCAGGTAGCCGTACCTCGTCGCCGGAGTGAGCAGGATCAGCGCGCCGATCCCGACGGCGGTGCGCAAGAGCGCGTCCGAACCGGTTGCGGGGGGACGGCGCACCAGCCAGATCAGGATGGCGACGGCCGCGATCCCGAGCAAGGCGAAGGAAAACGCCGTACCGACGGGGCCGAGTGAGGCGATGAGGTGACCGGGCAACGGGCTCGCCGCCGGTGACTTGATCACGCCCATTCCCAGCGGGAACCGGAAGACGTGCTCGACGAACGCCTTCGGGTCCACCAGATACACCGGCAAGTGCAGGACCAGTGTCGTCACCACGAGTGCCGCGGCGAATCCGCCCAGTGCGCGAGGACCACGCCGCGTGAGCAGCAGGACACCCACCACGACCGCCGCGGGCGCGACGATGAGTTTCGCGCTGATCACCAGTGCCAGCACCAGACCCGCCGCGAGCGCGCGGCCCGTCGAGGCCAGCGCGAACGAGAGGATGAGCAGGCCGACGATGGCCAGATCCGGTCCGGCGACGGCCCAGGTCAGCGCGGTCAACGGGCAGGCGAGCGCGAGTTGCGCGGCGCTCACCGGGACTTTCGGCCATTTCAGCAGTCGCAGCGTCACCAGCACGCACGCGACGGCGGCCAGCGCGAACATCCAGCGCGCGTCGGTGAGGGCGTCGGCCACCGGCCCGCCACCGAAGAGTGCGCGCGGCAGACCGAAGACCGTCATCACCGGACCGTAGGGGGTGTAATCGTTTACTTCCGCCGCCCGGCCGAGCGCGGTCACGTCGACGTACGGGGTTCCGTTCTCCAGCAGGAGTTTCGCCGACCGTTCGATCACCCAGACCTCGGGCTGCGCCGCCCACGAGTTCGGCGTGATGAGCCAGTCCACTCCGGTCAGACGGCGAATGACGAGCATTCCCAACGGAAGGATCATCGCGAACAGGCCGATCGCGCCGATACCGATCCACCGCGAGCCGAGTACGCCGGACGGCCGGGTGCCGCGCCGGGCGGCGACCATCAGCCAGCCGGTGTGTACCACGGCGAGTCCGTAACCTGCTACGGCGAAGTTCGCCCACACGCGATATCCGTAGAATTCCGCGACGGCGGTGTTCACCGCGGCGAAGATGAGGCAGCCCGTGTAGAAGACCAGGTCGATGGTCAGTCGTCGCCGGTCTGGGTCCTTGGTCACCGGCCCAGGCTACCGACGCGGCGGTGTCCGCCGGAAAGAGGACGCGGAAACCGGGAAGCATCCGGTGTCCTTCGGTGTTGGTGCTGGTTATATCCGGAAAAAATCTCGACCAATGTCGAGGTTTACTGGGGGCGAGGAGAAGGTTCTCATGGACAACACGTGGTCGCTGATGAACTCGGCGATGAAGTCGGCCGATGTTCCGAAGGGGCTGCACAAGGGGACGCTCCGCCGCGTAGCGCGCTTCGCCAGGCCACACTGGCGAAGGTTGCTGATATTCCTGGTGCTCACCGTCGTCTCGGCGGTGCTGGCGGTGAGCACGCCGGTGCTGGCCGGGAAGGTGGTCGACGCGATCGTCGGCGGGCACGACGTGTCGCTGGTGGTGTGGCTCGCCGTGGTGATCGCCGCGCTGGCGCTGGTCGACGCGGGGCTCGGACTGGCGGAGCGGGCGCAGTCGTCGAGGATCGGCGAGGGGATCATCCTCGATCTGCGGGTCGCGGTGTACCGGCACGTGCAGCGGATGCCGATCGCGTTCTTCACCCGCACCCGCACCGGCGCGCTGGTGAGCAGGCTCAACAACGACGTCATCGGCGCGCAGCGCACGTTCACCGCGACACTGTCCGGTTTGGTCACCAACGTGATCCAGCTGGCCCTGTCGCTGGTGGTCATGATGACCCTGTCCTGGCAGGTCACCCTGCTGGCGCTGGTGCTGCTGCCGGTGTTCATCCTGCCGACGCGGCGGCTCGGCAGGCGGATGGCCACGCTGCAGCGAGAGGCCGGGCAGCTCAACGCCTCGATGACCACGCAGATGACCGAGCGGTTCTCCGCGCCCGGCGCGACACTGGTGAAGCTCTTCGGCGATCCGGAGCGGGAAACGGGCGACTTCGGCGCGCGGGCCGGGCGGGTGCGTGACATCGGGGTGCGGACGGCGATGCTGACGCGCTGGTTCCTGACCAGCCTGACCACCGTCTCCGCGCTCGCGCAGGCACTGGTCTACGGGCTGGGCGGTTACCTGGCGCTGACCGGCGCGCTCGCGCCGGGCACCGTTGTCGCACTGGCGTTGCTGCTGACCAGGCTGTACTCGCCGCTGACCGCGCTGGCGAACGTCCGGGTGGACGTGATGACCGCGCTGGTTTCGTTCGAGCGGGTCTTCGAAGTGCTCGACCTGAAACCGATGATTGAGGAGAAGCCCGCCCCGCGCGAACTGCCGGAAGGTCCGGTCGCGGTCGAGTTCTCGGATGTCCGGTTCGGCTACCCCGCGGCCGACCGGTATTCGCTGGCGTCGCTGGAGGATGTGTCCACTTTGGATCACCGGGGTGGCGAGGAAGTGTTGCACGGCATCAGCTTCCGCGCCGAACCCGGGCAGATGGTGGCGCTGGTGGGTTCTTCCGGCGCGGGCAAGTCGACGATCGCCTCCCTGCTGCCGCGGCTCTACGACGTCGACGCCGGCTCGGTCCGATTGTCCGATGTGGACGTTCGTGAGCTGAGTTTCGCCTCGCTGCGCGAAACCGTCGGGGTGGTGACCCAGGACGGGCACCTCTTCCACGAGACGATCCGGGCGAACCTCGAATACGCCCGCCCAGGTGTCACCGACGCCGAGATCTGGTCGGCGCTGGAGCGCGCACGGCTGGCCGAACTGATCCGGGAACTGCCGGACGGACTGGAGACCGTGGTGGGGGAGCGGGGCTACCGGCTCTCCGGTGGCGAACGGCAGCGGCTGACCATCGCCCGGCTCCTGCTGGCGCAGCCACGGGTCGTCGTCCTCGACGAGGCGACGGCGCATCTGGATTCGCAGTCGGAGGCGGCCGTCGGCGAGGCCTTGACCGACGCGCTGGACGGGCGGACCGCGCTGGTGATCGCGCACCGGCTGTCGACGGTGCGGGCGGCGGACCAGATCCTGGTCGTCGAACACGGGGAGATCGTCGAGCGGGGGACGCACGACGAGCTGCTGGCGCGGGAGGGTCGCTACGCGTCGCTGTACCTGACGCAGTTCTCGGAGGAGCCCGCGGCCGCGTGACCAGTTTGCCCCGGCGCTCACCGCGGCGGGCTTGGCCTGACCTGGACGAGGGTGGTTCCGCAGGCATCGTCGCCTGGTCTCACCCCCTTGATCAACGGAAGATTCGGGACACTCAACGTCTCGGATCTTCCGTTGATCAAGCTCGTGCTCGGTCACGACCCCACCCGACCGCACCGGCTCCACACCAGTGGGTAAGCGAATGCGAGCTCCGTGAAGGCCTCCTTGCCTACCCTGAAGGTAGGGAAGGAGGCCTTCACGGACTACGTGATCGCCAGCGGCCTCAGCAATATCACCAGCCCCAGTAGTCACAGCGGCTGCGCGTGAAGGCCCCCTTCCCTCGGCTCAGCCGAGGAAACTCGACCTTCACACCTTCTTGTACCGCAGGGGCGGGCAAGGGCGGCGGTGGCCTGGTGGGGCAGGTGGGTCGTGTGTGGGGGTTTGGGTTTGTTTAACAAAAGGCCCAAAACAACAAAAAACCCC
>NZ_JBVIRO010000013.1:19445-33288 GCF_055575975.1 Amycolatopsis sp. NPDC033938
GCCCCCCGGGGGGGGCCCGGGGGGGGGGCGGGGGGGGGGGGATGGGGGGCGCTGCGGGCCCAGGGGTGTAACACCCCAAACCCCCACCCACCCCCAACCTGCCCCGGCGCTCACCGCGGCGGCCGGTCCAGACCCGTGAGCCGGACAACGGCCGCGAAGCCGTCCTCCGTGCCCGGCCAGTGCGCGCGGACGACGTCCAGGCCGGCGCGGCGCACCACCCCGCGCAGCACGGCGGTGACGATGATCGCGTCATCCGCGTAGCCCAGCACCGGGATGAAGTCCGGGATCAGGTCGAGTGGCAGGGCGAGGTAGGCGAGCAGCAGACCCAGCCGGATCCGCACCCCGCGCGGCAGGCTCTTGTCGGCGGCCAGCCGTCGCACCAGGCGCAGCACGTCCGGCAGCAGCCGCAGCGCCTCCCGCAGCAAGCCACCACGGGGCCGGGCGATGGCCAATACGACGACCAGCGCGAGCCACATCAGCAGCAGGGCGGCACCCACGCCGATCAGCAGGTCCCACCACCACGAGCCGGTCACGTCCGGTGATGGTACGGGGTTCCGGGAGGGGGTCCGGTTTCCTACCGGAGCGCGGGGACCCGGGCGCCGTACTTGGCGAGCAGCGCGGCGTTGGCCTCGTCGCCACCGTCCACGTTGGAACTGCGCCACAGCGGGATGTCGACGCCCCGTTCCGCACCGAGGTCGACGACCTCGGCGAGGACGAGGTTCCACAGGAACGCGTTGATCACTGTGGACAGTGGCGCGGTCCGGGGCGCGTCCGGCGGATAGCTCGAGTCGCCGGGGCGGACGTGGGAGTCGAGCACGATGTCGGCTTCTTCGATCAGCGTCGTCGCCGCGCGCTTCGGCGCCGCGGCCACGGACGCGGCCGAACTCACCGCGATGACCGACGCCCCGCGCGCCCGCGCCCCGGCGGCCAGCTCGACCGGGTACGGGTTGACACCCGAGGTCGAGAACACCACCAGTAGGTCGTCGGGTCCCGGCGCCCGCTCGGCGAGCACTTCTTCGGCCAGCCCGGACCGGCGCTCGGTCTTGGTGCTGTACTGCGCGCCGTGCAGCGGCAGCAGGTCGGGGTGGTAGACCGGATACACGCAGGCGAGCCCGCCCGCGCGGTAGAAGGTCTCGGCGACGGCGGCCAGCGAATGCCCGGCACCGGCGGTGAACACCAGCGCGTCGGCCCGGATGACCCCCAGTACCAGCTCCGCCGCTTGCCGGATCTGCGCCGCGTTACCCCGTTCGGCTTCCGCGAGCCGTTCGGAGACGTCTGCATAACGTTCGGTGGTGCTCACCACATCCGCCCTTCCGTCTGGAGGTCAGCGACGAATGTATCGCGTGGACCAATGGCCGAAGTGGAATACATCGGGTCATGATCGAGGTTGACCCGATCGCTGCGGCCGGGTTTCGGAGACTGGAGGGGCCAGGGTGAGCGAGGCTGATCCCGCGGTGCGGACTTTGCGGGCGCGTGGCCGGGTGCGGGCCGTGGTGCTGGTGCTGCACGGCGGCGCGGAGCACAGTCATGCCCGCGTGGCGTGGTGGCGGCTGGCGTACCAGCGGATGGTGCCGTTGGCGAAGGACGTCCACCGTGCCGTCCGGGAGCACGGTGTCGAAGTGCGTCTCCTGCGTAACCGGATATACGGCTGGAACGACAAGGGCACCGACGCGCTCGCCGACGCGCGGTGGGCTTTGAACCAGATCCACGACGATCACCCTGGCGTACCGGTGATCCTCGTCGGCCATTCGATGGGGGGACGGGTCGCGCTCCGCGTCGCGGACGACCCGGCCGTCGTCGGCGTCTGCGGGCTGGCTCCGTGGACACCGCCGGGTGAACCCATCGATGCCCTCGAAGGCCGTGCCGTGCTCATCGCGCACGGCACCAAGGACCGGATGACCGATCCGGTGGCCTCACACGCTTTCGCGGAACGAGCCGAAAAGGTGACATCGCGGTCCGCGCGATTCGAAATCGGCGGTGAAGGGCACGCGATGCTACGACGGTCCCGCGTCTGGAACCGTCTCGTACGGGCTTTCACCCTCGAGCTGATCGAAGCCGGGGGGACTGACGAAACGGTGAGCGGGGCTTGGGATCGGCCGAGCTCCGAACGGCTGCGGATCCCGGTCTAGGCCGGGTGGGAGGGAGTACCTATGTCCACGTCGAGCGTCGACCGGATGGCGGGTCCGTCCGGCCTGCCCACCCCCGACGAAACCCGGTGGCCGGGGCTGGCCACGCCACCGCATTCGCCCTTTCGCGCGCGGATCGCCGAGCAGTTGTTCCGGCAGGCGGTGCGCCCGCTGAACGTCCGCGTGCGGATGCCCGACGGTTCCCACCTGGGTTCCGGTGGCCCGGACGCGCCCGAGATGCGGCTCAATCGCCCCGCCGCTTTCTTCCACCGCCTCGGCGTGGACGCGAAGATCGGCTTCGGTGAGGCCTACATGGTCGGCGACTGGACGACCGACGCGCTCGCGGAGGTGCTGACGCCGTTCGCGGAACGGATGGCGACACTCATCCCGCCGCTGCTGCAACGGTTCCGCCGGTTCGTCGACCGCGGCCATCCCGCGGACGAGGAGAACACCATCGAGGGGTCGCGGGCGAACATCCACCGCCACTACGACCTGTCCAACGACCTGTTCGGCGCGTTCCTGGACCCGTCGATGATGTACTCGTCGGCGTTGTTCGGCCCGGGTGACGACCTCACTGCCGCCCAGCACCGCAAGATCGACAGCGTTCTCGACTACGCCGGGGTCCGCGAGGGCAGCACGGTGCTCGAGATCGGCACCGGCTGGGGCGAGCTCTCGATCCGGGCGGCCGCACGCGGCGCGCGGGTCACGTCACTGACCATTTCGGAGGAACAGGCCGCGCTGGCGACCGAGCGGATCGCGGCGGCGGGTTTCGCCGACCGGGTCGACGTCCGGCTGTGCGACTACCGCGACTCCAGCGGCGAGTACGACGCCGTGGTCAGCGTGGAGATGATCGAGGCCGTCGGCGAGTCGTACTGGCCCACGTTCTTCGAGACGATCGGGAAGCGGTTGAAGCCGGGCGGCAGGCTCGGGCTCCAGGCCATCACCATGGACCACGAACGCATGCTCGCCGCGGCCCGCTCGTACACCTGGGTGCACAAGTACATCTTCCCCGGCGGGCTCATCCCGTCGACCACGTCGATCGAACAGGGCGTCCTGGAGCACACCAGGCTGAAACTGCAGGGGGTGCGCGAGTTCGGCCAGGACTACGCCCACACGTTGCGACTGTGGCGGGAGAAATTCATCCAGCGGTGGGATGAAATCACCGAACTGGGTTTCGACGACGTCTTCAAACGGATGTGGGAGTTCTACCTGGCGTACTCCGAAGCGGGGTTCCGATCGGGGTATCTCAAGGTCCACCAGTTCGGATTCGCCGACAACGGCCGGTGAACGCCACCCAACCGATGCGGGGTGCCGCACGTCCTTCACTTAGGGTCTGCGGTTGACTGGCCCCACACGCGAAATCGGGACGGGTGATTCGGCATGACGTATGGAGGCGACGACCGAGGGCGACGGATGCCGCCACAACGGCCGCCGTCCGGCCGCCCCCGGCAGCATCAGCCGGCGCAGATGATGCCGCTGCCGGGCCGGGGGAGCAGCCCGTACGACGAGCGGACGGCGCCGATGGGCTACCGGGGCGAGGAAGGCCCCGCCGGCCCGCCACCGCGCCGTCCAGGGCCTCCTCCCGGCCGTCCTGCCGAGAGCGCGCGCCCGCCGCGCCGCCGTCGCTGGGGCTTCGGCAAGGTGCTGCTCACCCTCCTGACCGTGTTCGTGGTGTTCCTCGCCGGCGTGTGGGTGTACCTGGAGTTCTCCATCAACCGCGTCGACGCGCTGGCCGACTACTCCGGCCGCCCTGTCGCGGCCGAAGGCACCAACTGGCTGATCGTGGGCTCCGACAGCCGGGACGGGCTGACGCCCGAGGAACAGGAAAAACTGGTCACCGGCGACAGCAAGGCCGCCGGTGGCGGCAAGCGGACCGACACCATCATGATCGCCCACGTCCCGGACAACAGCACCAAGCCGACGCTGCTGAGCCTCCCGCGGGACTCGCAGGTCGCCATCCCGGGGCACGGTAAGAACAAGATCAACGCGGCGTTCTCGATCGGTGGCCCGGCACTGCTCGCGCAGACCGTCGAAGGCGCCACCGGCCTGCGTATCGACCACTACGCCGAGATCGGTTTCGGTGGCTTCGCGAAGATCGTCGACGCGATCGGCGGGGTCCACATGTGCGTCGAGAAGCCGATGGAGGACACCATGACCGGGATCAAGATCCCCGCGGGCTGTCAGGACCTCCAGGGGCCGCAGGCGCTCGGGTTCGTCCGCATGCGGCACAGCGAAGCGACCCCGCGCTCGGACCTCGACCGCGTCGCCAACCAGCGGAAGTTCATCGGAGCGCTGGTCAGCGAGATCGGCAGCCCCGGAACGCTGCTGAACCCGTTCTCGCTGTTCCCGCTGCTGTCGACCGCGCCGGACGCGCTGACGATGGACTCGGGCGACCACGTGCACAACCTGGTGGGACTGGCGCTGGCCATGCGCGGGATCTCCTCGGGCGGCGTGGTCACCACGACGGTGCCGGTGACCAACGGCTCTGCGGAGAACTGGGACAAGACGAAGTCGAAGCTGTTGTTCGACGCGCTGAAGAACGACACGGTGATCCCGGACAGCGCGATTCTCACCTGACGCCGCCGAAAACCGGAGGCGCGCCGGGCCGTCGTCCGTCACCATGAGGCGATGGAAGCGCCGGCCGAAACCCTCACCGACGACGTCATCGTGCTGCGCCGCTGGCAGCCGGAGCAGCTCGGCACCCTGGCGGCGGTCGCGGGGGATTCCGCCGAGCACCTCGGCGCCTGGATGATCTGGGCCGCCAACGGCTACGGCCACGAGGAAGCCGCCGGGTTCCTCGAAGCCAGCGCGCGGAACTGGGCCGAAGGCAAGACCTACGACTTCGCGATCTTCGTCGACGGGGAGCTCGCCGGCGGCACCGGCATGATCACCCGTCCGTACGGGATCGAGATCGGCTACTGGCTCAGCCGCCGCCACACCGGCCGGGGGCTCGCGACCAGGGCGGCTCGGCTGCTGACCACCGAGGCCTTCCGCCTCGGCGCGCCGGAAGTCGAGATCCGGCACGACGAGAAGAACGTCGCGAGCGGCGCCGTGCCCGCGCGGCTGGGGTTCACGATGACCGGTTCCGAAGCCGCCGAACCGCCGCTCGCCCACGCCTGCACGGGCGTCAATCGGGTCTGGCGGCTCAAGCGCGAGTAAGGCGAAGGGTCACGGAGCCGCCACCCTTGCCTTACCCCGCTGCCTTATCCCGCGCTGGTTTTACGCTCGCGCAGGGCCGCGAGTGCCTTGTCGGCGTGCACGGTGAACTTCAGCTCGCTCTTGATCACCTCGAGCACCTTGCGGTCGGTGTCGATGACGAACGTGTGCCGTTTGGCGTGCAGCGGGCTGAATTTGCGCCAGACCCCGAACTGCCTGGCCACCTCACCGTCCACATCGGACAGCAGCGGATAGTCGAAGCCGTGCTTGGCCGAGAACTCCTGCTGTTTGGCGACGGCGTCCGGGCTGATGCCGACGCGGTGCGCGCCCACTTCGGCGAATTCCGCGGCGAGGTCGCGGAAGTGGCAGCTTTCCGCGGTGCAGCCGCTGGTCATCGCGGCGGGGTAGAAGAACAGCACGACCGGGCCGGACGAGAGGAAGTCCGACAGCCTGCGCTCCTCGCCCTTGTCGTCGGGAAGGGTGAAGTCCGGGGCGATGTCACCTTGGTCCATGGACGGATCCTGTCACGTCAGTGGGCGTGGCGTTCGATCAGCTCGTCGACCTCGTCCCCGGTGGCGGAGTCGGCGACGAACGGACCGCGCGCCGCGAGCACGCCGTACCGTCGCAGCCGTTCGGCCTGTTCGTGACTGCGGACGCCTTCCGCGCCGATGCGCAGCTTCAGTTCCTTGGCACGGGCGACGAGCTGGCACAGATGCCGCACGTCGGCCTCGTCTTCGCGGTCGGCGAGCGCGTCGACCACGGCACCGGAGAGGATCACGTGGCGGACCGGCAGCCGGTGTTGCGGGATCAGCTCCAGATCCGCCGAACCGGAGATGGTCAGCACGAGCTGGGCGCCCAGATCGGCCAGGACGGCGAAGGAGTCCAGCACCTCGCCACAGCGCGGGTCGAGGACGGATTCGCGGTCCGTGCAGAGCCGCAGGGCCTGCGCGGGGAGGCTGTGGCGGTCGAGCTGTTCCTTGACCAGCAGCACCAGATCGGGGTCGATGGCCAGCCGGTTCGGCAGCCGTACGCAGACGTCCGGGGCGGCCTCGCCGAACCGGCTCCGCCAGCGCGCGGTGGCGGCGAGCGATTCGGCGAGCAGCCAGCGGCCGAGCGGGATGGTCATCCCGGTGATCTGCGCCAGCGGGTAGAACTCGTCGGAGTCCAGTTCGCCTTTCTCCGGATGGTTCCAGCGGAGCCCGGCGTTGACCGCGGCCAGCTGATCCGGATTCGCGAGCTTCACCGTCGGCTGGTAGATCAGGGAGAACTCGCCGTTCTCCAGCGCGCCCGCGATGACCGCGCCGAGCTGGTAGCGGCCGCGGTCGCGGGCGTCGAGTTCGGGGTCGAACAGCATCCACTGTGCCTTGCCCGCTTCCTTGGCGCGGTGCAGGGCGATCTCCGCGGCACGGAGCAGATCCTCCGGGCCGCCGTCGGCGACCGGGCGGACGACGATGCCGGCGCTCGCGCTGACCCCGATGCCGTGCCCGCCGAGGTAGATCGGCTCGGCCAGTTCTTCCAGCGCCTGCTCGACCAGCGCGATCACCTGGGGCGAGGTGAACTCGCCGCGCAGCAGGACGGCGAACCCGTCACCGGAGAGCCGGGCGACGGAACCGTCGTGCCTGCCGGCGAACACGGATTTGAGTTTGGTCGCGACCCCGCGCAGCACCTGGTCGCCGACACCGGCGCCGAGCCCGTCGTTGATCACCTTGAAGCCGTCGACGTCGAGGTAGACGAGCGCGACCTGCTCCCCGCCGGAACCGGCCAGCGCGGTTTCGAGAGCGTTTTCGAACGCGGTGGCGTTCGGCAGGCCGGTCAGCGGGTCGTGCACGTTCTGGTGCAGGAGCCGTTCCTGCAGCAGGTGGATCTCGTTGGCGTCGGAGACCATCAGTACGGGATAGGTCGAGCCGGGCCGGTCACCGGGAAGGTCGGTCAGGGTCACGTCGACCCAGAGCGGACCTTCCTCGCTGTGCTCCAGCAACAGGCGTTCCTGCTGGGTCGGCCTGCTGTGGTTCATCAGCTGCGAGAGCCCGTTCCGCAGGCGGGCGATGTCGTGGTCGGCCGAGCCGAGATCGGCGATGTTCCGGCCGCGTAGTGCCGAGGGACGGTAGCCGAGGAGTTTGCCGAGGGCGTCGTTCGCCTCGACGATGTAGCCGTCGGAGTCGGCCAGCGCGATCCCGATGGGCGAGGCGGAATAGAGCTTGGAGAAGCGCTGCACAGCGGGCCTGTGGTCGGGCTCGGTCCGGACGGCGTCCTGCGCGACGCCGAGCAAGAGCTCCTCGAGTTGCTCCTGGGGAAGCGATACTCCTTTAGTGTCAGCGAGCGTCGCGGCCCATCTCCGAGCGACGTCCACCAACCCTGGCGTGGCACCAGGCTCAGGCACACTTCACCTCTTCATGCGCGGTTTATGGCCAGCTCAGACAGGGTGTCCGGGCTCAGGGACCCACACTAGGTATGAGCCGACCGGGAGTAGTGCCACGGCATCATGCGCGATACGGGGTGTCTACCGGCTGAAAGGGTGATGACTACTACACGAGTGGTGACCGGAAGTTACCAAGAGTACTCGATCGTGGGGGTCTGTTGATCGAAATTCAGCGTGCCGTCAACTGGATCGGCAGACCGTCCGCGGGAACGGGCAGCGAGACGTAGTCCCAGCGAGTGATGTAGTCCTCGGGGACCGACCATCGATACGCGCGCAGCATCTCGTGCAGCAGCGCCTTGACTTCGAACGTCCCGAAATGCAGCCCGATGCACTTGTGCGCGCCGCCGCCGAAGGGCATCCACGCGTAACGGTGCGACTTGTCTTCGCGACGTCCTTCGCTGAAGCGGTCAGGGTCGAAGCGCATCGGGTCGGTCCAGAGCTCCGGCGCGAAATGGTTGACGGTGGGGGAAACCCCGACCAGTGTCCCTTCTGGAATGAAATGCCCGAGAACCTCGGTGTCCTTCAAGGTTTTCCTGGTCAGCGAAGGTACCGGAGCGACCAGTCGCAGCGATTCCTTGATGATCAGGTCCAGTGTCGTCAGGGTCTCCAGCGCCTCGATGTCCGGCACGTCGTCGCCGAGCGCGAGGGATTCCTGGCGCGCGCGTTCCTGCCACTCGGGGTTCTTGGCGAGGTGGTAGACGGCGGCGGTGCTGGTGATGGTCGAGGTGTCGTGCGCCGCCATCATCAGGAAGATCATGTGGTTGACGACGTCGGCGTCGGTGAAGCGATCACCGTCTTCGGTGGTGGCGTGACACAACGCGGTGAAGAGGTCGTCGCCGTCGCTTCGCCGCTTCGCGGGCAGGTTCGCCGAAAAGTAGCGTTCGAGTACCTTGCGGCCGTGCAATCCAGCCGCCCAGCGGCCGCCGGGTACGGGGAAGCGCACGAGGGCCGTGCCGGCGCGCACGGAGTTCACGAACGCGCGGTTGATCGCGGCCGCGTCGTCGCCGGAGCACATCCCCATGAACACGCGCGTCGCGACGTCCAGCGTGAGTTGCTTGAGGGACCAGTAAATCCGCGGATGGGGCCGGTCCGCCCAGGCCGCGACGCCTTCCCGCAGCGCCGGTCCCATCTGGTCGACGTAGCCGGTGAGCCGTTGCCGCGTGAACGCGGCCTGCATGATCCGGCGGTGCAGATGGTGCTCGCCGAAGTCGAGCAGCATCAGGCCGCGGTCGAAGAACTGCTCGATGAAGAACTTCCAGCCTTCTTGGGAGAAGGCCTTGTCCTTGTTCACCAACGCGATCTGAGTGGCTTCGGGGCCGGAGAGGATGACGATGCGGCGGCCGAACGCGCCCATCCACGACACCGGGCCGTAGGTCTCGTAGCG
Source organism: Amycolatopsis sp. NPDC033938 (assembly GCF_055575975.1). Taxonomy (NCBI): domain Bacteria; kingdom Bacillati; phylum Actinomycetota; class Actinomycetes; order Pseudonocardiales; family Pseudonocardiaceae; genus Amycolatopsis; species Amycolatopsis sp. NPDC033938. The sequence continues at coordinate 28,531 of NZ_JBVIRO010000013.1, forward strand.
CTTGAGGCCGAACTCGATGCCGAAGCGCATGAAGTCCAGCGCGTGCCCGATGACGGGCGGGCCTTCGTCGCCGAGGACGGGCTTGAGGCCCGGCGGGGCGGGAGCGAGTTCGCGGACCGGCCAGGTCGCGCCGAGCCAGCGCTGGTCGACCGAACGCGGCAGCGGGATCGACGTGAGCGGCGGGACCCGCTCGCGCAGCACTCCCGTGACCCTTTCGACCGTGTTCGTCATGGTGACCATCTCCCCGTCGAGATCGGTTACCGCTCCACCATCGCACCCTTATTGACGTCCTGACAATACCCTGACGGAAGTCCGTGAAGGCCTCCTTCACTACCTTCAGAGTAGGGAAGGAGGCCTTCACGGAACGGTCAGGCGAGTTCGGACCGGACCGCGCGCGCGGCCGCGACCAGGCTCCGCAGGGCGGGCTCGACCTCGGCGTAACCGCGGGTCTTCAGGCCGCAGTCCGGGTTGACCCAGATCCGCTCGGCGGGCACGGCGCCGACGGCGGTCCGCAGCAGCCCGCTGACCTCGTCGACGCCGGGGACGCGCGGCGAGTGGATGTCGTACACGCCCGGCCCGACGCCGCGGCCGAAGCCCGCCGCGCCGAGATCGGTGACGACCTCCATCTTCGACCGGGCGGCCTCGATGCTGGTGACGTCGGCATCGAGCGCGTCGATCGCCTTGACCACGTCGCCGAACTCCGAATAGCACATATGCGTGTGGATCTGCGTCGCGTCGTCGATCCCGGACGTCGCCAGCCGGAACGACGAGACCGCCCAGGCGAAGTACGCCTCGTGCGCCGCGGCGCGCAACGGGAGCAGCTCCCGCAGGGCCGGCTCGTCCACCTGGATGACGCGGATGCCCGCCGCCTGCAGGTCGTGGACCTCGTCACGGATCGCCAGCGCGACCTGGCGAGCGGTCTCGCCCAGCGGCTGGTCGTCACGGACGAACGACCACGCCAGGATCGTCACCGGCCCGGTCAGCATCCCCTTGACCGGCTTGGCGGTCAGGCTTTGCGCGTAGCGGGCCCACGCGACGGTCATCGGCTCGGGCCGCGAGACGTCGCCGTAGAGGATCGGCGGCCGGACACAGCGCGAGCCATAGGACTGCACCCAGCCGAAATCGGTGGCGGCGAATCCGGCCAGCCGCTCGGCGAAGTACTGGACCATGTCGTTGCGCTCGGGCTCGCCGTGCACCAGCACGTCCAGGCCGAGGTCCTCCTGCAACCGGACGACCCGCTCGATCTCCGCCTTCATCGCGGCCTCGTAACCCGCGTCGTCCAGCGAACCCGCCTTGTGCGCGGCGCGTGCCTTGCGGACCTCGGTGGTCTGCGGGAACGAGCCGATCGTGGTGCTCGGCAACGCCGGGAGGTTCAGCGCTTCCTGTTGTGCCGCCGCGCGTCGTGCGTAGGGGGAGCGAACGGTGTGCTCCGGGCGCAGCGATTCCAGCCGGGCGCGGACCCCGGCGTCGACCAGTTCGGTCGCGGACGCGCGGTCGGCGGCCGCGGCACGGGCGGCGGAAAGGTCGACGCCCTCCTCCTTGAGCGCCCGGCCGAGCAGGACGACCTCGTCGACCTTCTGCTTGGCGAAGGCGAGCCAGCCCTTCAGACGCGGATGGAGCCCGGTCTCGCGCTCGACGTCGTAGGGCACGTGAAGCAGCGAGCACGACGTCGAGACGCTGACCGATTTCGCGGTGCCGAGCAGTGTCGCCGCCCGGCTGAGCGCGCGGGCCGGGTCGGTGCGCCAGACATTGCGGCCGTCCACGACCCCGGCCAGGACCTCCTTGTCCCGCAAGGCGGGCTCGGCCGCGACAGCGTCCACAAAGGACTCGTCGCTGACGAGATCGACGGCGACCGCGTCGATCGGGGAACGGGCGAGCACGCCCAGCCCCCGGCCGAGTCCGCCGAAGTACCCGGCGACCAGGATCTTCGGCCGTGCGGTTGCCTTCGCGAGCCGATGGTAGGCGCGGATGAGCGCGTTGAGTTCCTGCTCGGAGCGGTCAGCCGCGAAGGCGGGTTCGTCGAACTGAACCCACTCGACGCCTTCGTCATGCAGACGCCGCAGCAGCTCGACGTAGGCGTCGAGAAGGGGGTCGAGCAGCTCCAATGGCCGGAAGCCCTCCGGAGCGCTCTCGGCGGGCTTGGCGAGCAGCAGGAACGTCACCGGGCCCACCAGCACGGGCCGCGTCTCGACGCCGATCGCGCGGGACTCGCGGTACTCGTCGAGCGGCTTGGTGCCGCTGAGGGCGAACGCCGTGTCGGGGCCGAGTTCGGGGACGATGTAGTGGTAGTTGGTGTCGAACCATTTCGTCATCTCCATCGCCGGCGCGTCCTGCACGCCGCGCGCGGCGGCGAAGTAGGTGTCGAGCGGCGAAAGGCCGAGCTTCGTGAAGCGGTCCGGCAGCGCGCCGAACAGTTCGGCGGTGTCGAGCACCTGATCGTAGTGGGAGAACGTGTTGGAGGGGACGGAATCCAGTCCGGCGTCCTTGAGGTCCCGCCAGGTCCGCGTGCGCAGCGCACGGCCGGTCTCCAGGAGCGCGGCCTCGTCGATCTTGCCCGCCCAGTAGCGTTCGAGCGCGCGTTTGAGTTCCCGGTCCGGTCCGATCCGGGGGTAGCCCAGCACAGTGGTGCCGATTTCGGTCACAGCTCTCTCCTCGCGAGCTTGTCGTCAGAGCCCGGAGCGCGCGCAGGAGTGACCGCTGTTCGGTCGTGCCCATCCCACGAGGCCCGGACTCACGCACGCCGTCGGCGCGCGTACCACGGGCAGGTCTTCGGACTCGTGGGCGACTCACTCGCTCCTACCGGCCGTCGCTTCCCGGGTCGCCATGTCCCAGTGCTTTACCGTGTCTCGCACGGTGACGGCTTTCGTTCCCACATACCGCTGCGGGGCAGTCCCGGATTCCCACCGGGTTCCCTGTTACCTCGACCGGCCTGGGAGGCCGGGCGAACCAGTAGCACTGTGGAGCGTACTCAGGCCCGCTACCCCTCCGCTGGACATGTGATGAACCGGACGGCCGCGGTGGCGAACACGGACTTCCCGGCTGGAGGCTGCCGGTGAGGGGGTGGGCTGGGTTGGTCGTGAGTGGCGATTCGGGTTAGAACCCGAATCGCCCTCTTAGGTACCTACTGGTGGCCTGTGGCCTTGCTGGTGTGAGGTGCATGATGGCCCCCTTCCTTGCGCTAGGCGCGGGGAAGGGGGCCATCATGTACTGGGGAAGGTGTGAAGGTCGAGTTTCCTCGGCTGAGCCGAGGGAAGGGGTCCTTCACGCGCAGCTGTTGTGACTGGTGGTGCTGCTGAGGCTCGTGATGGTCGTCCGCGACGGGTGAGGGGAACTTGGAGGGACTCTGGGTCCCTCAAGGAGTCCTTCACGGCCCGGCCGTCACCGGACCCACCCGCCGTAGGTACCTGAAACACCCTTGGCCGGAACGCTCTTTATCACGCACGACCAACGCGCCGGATCGGTCACCGCGGCCTTCAGTCCCGCAGGCGGCCACGAAAAGGCCCGCCCGGCGCGAGTGCGCGGGGCGGGCCGTTTCGTCAGCTCAGGTGATCAGTCCCAGTCGAGGGCGCCACCGGACTGGTACTCGATGACGCGGGTCTCGAAGAAGTTCTTCTCCTTCTTGAGATCCATCGCCTCCGACATCCACGGGAACGGGTTCTCCGTCTCGCCGAAGATCGGCGCGAGACCGATCTGCTGCGCCCGCCGGTCGGTGATGAAGTGCATGTACTGCTCGATCAGTTCGGCCGAGAGCCCGAGCATGCCGCGCGGCATGGTGTCGCGGGCGTAGGCGACCTCGAGTTCGCACGCCTCGGTCAGCATCGTCCGGATCTCCGCCTGGAACTCTTCGGTCCACAGGTGCGGGTTCTCGATCTTGATCTGGTTGATGCAGTCGATGCCGAAGTTCAGGTGGATCGACTCGTCGCGCAGGATGTACTGGTACTGCTCGGCGATCCCGATCATCTTGTTCCGGCGGCCGAGCGAGAGGATCTGCGCGAAGCCGGTGTAGAACCACATGCCTTCGAAGATCACGTAGAACGCGACCAGGTCCCGCAGGAAGTTCTGGTCCGCTTCCGGGGTGCCGGTCTCGAAGTCCGGGTTCTCCAGGTTCTGCGTGTACTTCAGCGCCCACGCGTCCTTGTCCGAGATGGACGGGACCTCGCGGTACATGTTGAACAGCTCGCCCTCGACCAGGCCGAGGCTCTCGCAGATGTACTGGAAGGTGTGCGTGTGCACGGCCTCCTCGAACGCCTGGCGCAGCAGGTACTGGCGGCATTCGGGGTTGGTGATCTGTCGGTACACCGCGAGCACGATGTTGTTGGCCACCAGCGATTCCGCGGTGGCGAAGAAGCCGAGGTTGCGCTTGAGCATGGTGCGCTCGTCCTCGGTGAGGCCGTCGGGCGACTTCCACAGCGCGATGTCGGCCTGCATGGCGACCTCGGTCGGCATCCAGTGGTTGTTGCAGCCGGCGAGGTACTTCTCCCAGGCCCAGGTGTACTTCATCGGCAGCAGCTGGTTGACGTCGGCGCGGGCGTTGATCATCCGCTTGTCGTCGACGTTGATCCGGGCGGCGCCGACTTCGATCTCACCGAGGCCGGTGGCGTCGGTGGTGTCGGCGGAGGTGTCAAAGGTGGTCATAGAGGCTCACTTCACGTGTGGGTACAGGGGGTCGTGGGTGGGGATTAAGGGGTTAAAACCCAACTCCACCAACCAAACTGCCGGCAAAGGGGCGAGCACCCCAAGGCGGTGTGCGAGTGGGCC
>NZ_JBVIRO010000013.1:33298-112595 GCF_055575975.1 Amycolatopsis sp. NPDC033938
CTGAGTTTATTTTGTTGGTATTTTTGCTTAAGTACTCGTGTTTTTACTGGTTGTCGTTTGTGTCTTTTGGGTTTATAACACTTTACCCCACCCACGACCGGGCGGTCACTGGCAGGCTTCGCAGTCGGGGTCGTCGATGCGGCAGGCGGCGCCGTCGGTGGCGACGAAGTCGACGTCCGAGACCTTCGGCATCTCCTTCGGCTCCGGCTTGGCGGCCGGTGCCGGGGCGGTCACCGGGACGGCCGGGACCGCGGCGGCGGGCGACGGCGAGACCGCGGCGGAAGCCGACGGAGCGGCGGGCGACGGCGAGACCGCGGCGGAAGCCGACGGAGCGGCGGGCGACGGAGCGGCGGCGGCGGGCTTGGGTGCCGAAGGTGTGGCCGGGGCCGGGGTGGCCGAGACCGCGTTCAGCTTGCCGTCGGTGCCGCGCAGGGTGCTCTTCTCCACGTGCGTCGCGGACCGCGCCCGCAGGTAGTACGTGGTCTTGAGGCCCTTGTGCCAGGCGTAGCGGTACAGCTCGTCGAGCTTGCGGCCGCTGGGCGCCGCGATGTACAGGTTCAGCGACTGCGCCTGGTCGATCCACTTCTGGCGCCGCGAACCGGCGTCGACCAGCCACTTCGACTCGATCTCGAAAGCGGTGGCGTACAGCGCCTTCAGGTCGTCGGGCACGCGGTCGATCTGGCCGAGGCTGCCGTCGAAGTACTTCAGGTCCGACACCATGACCTCGTCCCACAGCCCGCGCTCCTTGAGCGAGCGGACCAGGTGCGGGTTCACCACGGTGAAGTCACCGGACATGTTCGACTTGACGAACAGGTTCTGGAACAGCGGCTCGATCGACTGCCCGACCCCGCAGATGTTGGAGATCGTCGCGGTCGGCGCGATCGCCATCACGTTGGAGTTGCGCATGCCGACGGTCTTGACCCGCTCACGCAGCGGCGCCCAGTCCAAAGTGGACGAGGTGTCGACGTCGAGCGCGTCGCCCTGCCGGGCATCGATCAACAGCTGCAGCGAGTCGATCGGCAGGATTCCCTTGCTCCACAAGGAACCCTCGAACGTCTGGTACTGGCCGCGCTCCTCGGCGAGGTCGGTCGAAGCCGAGATCGCGTAGTAGCTGATGTGCTCCATGCTGGTGTCCGCGAACTGCACGGCCTCGTCCGAGGACAGCGGCACGCCGATCTCGAACAGCGCGTCCTGGAAGCCCATCAGGCCCAGCCCGATCGGGCGGTGGCGCAGGTTGGAGCGGCGCGCCTCCGGGATCGTGTAGAAGTTGATGTCGATCACGTTGTCGAGCATGCGGACCGCGGTGCGCACGGTCTTCTCGAGGCGCTTCGTGTCGAGGCCCTCGGGCGTGACGTGCTTGAGCAGGTTCACCGAACCGAGGTTGCAGACCGCGACCTCGTCGGTGGTGGTGTTCAGGGTGATCTCGGTGCACAGGTTGGACGAGTGCACGACACCCACGTGCTGCTGCGGCGAGCGCAGGTTGCACGGGTCCTTGAAGGTGATCCACGGGTGGCCGGTCTCGAACAGCATGGTCAGCATGCGGCGCCACAGGTCGACCGCACGGACCTTGCGGAACACCTTCATCTCGCCACGCTCGGCGGCGGCCTCGTACTCGCGGTAGCGCTCGGCGAACGCGGTGCCGTAGAGGTCGTGCAGATCCGGGGTCTCGTTCGGCGAGAACAGGGTCCACTGCGCGTCGGCCTCGACGCGGCGGAGGAACTCGTCCGGCACCCAGTTCGCGGTGTTCATGTCGTGCGTACGACGACGGTCGTCACCGGTGTTCTTGCGCAGGTCGAGGAATTCCTCGATGTCCACGTGCCAGGTCTCGAGGTACGCGCAGGCCGCGCCCTTGCGCTTGCCGCCCTGGTTCACCGCGACCGCGGTGTCGTTCGCGATCTTGAGGAACGGCACGACACCCTGCGACTGGCCGTTGGTGCCCTTGATGTGCGCGCCGAGGCCGCGGACCGGGGTCCAGTCGTTGCCGAGACCGCCCGAGTACTTCGCCAGCAGCGCGTTGTTCTTGTACGCCTGGAAGATCGAGTCCAGGTCGTCGTCCACCGTGGTCAGGAAGCAGGACGACAGCTGCGGGCGGGTGGTGCCCGAGTTGAACAGCGTCGGGGTGGACGCCATGAAGTGGAACGACGACAGCAGCTCGTAGAACTCGATGGCGCGGTCTTCGCGGTTGTCCTCGCGGATCGACAGCCCCATCGCGACGCGCATGAAGAACGCCTGCGGCAGCTCGAAACGGACGCCGTTGTGGTGCTGGAAGTACCGGTCGTACAGCGTCTGCAGGCCGAGGAAGCCGAAGTCGAGGTCACGTTCGGCGCGGATGGCCGAGGTGATCTTGTCCAGGTCGAAGGTCTGCAGCTCGGGGTTGACCAGCTCCAGTTCGATGGCGCGCTTGAGGTAGTCCCGGAAGTACTGCGGGTACCGCGCGGTCATCTCGTCCTGGCTGGCCTGCTGCGGAACGCCCGCGAGGTAGCTGAGCGCCTCGCCGCGGAGCTTGTCCGCCAGCAGCCGGGCGCTGACGTAGGAGTAGTTCGGCTCCTGCTCGACGAGCACGCGCGCGGCCATGATCTGGGCGAGGGCGAGTTCGTCGGCGCTGATGCCGTCGTAGAGGTTGCGCTTGGCCTCGGCCAGCACCGGCTCGGCCGAGACGTCCTCGAGTCCGGCGACGGCCTCGCCGACCACGTGCGAGACGCGGGCCCAGTCGAGCGGGCGGAGCGTGCCGTCGGCCGCCTTGACACTGATGGCGACGTCGGAGGAGGCGGGCTTCTCGGCCTCACGGGCCTTCGCGCGCTCATCGCGGTACAGGACGTAGGCGCGGGCGACCTTGTGGTGCTCGCCGCGCATCAGCGCCAGCTCGACGATGTCCTGGATCTGCTCGATGTGCAGCGCGGTCTCGGGACCGGCGTGGCGGAGCAGGGTGGTCTCGATCTGCTCGGTCAGTTCCTTGACCAGGTGGTGGATCCGCGACGAGGCGGCCGCGTCACCGCCCTCGACGGCGAGGAAGGCCTTGGTCACGGCGACCGAGATCTTGTTCGCGTCGAAAGGGGACACGCTGCCGTCCCGCCGGATGACTCGCACGGTCGCGGGCGTCGTGTCCGAAGACGAGGGCGGCCGCTGACCGGTTTCCACTGACATGCGTCACTCCACTGGGTCTCTACAAAAGGGCGCGTTGAAGCACCACAAGGCCTCACAAGGCCGTGCGCTGCGGGTTCATCAAGCTGTCCGACAACCGCTCCCGAGCGGTCTCCCCGTCGCTGGGCGATGTCGGTTCCCAGAGACTACATGTAGGGGTCGGAGGCTGCACGTGCCCCAATGGGTGGCGTGTCGCTGGCTCACCCTGCCGGGTTAGACGATCACGCTCAGCGGCTGGTCAGCCGCCGAAAACGATCGTGAAATCACGCAGGTGAGCGCTCAGGACGGGCCGCTGACCGGCGAGGAAGCCGAGTGGCCCGGCCTCGTTGATCTTCCAGTCGGCGGCCGCGGGGCGCGGCCGCGCCGTCGCACGGACGGGGCTCCGTTTGAGACGGCCGTCCAGCATCTGGACGACGTCGAAGGCGGCGGGCAGCTTCACCGGGAGGCTCGGGCGGGCGGTGAAAGCGGCTGTCGCGATCCAGTCCTCGTGAGTGGCCGCCGAGGCGGTGAAGGTCCGCCCATGGGTGAAGTCGAGCGCGGCGAGATCCTTCGGGATGCCCCACAGCGCCCGCCCGCCGGCGAGCGAGACCTCGCTGTCGACCCAGATGTCGGTGATGGAACTGGAGAGACGTTCGCCGCGGACGGCCACCGTCGCCAGCAGTTCGTGGTACTGGAGCTGACCGGGCTCCTGGTAGTCGATCCAGGCGGCGAAGACCTGGGCGCGGCCGCCGATCACGACGGGCTCGGCGCCTTCGGGGAGCTCGGGAAGTTCGCTCACCGGCACACGAAAGACCGACAGGTACGCCTGGCCGGCCAGGTTCCACGGTTCCGGGGGATAGGCGGTCATGCGTTCCGCCACGGCAGGTAGTCGGGCAGGTCGGTGTCGACGCGCATGGAGAACTCCGGTGGTCGTTTCTGCAGGAAGGACATGACCCCCTCGACGGCGTCCGGGTTGGCGCCCAGACCGCCGATCAGCCGGGAGTCCAGTTCGTGCACGGGGAACGGCGACGCGGCGCTCGCCATCCGGTACAGCAGCTGGCGGGTCACCGCGACGGAGACCGGCGCCGTCGTCGCGGCGATCTCCCTGGCCAGCTCGCGGGCCTTGCCGAGCACTTCGCCGGGCTCGTGAACACTGTGTACCAGCCCGGCGGTCTTCGCCTCCTCGACGCCGAAGACGCGGCCGCTGATCATCCAGTCGAGTGCCGTGCCCATCCCGACCAGCCGGGGGAGGAACCACGCGGACGCGCCTTCGGGGTAGATGCCGCGGCGGACGAACACGAAGCCGAAGCGGGAATCGGTGGACGCCAGCCGGTAATCGCAGGACAGCGTGATCGTGAGGCCGCCGCCGACACTGGCGCCCCGCAAGGCCGCGATGACCGGTTTGTTCATCGTGAAGATCCGCTTCGAGCAGCGCCCGGCCGGTTCCTGCCAAGCCGCGTCCGGGCCGGTCTCCGGGTCGAAGTCGAAACCGCCCTGCGAGAGGTCGGCGCCCACCGAGAAGTCCTTGCCGTTGCCGGTGAGGATCACCGCCCGGACGTCCTCGTCGCGGTCGGCGCGGTCCATCGCGTCGCCGAGTTCGTCGGCCATGCGGATGGTGTACCCGTTGCGGGCCTCCGGCCGGTCGAGCGTGACCGTCGCGACGCGATCGGCGACCTCGTAGGTGATTTCGGCGTACGCGCTCATGACGTGAAGGTAAGGCAACCCGGCAGTGTTGACAAGATGTCAATAAGGCTCTATTCGACGTCGTCCAGGTGGTCCGCGTAGTACTCGACCGCCCGCCGGTACCGCTGGACCCCGGCGTCGGCGCTGGTCGCGGCGAGCACCTTCAGCAGCGTTCCCGCGGCCTCGCGCGCTTCGCCGACGTTGTAGAGCGCCATCGCGAGGAACGTCCTCAGCGCCGCGTCGTCCGGGAACTCGTCCAGGCCGCGGCGCAGGGTTTTGAGCGCTTCGCCGTAGCGGCCGAGTACGCGATACGTGCTGCCGAGTCCGAGGAACACGCCATGTCTGTCCTCTGTGGACAACCCTTCGCCCGCCAGCGCCCTTTCGTAGAAGGGGGCGGCTTCGGCCTCCAGGCCGGCGGAGTCGTGTGCCCACGCCGTCTGGTAGGCGATCACGGCGTCCCGCGGGTGCTGTTCCGTCAGTTCGATCAGCCGCAGGCGGGCCTCGTCGGTGCCTTGCTCCCTGAGCTGGATGGCTTCCTCGCTCACGCGGCACCTTCGAGCGGGGGGTAGGTCTTCGCGCCTGTCCGCTCCGCCGCGTCGATGTACCCGGCCAGCGCGTCGCGGGACCGCGCGATCTTGGCCAGCTGCTCGTCCAGCCGTCCGAGTCGTTCCCGCATCGCGGCCAGCAACTCGGGGCAGCCGATCAGCTCCGGCTCTTCGCCGATCGCGCAGGGCAGCAGGTACGCGATGTCCTCGGACGACAGGCCGGCGGCGAGCAGGTGGCGGATCTGCTTGACCCGCAGCAAGGCCGTCTCGTCGTACTCGCGGTAGCCGTTCGTGGCGCGGTCCGCCTCCAGGAGACCTTGGGCCTCGTAGTAACGCAGCTGATGGGTGTTGACGCCCGTCCGCCTGCTCAATTCCCCGATTCGCACCGAAATCCCCTTGACCTTCATACCGGTATCAACGTCGACGATGCTGCCATGACTGACAACGCGAATACCCCGGTATCGATCATCGGCCTCGGCCTCATGGGCACCGCGCTCGCCCGCGCGTTCCTGACGGCAGGGCATCCCACGACCGTGTGGAACCGGACCGCGGCCAAGGCGGACGCGCTCTTGGCCGACGGCGCCCGGCTCGCGCCCACGATCGGCGACGCGCTCGGTTCGGGTGGGGTGACGATCCTGTGCCTCACCGACTACTCGGCCGTGCGTGACCTCCTCGGCGATGCTGGACTGGACGGCACGACCCTGGTCAACCTGACCTCGGGCGACTCCGCTCAAGCGCGGGAAACCGCCGCCTGGGCCGAAAAGCGGGGTGCGCGATACCTGGACGGCGCGATCATGGCGATCCCGTCGTCGATCGGGACAGAGGAGGCGGTGATCCTGCTCAGCGGGCCGGAGCCGGACGTCGACCTCGGCGCGCTCGGCACGATCTCCCACCTCGGCGAGGATCACGGGCTGGCGGCCCTGTACGACGTCGCCGGCCTGGTCATGATGTGGAGCGTCCTGAACGCGTGGCTGCAGGGCACCGCGATGCTCCGGACCGCCGGTGTCGATGCCGCGACCTACGCGCCGTTCGCGCAACAGATCGCCGTCGGCGTCGCCGGCTGGCTGCCCGGGTACGCCGAGCAGATCGACGCGGGCGCGTTCCCCGCGGAGGTGTCGGCCTTGGAGACCGATGTGCGGGCGATGGCGCATCTGGTCGAGGAGAGCGAGGCGCTCGGGGTCAACGCTGAACTGCCGAAGCTGCTCAAGGCGATGGCCGACCGCGCGATCGCCGCCGGGCACGGCGGGGAGCAGTACCCCGTCCTGATCGAAGAGTTCAGCCGCCCGGGCCAGTGAGGTAGGGGTCTTACGCGGTGAAGGGCGCTTTCCCCGCATCGCATGCGGGGAAAGCGCCCTTCAGTCCGGCGGGTAAAACAATCAGGCGTGCTTGATTTTTCCGTCGAGTGGTGCGAGCCTTGGCTGGACGCGAGGAGGCGGGCATGGCTGACCTTGGCGTGATCCTTGGGGATCTCGCGGCGGAATCGCAGGCCATCGACGACGTGGTGGCGGAACTGCCCGCGTCGGACTGGGCGCGGCAGACCCCGGCCGAAGGCTGGACGATCGCCCATCAGATAGCCCATCTGGCCTGGACGGACAGGAAGGCGCTGATCGCGGCGCGCGGCTCCGAAGCCGACTGGCAGGCCGAGATCGAAGGGCTGCTCGCGACGGGGGAGACCTACGTCGACAAGGGCGCCGAAGAGGGGGCAAGGAAACCGCCCCGCGACCTGCTGGCCGCATGGCGTGCGGGTCGCGCGGAACTCGCCGACGCGCTCGCCGCGGTGCCCGACGGGCAGAAAATCCCTTGGTACGGCCCTCCGATGAGCGCGGCATCCATGGTGACGGCGCGGCTCATGGAGGTCTGGGCCCACGGCCAGGACATCTTCGACGCGCTCGGTCTCCCGCACGAGAACACGGCCAGGATCTGGCATATCGCCCGCTTCGGAACGCGTACCCGCGATTTCGCCTACAAACTCAACTCGCTCGCCCCGCCCGCCGAGGAGTTCCGCGTCGAGCTGGCCGCGCCCGACGGCACCACCTGGGCGTTCGGGCCCGAGGACGCCGGGCAGCGCCTCACCGGGAGCGCGGTCGACTTCTGTCTCGTCGTCACCCAGCGCCGTCATCCCGACGACACCGACCTGGTCGCCACCGGCGAGGACGTCGAGGAATGGCTCGGGATCGCGCAGGCCTTCGCCGGTCCTCCCGGTGCGGGACGGCGGCCGGGGCAGTTCGCATGACGGCGGCCCCGATCAGGATCGGCAATGCGTCCGGGTTCTACGGCGACCGCTTCTCCGCCGTCCGCGAGATGCTCACCGGTGGTCCGCTCGACGTGCTGACCGGCGACTACCTGGCCGAACTGACCATGCTCATCCTCGGCCGCGACCGGATGAAGGACCCGAACCGCGGCTACGCCAAGACGTTTCTCCGCCAGATGGAGGAGAATCTCGCGCTGGCCAAGGAAAAGGGTGTGAAGATCGTCGCGAACGCCGGCGGGCTCAACCCCGCCGGGCTCGCGGACGCGCTGCGCGAACTGGCCGCGAAACTCGGTATCGATGTCGCCGTCGCGCACGTCGAGGGTGACGATCTGATCCAGCGCGCGGAGGAACTCGGTTTCGGCAAGATGTTGACCGCCAACGCCTATCTCGGCGCGTGGGGGATCGCGGAATGCCTGAACGCGGGCGCCGACATCGTGGTGACCGGCCGCGTCACCGACGCTTCGGTGATCGTCGGTCCGGCCGCCGCGCACTTCGGCTGGGCACGCGACGACTACGACGCGCTCGCCGGCGCGGTGGTGGCCGGGCACGTGATCGAATGCGGCGCGCAGGCCACCGGCGGCAACTACGCGTTCTTCACCGAACACGAGATCGGTGTCCCGGGATTTCCCATCGCCGAGATCTCCGCCGACGGTTCCAGCGTGATCACCAAACACCCCGGCACCGGCGGCGTGGTGAACACCGGAACCGTTACCGCGCAACTGCTCTACGAAATCACCGGAGCCCGTTACGCGGGCCCCGACGTCACGGCGCGGTTCGACACGCTGACCCTGACCGAGGACGGCCCGGATCGCGTCCGGATCACCGGCGTCACCGGCGAACCACCGCCACCGACACTCAAGGTCTGCCTGAACGGCCTCGGCGGCTTCCGCAACGAGACGACGTTCGTCCTCACCGGACTGGACATCGAAGCGAAAGCCGCTCTGGTCAAGGAGCAACTCGAAGGCGCGCTCAAGGCGCGCCCGCCGTCGGAGATCCGCTGGACGCTGGCCCGTACCGACCACGCGGACGCCGAAACCGAACAGCGGGCGAGCGCTCTCCTGCACGTCGCGGTGAAGGACGCGGACCCGGAGGTCGCCGGACGGGCCTTCAGCGGCGCGGCGATCGAACTCGCGCTGGCCAGCTACCCCGGCTTCCACGTCACCGCGCCACCCGCGGCCGCCTCGCCCTACGGCGTCTACCGAGCCGCTTTCGTCGACGCGCGAGCGGTTCCGCACGTCGCCGTCCTGCCGGACGGTTCGCGCCGCGACATCGCGCAAGCCACCGACACGCTGGCTCTGTCCGATGTGGATGAATACGGCCTGCCCGCTCCCTATACCCAGGCGCAGGTCCGCCGGGCACCGCTCGGCAGGGTGATCGGCGCCCGCAGCGGGGACAAGGGCGGCAGCGCGAACGTCGGTGTCTGGGCGCGGTCCGACGAGGCGTGGCGCTGGCTCGCGCACCGGCTCACCGTCACCGAGTTCAAGTTGCTGCTCCCGGAGACCGCGGAGCTGGAGGTCCGGCGTCATCTCCTGCCGAACCTGCGGGCGCTCAACTTCGTCGTCGAAGGCATCCTCGGCGAGGGCGTCGCGTCGCAGGCGCGGTTCGACCCGCAGGCGAAGGCGCTCGGGGAATGGCTGCGCTCGCGCGAGATCGACATCCCGGAGGCCCTGCTGTGACCGACCTCTTCACCACGCCGGAACGCGTCGAGCTGCGCAAGACCGTCCGGCGCTTCACCGAAACCGAGATCCTGCCGCACCTCGAGGACTGGGAGCGCGCGGGCGAGCTGCCGCGCGAACTGCACCGCAAGGCCGGGGAACTCGGATTGCTCGGTGTCGGCTTCCCCGAGGAGGTCGGCGGCGGGGGTGGCGACTACCTCGACGCCGTCGTCATCGCCGAGGAACTGCACTACGCGGGTGGCTCCGGCGGCTTGTTCGCCTCGCTGTTCACCTGCGGCATCGCCGTCCCGCATATCGCGGCCGCCGGGGATCCGGTGCAGATCGAACGCTGGGTCCGGCCGACGCTGGAAGGCCACAAGATCGGCTCGCTCGCGGTCACCGAACCCGACGGCGGCTCCGACGTCGCCGGGATCCGCACCACCGCGGTACGCGAAGGCGACGAGTACGTCATCAACGGCGCCAAGACCTTCATCACCTCCGGCTGCCGCGCGGATTTCGTGACCACCGTGGTCCGCACCGGCGAGCCCGGCGCGCACGGGATCTCGCTCATCGTCGTCGAACGCGGGACACCCGGGTTCACCGTGTCCCGCAAGCTGGAGAAGATGGGCTGGCTCTGCTCGGACACCGCCGAATTGTCCTATGTGGACGTCCGTGTGCCCGCCGAAAACCTGATCGGCGCCGAGAACAGCGGTTTCGCCCAGGTGGCGACGCAGTTCGTCACCGAGCGGGTTTCGCTCGCCGTGCAGGGATACGCGCACGCACAGCGGGCACTCGATCTGACGCTGGACTGGTGCCGTCTGCGGGAGACGTTCGGCCGTCCGCTGATCTCGCGTCAGCTGGTGCAGCACAAGCTCACCGAGATGGCGCGCAAGATCGACGTCGCCCGGACCTATACCCGCCAGGTCGCCCAGCGTCACGTCGCGGGCGAAGAGGTCATCGCCGAAGCCTGTTTCGCGAAGAACACCGCCGTCGAGACCGCCGAATGGGTGGTCAACGAGGCCGTGCAGCTGCACGGCGGACTCGGCTACATGCGTGAGGCCGAAGTGGAGCGTCACTACCGTGACGTGCGCATCCTCGGCATCGGCGGCGGCACCAACGAGATCCTCACCGGCTTGGCCGCGAAGCGATTGGGATACACCGCATGAGCACCCTGAGGTCCACTGTGGACACGCGGAGCGAGGAATTCGCCGCCAACCGCGAGTCCATGCTCGGCAAACTCGCCGAGATCGACACCGAGCACGCCAAGGCCATCGCGGGCGGCGGCGAGAAGTACGTCGCCCGGCACCGCAAACGCGGCAAGCTGCTCGCCCGCGAGCGGATCGAACTCCTCCTCGACGAGGACTCGCCGTTCCTGGAACTCTCGCCGCTGGCCGCCTGGGGTTCGGATTACCAGGTCGGCGCCAGCGTGATCACCGGGATCGGCGTCGTCGAAGGTGTGGAATGCATGATCTCGGCGAGCGACCCCACGGTCAAAGGCGGGGCGAGCAACCCGTGGACGGCCAAGAAGAGCTACCGCGCCGCGGACATCGCCGCGCAGAACCGCCTGCCGGTGATCAACCTCGTCGAGTCCGGCGGCGCGGATCTGCCGACGCAGAAGGAGATCTTCATCCCGGGCGGCCGGATCTTCCGCGACCTCACGCGCTCGTCGGCGGCGAAGGTGCCCACGATCGCGCTGGTGTTCGGCAACTCCACCGCGGGCGGCGCGTACCTGCCCGGCATGTCGGACTACGTCGTGATGGTCAAGGAACGCGCGAAGGTGTTCCTCGGCGGCCCGCCGCTGGTCAAGATGGCGACTGGTGAGGAGTCCGACGACGAATCACTCGGCGGCGCCGAGATGCACGCCCGCACCTCCGGTCTCGCCGACTATCTCGCGGCGGACGAAGAAGACGCCATCCGGCTCGGCCGCAGTATCGTCAAACGGCTCAACTGGACCAAGCAGGGCCCAACGCCGAAGCCGGACTACGCCGAGCCGCTGTACTCCGCCGAGGACCTGCTCGGCATCGTGCCCGCCGACCTCAAGGTGCCCTTCGACCCGCGCGAGGTGATCGCCAGGGTCGCCGACGGTTCCGACTTCGACGAGTTCAAACCCTTGTACGGCAGCAGTCTCGCGACCGGCTGGGCGAGTATCCACGGTTACCCGGTCGGCATCCTCGCCAACGCACAGGGCGTGCTCTTCGGCGAGGAGTCACAGAAGGCGGCGCAGTTCATCCAGCTGGCCAACCAGATCGACACGCCGCTGGTCTTCCTGCACAACACCACCGGCTACATGGTCGGCAAGGAGTACGAGCAGAGCGGCATCATCAAACACGGCGCGATGATGATCAACGCCGTGTCGAATTCGAAGGTCCCGCATCTGTCGGTCCTCATGGGCGCTTCGTATGGTGCCGGGCATTACGGCATGTGCGGCCGTGCCTACGATCCCCGCTTCCTCTTCGCCTGGCCCAGCGCGAAATCCGCGGTCATGGGGCCGCAACAGCTGGCGGGCGTGCTGTCCATTGTGGCCCGTGCTGCTGCGGCGTCGCGCGGGCAGGACTACAACGAGGAGCACGACGCCGCCATGCGCGCCATGGTGGAGGGCCAGATCGAGGCGGAGTCGATGCCGATGTTCCTCTCCGGGATGCTCTACGACGACGGGATCATCGATCCCCGCGACACCCGCACGGTGCTCGGGCTCAGCCTGTCCGTGATCCACAATGGACCAGTGAAGGGCGCCGAAGGCTTCGGCGTCTTCAGGATGTAGGGGCCGAAAGTGATCCAGAAACTCTTGGTCGCCAACCGTGGTGAGATCGCCCGCCGCGTGTTCCGCACCTGCCGTGACGCCGGGATCGGCACGGTCGCGGTGTTCTCCGACGCGGACGCCGACGCCCCGCACACCGCCGAGGCGGACGTCGCCGTCCGGCTGCCGGGGAACGCGCCGTCCGACACCTATCTCCGCGCCGAACTGCTGATCAAGGCGGCCGTCGAGACCGGCGCCGACGCGATCCACCCCGGCTACGGTTTCCTTTCGGAGAACGCCGCGTTCGCCCGCGCCGTCCTCGACGCCGGACTCACCTGGATCGGGCCGCCGCCGGAGGCCATCGAGAGTATGGGCTCCAAGGTCGAGTCCAAGCGGATGATGGCCGAAGCCGGTGTCCCGGTCCTGTCCGAATTGGACCCGGCCGAGGTCACCGAAGCCGACCTTCCCTTGCTGGTCAAGGCCTCCGCCGGGGGTGGCGGCCGCGGGATGCGTGTCGTGCGCTCGCTCGGCGAACTCGCCGAGGCCGTCGAAGGCGCGAGCGCGGAGGCCGCGTCGGCCTTCGGTGACCCGACCGTGTTTTGCGAGCGGTACCTGGAGACCGGGCGGCATATCGAGGTCCAGGTGCTCGCCGACACCCACGGCACGGTGTGGGCGGTCGGGGAGCGGGAGTGCTCGATCCAGCGCCGCCACCAGAAGGTGGTCGAAGAGGCGCCGTCCCCGTTCGTCGACGAACCCATGCGGGAGGCGCTGTTCGATGCCGCGCGCAAGGCCGCGCAGGCGATCGACTACGTCGGCGCGGGCACGGTCGAGTTCCTCGCCGGTCCGGACGGGCGGTTCTACTTCCTGGAGATGAACACCCGGCTCCAGGTGGAGCACCCGGTCACCGAGGCCACGACCGGACTCGACCTCGTCTCCTTGCAGCTGCGGATCGCCGAGGGCGAGCATCTGCCGATCGAGGAGCCGGAGACACGGGGGCACGCGATCGAGGTCCGGCTCTACGCCGAGGACCCGTCGGCGGGCTGGCAGCCGCATAGCGGCACCCTGCACCGGTTCGAGGTTCCCGCGGCACAGCGGGAATTCGAAGTCGGCCCGGGCGTCCGGCTTGACTCCGGGTTCGTCAGCGGCCAGACCGTCGGCGTGCACTACGACCCGATGCTCGCCAAGGTGATCGCCTACGCCCCGGATCGCCGGAGCGCGGCTCGCGCCCTCGCCGGGGCCTTGGCCGGTGCCGAGATCCACGGTGTGGTGACCAACCGCGACCTGCTGGTGAACGTCCTGCGCCATGAGGCCTTCCTGGCGGGCGAGACCGACACGGCGTTCTTCGACCGGCACGGCCTGGAAACGCTCGCCCGCCCATTGGCCACTGTGGACACCGTACGGATTTCCGCGCTCGCCGCCGCTCTGGCGGGGGCGGCCGCGAACCGCTCGGCCGCCCGGGTGCAGCGACGGTTGCCGAGCGGCTGGCGCAACGTCCACTCCCAGGGGCAGCGCAAACGTTTCCGTCAAGGCGACGACGAGATCGAGATCGGCTACACCCTCGGCCGTGACGGTCTGCGCGCCGAGGGTTTCGAAGGCGTGGAGCTGGTTTCGGCCGGAAACGACGGCGTGGTCCTGGAGGTCTCCGGGGTGCGGCGGAAGTTCGCCGTCGCCCGGTACGGCGACACCGTGTACGTCGATTCGCCGGAAGGCACCGTCGAACTGGGCGTGGTGCCGAGGTACACCGACCCGGACGCGGCACTCGCCGCCGGTTCGCTCGTGGCGCCGATGCCGGGAACGGTCGTCCGGCTCGCGGTCGAGGCCGGTGACACCGTCAAGACCGGTGATCCGTTGCTGTGGCTGGAAGCGATGAAGATGGAACACCGGATCGCGGCGCCCGCCGACGGCGTCGTGACGGAACTCCCGGTGGTCGTCGGACAACAGGTCGAAGTGGGCACGATCCTCGCGGTGGTAGGAGAGAACGAATGAACGCGATGAACTTCACCGAACCCGAGGAGCGCGTCGCGCTGCGGGCGGCGGTCGCCGAACTCGGCAAGAAGTACGGGCACGAGTACTACGCCAAACAAGCCCGCGCCGGGCTCAAGACCGAAGAACTCTGGGCGGAGGCCGGGCGGCTGGGCTACCTCGGCGTCAACCTGCCGGAGGAGTACGGCGGCGGGGGAGCGGGGATCGCGGATCTCGCCGCGGTGCTCGAAGAACTGGCCGCGGCGGGCTGCCCGCTGCTGCTCATGGTCGTCTCACCGGCGATCTGCGGCACGGTCATCTCCCGCTTCGGTACCGACGAGCAGAAGAAGCGCTGGCTGCCCGGGATCGCGGACGGCACCCGGCGGATGGTCTTCGCGATCACCGAACCCGACGCCGGGTCGAACTCGCACAAGATCACCACCACCGCGAAACGTGACGCCGACGGCTGGGTCCTCAGTGGACGGAAGGTCTACATCTCCGGCGTCGACGAGGCGGACGCCGTCCTGGTCGTGGGCCGCACCGAGGACGCGAAAACCGGCAAGCTCAAGCCCGCCTTGTTCACCGTCCCGACCGACGCGCCCGGTTTCGAGTACAAGCAGATCGAGATGGACATCATCTCGCCGGAGAAGCAGTTCGGCCTGTTCCTCGACGACGTCCACCTGCCCGCCGACGCGCTGGTCGGTGAGGAGGACGCGGCGATCGCGCAGCTGTTCGCCGGGCTCAACCCGGAACGCATCATGGGCGCGTCGTTCTCGCTCGGCATCGCCCGCTACGCGCTGGGCAAGGCCGTCTCCTACGCCAACGAGCGCAAGGTGTGGGGCGCGCCGATCGGCACCCACCAGGGCCTCGCGCATCCGCTGGCCGAGATCAAGATCGAGCTGGAATTGGCCAAGCTGATGACGCAGAAGGCGGCGTCGCTCTACGACTCCGGTGACGATTTCGGCGCGGGCGAGTCGGCGAACATGGCGAAGTACGCCGCGGCCGAGGTCGCCATCCGCGCGGTCGACCAGGCCGTGCAGACCCACGGCGGCAACGGCCTCGCCAGCGAATACGGGCTGGGCACGCTGGTCACGGCCGTCCGCCTCGGCCGGATCGCGCCGGTGAGCCGCGAGATGGTGCTCAACTTCGTCGGCCAGCACAGCCTCGGCCTGCCGCGGTCTTACTGAGAGGAGGCGGAGACGATGCGAACCACGGAGCTGACCGACCACGACGTGAACCCCCGCTATCGCGGCGGCGGGGCGCTCCGCGGTATCCGACGTTGGTGACCTTCGAAGCTGCGCTCCGGCGACGCGATCGCGGTCGCGGGTTCACCAACGAACACTGAGAGGAGGCGGAGACGATGAGCACGCTCCACGGCAAGACGATCATCATCTCCGGTGGCAGCCGCGGGATCGGCGAGGCCATCGCGGTCCGCGCCGCCCGCGACGGCGCGAACATCGCCCTGCTGGCCAAGACCGCCGAGCCGCATCCGAAACTGCCGGGCACGGTCTACACCGCGGCCAAGGCGATCGAGGACGCCGGCGGCCAGGCGCTGCCGATCGTCGGCGACGTCCGCGACGACACCTCGGTCGAGGCGGCGGTCGCCCGGACCGCGGAGCAGTTCGGCGGCATCGACATCGTGCTCAACAACGCCAGCGCGATCGACCTGACGCCGACCGAATCGGTCAGCATGAAACGCTACGACCTGATGCAGGACATCAACGCGCGCGGCTCGTTCCTGCTGTCGAAACTCGCCATCCCGTACCTGAAACTGTCGGAGAACGCCCACATCCTGACCCTGTCGCCGCCGATCAGCCTCGACGAGAAGTGGTTCCAGGCCGGGCATCTCGCGTACAGCATCGCGAAGTACTCGATGAGCCTGGTGACCATCGGGCTCGCCGCGGAACTGCGGCCGTACGGGATCGCGGCGAACTCGCTGTGGCCGCGGACCACGATCGACACCGCGGCCATCCGCAACGTCGTCGGCGCCGAACTGGCGGCGAAGTCGCGGACGCCGGAGATCATGGCGGACGCGGCGCACGCGATCCTCACCAAACCGAGCCGCGAGGCGTCGGGGAACTTCTACCTCGACGACGATGTCCTCGCCGCCGAAGGGGTCACGGACTTCTCGAAGTACCGCATCGGCGAGCGGGAGGAAGACCTGCAGCTCGATTTCTGGGTGGATGGCCGTACCCCGGAATCAGGGCCATGATCCGCGAACCACAGCAGGAGCGCAGCCGCACCACGCGGCGGCGGCTCGTCGAGGCCGCCGTCGAGATCATCGGCGAGCTGGGCTGGAACGGGACCACCGTCGCGCTGATCGCCGAACGCGCCGGGGTCTCGCGCGGTGCCGCGCAGCACCACTTCCCGACGAGGGAGGACCTGGTCGCGGCGGCGGTCGAGCACGTCGGCGAGATCCAGATCGTGGAGCTGCGCTCCCGGGCGGCCGAACTGCCGTCCGGACGGTCGCGGATCGAACGGGCCGTCGACATGGTGCTCAATCTGTACAGCGGGCCGATGTTCCGTGCCGCGCTCCACCTCTGGGTCGCGGCGTCGACCGACGAGGCGTTGCGCGCGACCCTGGTGCCGCTGGAGGCGCGCGTCGGCCGAGAGGCGCACCGGGTGACCGTCGAGCTCCTCGGTGTCGACGAGTCCCACCAGGGTGTTCGTGAGCTGGTCCAGGCCACTCTCGATCTCGCCCGGGGCCTGGGGCTGGCGAATCTGCTGACCGACGACACGAAGCGCCGCAAGCAGATCGTCGCCCAGTGGGCGCGGGTACTGGAACCGACCCTGGCTCCCGCGAAGGCCACGAAAATCTCACGGAACCAAGAAGTCACCGACAACGTCTGAGATCTTGTTAACACTGATGGAGCAGCGACCGATAACACGGTGTAAGTGCTGCTGATTCAGGTGGCTGATCGAGAGAGGTCCAGACCGGTGTCCGGTTCAGAGGTCGAACTGTCCCATCGAGCCATGGCGATGCTGCGAGCGGTCGCGGCCCGCCGCGCGCAGATGTCGTGCAGCTGCGAGCCGGATCTCTTCATCGACGGGTTCGCCTGTTGTGACCAGATGACCGCGCACGCCCTCGCGCACGGTGGCTACATCCGTCCCGCCGAGTCCACCGGTCTCTCCGCCGTCACCGGACGGGTCCCCGCCGAGCTGACCGAGGCCGGCGAGGCGGCGCTGGCCGTCACGGCCGCCGCCTGACCTCCGGCCGGATCGTCTGTCCGCTATGGACGACACCGTTTACAACCGGCTGCCGTGTTCCTAGGATCCACCCCGGGATGAGGCCGTCGCGCTACGCGACGGACCGGGGTTTGGAGATGCCGATGGCACGCACGGCTCGCCGCGAAGACGGTGGGGATACCCTGAGCGAGTTGATGCGGGAAGCCGGTGCGGCACCCCGTCGCCGGGGGCCACGCGGGCCGAAGCACCGGGCCCCGGAAGTCGCGGGCAGCGGGAAGCTCCGGCGGATCTCCGCGCTCTCCGCCGGCGGTCTCTTCATCGGCGGCTTACTGGCCGTGCTGCTCGTTCCGGCCGACTCGGCCGAGGTCATCCCGGGGACGCCGATCCCACCGCCGTTGCTGACCATCGCCCCACAGGCGGTCGAGGTCCCGGACGACGCGGTGCCTTCGCCTGTCCCGTCAGGGCCGCCGGGCGGCAGCGTCGCCCCTCCGCCGCCGCTGACGGCGTCGATGAACGGTTCGGAGACACCGTCTCCCACACCGACGCCCGTCGCGCCTCCCGAGCAACCGCGGGATCCCCGCGCCGATCAGCGCGAGCAGTATTGGGACTACTACGACTGGTACTACGGCGGCGGCTATCGGGGTGGATATCCCGGCGGTCGTCAGCCGCAATGGGGCGGGTAGCGCCATTCGGGTGATCGGCGTTATCGCTGACCGTCGATCAAGAATTACGATTCACGCCTGATTTCGTCCTTTCGTGTCTGCTCTGAGCTTTTCCGGTGTTCCGGCCCCGATCAAGTACCTACGATGGTCCGCACTCTCTCTCCCTTCCGGATCACTGCTAGGGGCTGAACAGGAAAAATGAGTGTGGGCCGACATTCTCCCGCGGTGCAGCTCGCCCGGAGAATGCTGATCAACCGCGAGACGGGGAACCCGTCCCGCCCACAGCCGGTGACGCTGCTGCTCGGGCCGGTCGGTTCGGGGAAGACCACGGCGCTGGAGGCGATCCGTCGCGACCTGGGCTGGGGTGTCGTGCACGCCGGATTCGATTTCGGGCACGGCGGCCGGGCGAGCACCATCGACGTGCTCACGAAACTGGCCTATTCGTTGTCGAGTAAATGGCGGAATCGACCGAAACCGCAGTTCGTTCGTTTCACCATTGCGTTGATCGCAGTCCAGGCAGAGCTTTCCGGCCGGAATCGTGACGAAGATCTGAGTCAGCTGAAGGCGTTGATCAACAGTTTCCACGGGATCCGCTGGACGCCGTCGATGGACACGCTGCTCGACACGCTGACCGAGACGGCGAAGGCCACCGGTCTCGTCGAGCCGTCGTACGCGGCGGTGTTCCGCCAGACGTTCCCGCATCTGGTCCGGAACATCCGGCCGAGGCTCGGCAAGGCGCTGCGGTCACTGGCCGATTTCCCGAACGCCGAGGGCAGGACACCGTTCGACGCGCTGCTCGAACTCAACCGGCTCGCGCACGGCAGCGCCCGTGACGCGAAGGCGGTCACCGAGTGGCTGATGGCGGCCTTCCTCGGCGACGTCCGGGAGAACCATCCGCGGCTGGCCAAGCCGGAGGAAAAGAGCCCCTGTGCCTGCGACATCTCGCCGCGGCGCAGGCACTGGCACAACTGGGTGGTGGCGCTCGACGACGTCGACCACGCCGGCGGGACCGAATTCCTCGCCGACCTGATCGCCGCTCGGGAACGCTTCGCCGTCCAGCATCCGAACGACCGCGAGGCCCACGACGCGCTGCTGGTCATCGCCACCAGCGGGCGATGGCACGACGACTGGGGCACCGCCTGGCTGGCGCCGTGGAAACCCGCGTCCGGCGCGCCGCGCACCGTCCGGCCGGTGGCGGACTGCGAGGAAGCCTCGTACGACGACTGGGCGAACCCGGGCCCTGGTGTGCTCGAATCGCCCTACTACCCGGTCCGGCTCGCGCCTCAGCCGATCGGACTGATCGCACGTGTCCTCGATTCCGGTGTGGGAACCCCGAAGGTCGGGCTCGCGCACCGGGCGACCGGTGGACTGCCCTCGGCGATCGAGCAGCTCGCCGGACAGTTGCGGGCGAGCGACGTGCGGGAAGGCGACCGTGACGTGCTCACCACCGACCCGCGCGGTGAGCAGGATCCGTGCTACCGCAGGCTCACCGAGCTGGGATTGACCGAACATCTCGACGACGTCCACATCGACGACTTCGTGACCGCCGCCCCCTTCGCGACCGCGCCCTGGCTGATCCCCGACGCCGCGCAGAGCCGGATCGACCAGCCGCACGTCGGGCGGATCCTGACCGAACTGCGTACCGCGCTGTGGGTGACGGCGAAGAACTCGGCCGGAACGACCGACGACCAGGCGGCCCTGCATCCGTGGATCGCCGCGAACCTGGTGTCCGCGCTGGCCAGGCGAGGCGACGGGGACGGACCGACCTACACCGGCCAGTTCAAGGCACTGCGCGACGACCCGGACACCGCGCAGGATCCGGTGCGCCTCGCCTACTGCAACCTCGCGCTGGGCGACATCAGCGAGGTGGTCACCTTCTTCGAGCGCGAGTTCAACCGGATCCCGCACGCGGAGTGGGTCGCGAAACTCGAACTGGTTCTGAACGCGCCGGACGACCTGCCGCCCGAACGGCCGCACGCGGAGCTGTACGACGAACTGGTCAACCTCGACGCCGAGTGTCATCCCACCGATCGGTCCGAGATCCGCAACAACGTCGCCCGGCTCATCGCGGCGGGCAGGCTGACCGCCAACCCGTTCGCGGTCCGCGGGCAGGACCAGCACCAGGTGATCGCGAACGCCTTCGCCGCGCTGGCCACCACTTCGCATCGCCCCGACGTCGGCGCGCTCGTGTCGGCCAAAGACCTCGCCCGTCGCGGCGAATTCCCCTGAACCCGAACGGAACCTCGCCATGTCCTGGCTCGACGCGTTGAGAACCCGTATGTCCCGTGCCCGTGAACACGCGGCGACAGGCCCGCCGGTGCGGCCCCGCGGCTGGGCACACCGTCATCGCGCGCTGCTGATCGCGGTCGTGGTCGTGCTGGTGGGCGCCGTACTGGTGGGACTCAAACCGTGGGAGTCCTGTGGCGCCGGGCTGAGCGCGGTGGACGCGGACGAGGAGTCGGTCGGCTCGTCGTATGTCTGCGTCGGGCTGAACCTCGATTCCGGTCCGGTCCGGGAGGACGATCCGCTCGACCCGCTGGAGAAACTCATCAAGGCCCGCAACGACGCGGCGGGCGAGAACTTCAAGACCATCGTGGTGCTGGAGAACCTCGCCCCGGACCCGAACGTCGACAGCCAGCCGTTCCCGTTCGTCCGGCGCGAGATCCTGGGCGCGATCACCGCCGCCTGGCCGAAGAACGGGCCGCCGGGGATCAAGCTCCTGCTGGCCAACTACGGGAGCAACGCCGACCACTGGCGCGTCGTCGCCGACGAGATCATCGCCGCGGCCGCCGCCCAGCGGATCGTGGCGGTCACCGACATCGGCACCAGTTCGGAGAACAGCCGGGCCCTGGTCGCCGAGTTGTCCCAGCACGGCATCGCCTCCATCGGCGCCACGGTCACCGCGGACAACATGAACACCGACCCGAAAGGCGCGCGGATCGACAACTTCTTCCGCGTGGGCCCGACCAACACCGACGAGGCGCGCGCCGCCGCCGGGTACATCGCGGCGCACGGATTCCGCCGCGTGATGTTGATCCAGGGAGTCAGCAAAGAGGACACCTACGCGACCACGCTCGCCGAGGCCTTCAAGAACACGTCGAAGGTTCCGGTCGTCTTCACGAAGACCTACGACGTCAAACCGCTGACCGACAAGTCGCGGGAGGCCTACCTGCGGGGGCTGTTCAGCAGATGGCACAACGACATCTGCGGCGCCAAACCCGATCTGATCTACTTCGCCGGGCGCGGACTCGATCTCGGCGCCCTCGTGGCCGCGCTCGCCGGGGACGGCGCCTGCGAAGGACTCGACTCGGTGACCGTGATGACCGGGGACGACGCCAGCACACTCGCCGGGAATCCCTTGCCGCTGGACAAGGACATCGGCGTCCGGCTCCGCTACACGGCGCTGGCCTATCCCGACCAGTGGGACATGTTCACCGCCGATCCGGCCTATCCGACGTACAAGAAGAACTACGACAACTTCATCGCCGAATTCACCGGCACCCACGGCTTTCCCAAGGCGGAACTGTGGGACGGCGCCGCGATGATCGAACACGACGCGGTCGCCGCGGCGGTCGAGGCGGCGGTGCAGAACGTGTCGGCGGATCCGGTTTCGGTGCCGGACGTGCTGCGCAGCATCGACTGCAACTCCCCGGTGCCCGGTGCCACCGGGTTCGTCGCCTTCGACCAGACGACGGGGAACCAGCTCGACAAGGCGTTGCCGATCCTGTCCATCGCCCCGGACGGTTCGGTGCATCCGGTCGACCTCGTGTGGTCGCGGGGGCGTCCGCTGAACACCGCGCCGGACTGTGCCCGATGAAAGACCGTGCTCGATGAAAGACCGTGCTCGGCTCGTGGGGGAAGCGCGTGAAGGCCCCCTTCCCTCGGCTCAGCCGAGGGAAGGGGGCCTTCACGCGCAGTCGTTGTGACTGGTGCTGCTGCTGAGGCTCGCGATGGTCTTCCGTTGATCAAGCTCGTGCCCGATCACGACCGGTGGACCGGAGACCGAGCGGGGAAGATTCCGGACGCTCAACGGCCGGAATCTTCCCCACCCGGACCGCCCCGGCAACCCGCACAAGCCCCACCCCAGTAGGTAAGCAAAGGCGAGTCCCTCAAAGAGTCCTTCACGGCCTGGCCGCTACGGACCCACCCACCCCCTCGCGAAACCGCGCAATTACCAAAAGCGGGCGCCACGATCCCCGAAATATGTCCCTTATGGACGTTCGAGCAGGTGTCAGTCCTCGGTGGACCGAA
This sequence comes from Amycolatopsis sp. NPDC033938, assembly GCF_055575975.1. Classification (NCBI taxonomy): domain Bacteria; kingdom Bacillati; phylum Actinomycetota; class Actinomycetes; order Pseudonocardiales; family Pseudonocardiaceae; genus Amycolatopsis; species Amycolatopsis sp. NPDC033938. The sequence continues at coordinate 55,351 of NZ_JBVIRO010000013.1, forward strand.
GGGCCGTCCAGGAAGCGAGTCCTGGACGGCCCTTCACTGACCACCGGTGGGGAACGGAAGTCAGCCGGTGTAACCCGCCACGATCTTGGTGTAGTCGTATTTGCCCTGTGCGATTCCCGCGCAGTTGTTGCAGTCCCGGTTCACCGCCCAGAACGACAGCCGGGCGAGATGTTTGCTCGCCGCGTAGTCGCGGATCGCGCGGAAGTCGGCGACGCTGACGGTCTCGCCCGCCACGTCGGTCTTCCCGTTCATCGACGAGAGCCCGCTGCGCCGGTAGGCGGCGTCGTCGCTCAGGCCGAAGGTGGACTTCACGACGTTCTTCAGCCCGTCCACGGCACTGCGGGTCTTGCCCGCCATGTCACCGCCGCTGGAGAAGTCGAACGGCATGACCGACCACGCGTCGACGCCCGCGCCCAGTGCCTTCGACTGGCTGATCAGCCGCTTCCCGTGTGTGTTGGGGCCGCCGACCTCGGTCGGGATGGTGATGACCACGCGCAGGCCGGGGTTCTTCTGCTTCGTGATCTTGACGGCGTTCAGGATCCGGTCCTGGACGGTGTAATTCTCGAACTCGTCGGTGTTCTCGATGTCGAGGTCGATCGCTTTGAGCCGGTAGGCGTCGATGACCTTTTGGTACGCGCCGGCGAGTGCCGCGGGTGTGCCGCACTTCGGGCCGAGCTTCGTGCCGGACCAGCCGCCGAACGACGGGATGACGTCGCCGCCCTTGGCCCGGATGTTGTTGATCATCGTGGCGTCGGAGCCGGTGAGCGAACGGCTGCCGTCCCACTTCGGGTTGCAGCCGCCGTCGGAAAGGACGAACGCGAGGGTGAAGGCCTTGACCCCGGTGGCGTTCATCGCGGCGATCGGGTCCGTCTGTCCCGACCACTGGTACAGATAGGGCGAGGCCAGCACCGCGTCCGGGGCCGCCGAGGCGACGGGGGCGAGGCCGACGGCCGTGGCGAGAGCGGCGCCGACGGTGGTGGCCAGTGTTGCCCAGCGTCGTAGGGATTTCATAGGTCCTCCAACTGGTACGCGCGCGACGAGGCGCGCAGGTGTGGAGCAGCTCCGTCTTGACGCGGCGTATCAACCGGGAGGTCACTGTGTGCTCACTCACGGTGGACTAGACCATTGAGGACTGTCAAGAATTCACCGGGTTCCGCGGCGGAAATGACCGACCTTCGTAGGGGGTCTTGACCCGGAAAGCGGATCGACAGCACCGCGATAACCGGCTAGTTTGCCGAAATGGTGGGGGACTCCCTGATGGCGACCGGAAGCCGCGGCCGAAGAGACCGGCTCGCCGCGCCGTGCCGTCTTCTGGGGTCCTGGAGCCTGTGGGAACTACCCAGGCGGGGCCTGATCGGGTACCTGCTCCTCGTCGACGCGGCCGCCTTGGCCGCCACCACCTACCTCTTCGTGCTGCGGCCGCCCACGGCGTCGTCGCTGCTCCCGTTTTCCGCCCTGCTGGCGGGAATGATCCTCAGTTCGGAGTTCGCGCGTCCCGTCGAGCGGTCCCGCGCCGACACCCGCCTCGGCGCCGGGCTGGACGCCGCCTGGATCTTCGCCGGCGCGCTGCTGCTGCCGCCCGCGCTGGCCGCCGTGCTCGTCGTCGTCTCGGCGGGGTACCGCTGGTTCCGGATCCGGCGCGGGATTCCGCATCGCCAGATCTTCGCGGTCGCCGCCACCATGTTGTCCGCGATCGCGGCTTCGCTCGTGCCCATCCTCGTCGGCGCGACGCCCTTCGCCGACGCGGTAAGGGATTTCCAGGGCTTCGCACTGGCTTTCGCCACCGGTCTGGTGTTCCTGTCCGTCGATGCCGCCCTTGCCGCCCCGGCGGCCGAATTCGGGGCGGAACCCTCGGGATTCGCCTTCGACGCGGCGATGGTCGCGTTCGGGTTGCTGCTCGCGTGGTCCGCGGTGGACTGGCCGTTCGTCACCGTGGTACTCGCCGGAGCGCTCGTGGTGCTGCACCGGGCCGGGACGATGCGCGCCCTGCGCGGCCACGCGGGTACGGATTCCGGCACCGGCCTGCTCACCGCGTCGTCCTGGTTGGACGGTGCCCGCACCCAGTTCGAACTGCTTCGCGCCCGCGGCAGCGATCTTTCGCTGCTCATGCTCGATCTGGACCGGTTCGCGCGGCTCAACGACGAGCACGGCAGGGAAGTCGGCGACGACGTGCTGCGCGCTGTCGCGGACTCGTTGCGCGCGGAGGTCCGCGCCGCCGACCTGGTCGGCAGGTTCGGCGGCGAAGAGTTCGTCGTCCTGCTGCCCGGCACCAGCCGGTTCGACGCGCACGCCATCGCCGAACGCATCCGGCTGCGGATCGCGTCGACGTCCGTCTCATTGGGTGGGACGTTGCCGGGTGACCCGCTGTTCGCCGGGGTGACCGTTTCGATCGGCGTCTCGTCGCATCCCGCCGACGGCGAAACGCTCGCCCGGCTCGTCGGCGCGGCGGATCAGGCATTGCGCGCGGCGAAGGCGGCAGGCCGCAACCGGACCGTCGTCTTCGAGACCGAGGAATCGCTCTAGCGCTCTGTCGGGACCCCGATGTCCTCGAACCACAGCTCCGGATGGTCCCGGATGAATTCGGTCATCAGCGCGGTGCACGCGGGGTCGTCGAGGAGGGTGATCTCGACGCCGTTCTCCTCGAGCCAGCCATGCCCGCCCTCGAACGTGGCCGCCTCGCCGATGATCACCCGGCCGATGCCGAACTGGCGTACCAGCCCGCTGCAATACCAGCAGGGGGACAGCGTGGTGACCATGATCGTGTCCCGGTAGTGCGGCCGCCTGCCCGCGTTCCGGAACGCGGAGGTCTCCGCGTGCATCGACGGATCGCCGTCCTGGACCCGGCGGTTGTGCCCGCGGCCGAGCAGGACGCCGTCGGTGTCGAACAAGGCGGCACCGATCGGGACTCCACCCTCGGCCTTGCCGAGTTCGGCCTCTTCGCGGGCGATGGACAGCAGACGCGCGGGATCGATCACCCGGCCACCTTACGGGCTCGTGAGTGGTGATGACGGTTAGACCGAACCCTCTCTTAGGTACCTACCCGTGTCCTGCGGACTTGCTGGCGTGAGGTGCATGATGGCCCCTTTCCTTGCTGTAGGCGCAAGGAAGGGGGCCATCATGTACTGGGGAAGGTGTGAAGGTCGAGTTTCCTCGGCTGAGCCGAGGGAAGGGGTCCTTCACGCGCAGCTGTTGTGACTGGTGGTGCTGCTGAGGCGTGATGGTCGTCCGCGACCGCCGTAGGTACCTCAAACACCCTTGGCCAGAGCCGTTATCACCACTCACGTGGTGATCGCGGACCGGACCTGTCCGCGATACCTGGCAAACTCCTCCTCATGAAGCGAGCGAACCGATGACCACGGGCACGTCGGCACGGCTGCTGAGGCTGCTCTCCCTGTTGCAGGCACGGCGCGACTGGCCGGGCGCCGACCTGGCGGACCGGCTGCGGGTGGACGTCCGCACGGTCCGGCGCGACGTCGAGCGGCTGCGGGAACTGGGCTACCCGGTGCACGCCACCCCCGGCGTCGCGGGTGGCTACCGGCTCGGCGCGGGGGCCGCGTTACCGCCGCTGCTGCTGGACGACGACGAGGCCGTCGCGGTCGCAGTCGGGCTCCGGACGGCCGCGAACGGGACGGTGTCGGGGATCGAGGAGACCTCGGTACGCGCCCTCGCGAAGCTGGAGCAGGTGCTGCCCGCCCGGCTGCGGCACCGGGTGACCGCGCTGAACACCGCGATGATCCCGCTCGGCGGCGTCGTCCCGGTCATCGACGCGGAGGCGCTCACGGTCATCGCGTCCGCGTGCCGCGACCATCAGCGCCTCCGGTTCGGGTACCGCAGCCACAACGGCGACGTCACCGAGCGCTCCATCGAGCCGCTGCGCCTGGTGCACACCGGGCGCCGGTGGTACCTGGTCGCGTTCGACCTCGACCGCGACGACTGGCGTACCTTCCGCGTCGACCGCATCGACGGCGTCCCGGACACCAGTTTCCGTTTCACGCCAAGGGAACCACCGGCCGAGGACCTCGCGGCGTATGTCTCCCGTGGGATCACGTCGGCGCCGTATCCGCACCAGATGGTGCTGCGGGTGAGCGCCTCGGCGGACGCGCTCGCCGAATACGTGGCACCGACCGTGGGGACGATCGAGGCCATCGACGAGCACACCTGCCGGGTCAGGGTCGGATCCAACGACCTTTCCGTGATGCCTTACTACCTCGCCCATTGGGACGTCGACTTCGTCGTGGAGGAGGCGCCGGACGAGGTCAAGGAGCGGCTAAAGCTGGTCGCCGACCGCTTCGCGCGCGCGGTCGTCTGAGTCCGAAGTGGACTGTGCTGCTCGCTTGGCCCGTTTGGCCAGCAGGCCGATGGAGCCGAGCGAGATCAGGGCCAGCACGATGATGTAGAGCGAAACCGACATCGACGTCCCGGTGGATTCCAGCAGCAGCACCATGATGAACGGCGCGAGCCCGCCGCCGACGACCGCGCTGATCTGGTAGCCGAGTGAGGCGCCGGTGTAGCGCATCTCGGCGGTGAACAGTTCGGCGAACAGCGCCGCCTGCGGGCCGTACATGATGCCGAGGAACAGCGAGCCGACGAACGAGGCGACCACGAACAACGGCAGTGAAGCCGTGTCGATCAGCAGGAACATCGGGATCGCCCAGAGCGCGACCCCCGCCGCGCCGAAGGTGTAGATCTTGAGCCTGCCGATGCGGTCGGACAGTTTCGCCGAGAGCGGGATGATCGCCAGCTGCAAGGTGCTGATCAGCAGGGTCGCGACGAGCACGGTGGTGCGCGACATCCCCAGATGCCGGGTGGCGTAGTCGAGGACGCCGTTGAGCAGGATGTAGAACGTGGCGGTGTTGACCATGAACGAGCCGCCCGCCAGCAGCACGGTGCCCTTGTGATGGCGCAGCACCTCGCGCAACGGGGACTTCCCGCGGCCCCGTTCTTCGGCCGCGAGTTTCGCTTCGGCGCGGCGGTATTCCGGGGTCTCGTCGATCTTGACGTGCATGTACCAGGCCAGCGCGAGCACGAGGATGCCGACCAGGAACGGGATCCGCCATGCCCAGGTGAGGAAGTCCGAAGGCGGCGCGACCTGGGCGGCGATCAGGAACACCGTGTTCGCCAGCACCACGCCGATCGGGACGCCGAGCTGGACGAGGCTCCCGTAGAGACCGCGTTTCCCCGGCGGCGCGTACTCGGTGGCGAGCAGCATCGCGCCACCCCACTGGGCGCCGACGGCGACACCCTGCACGAGCCGCAGCAGCACCAGGATGATCGGCGCGGCGATGCCGATCGTGTCGTAGGTCGGGAGCAGGCCGATCAGTGTGGTCGCCGCCCCCATCAGCGCGATGGCCATGACCAGTACGGGTTTCCGGCCGCGTTTGTCGCCGAGGCTGCCCGCGATGATCCCGCCGAGCGGCCGGGCGAGGAAGCCGACCGCGAAGGTGGCGAACGAGGCGAGGACGCCGGCCGCGGGGTTGGTGGTGGGGAAGAAGGTCTTCCCGAACACCAACGCGGCCGCGATCCCGAAGACGAAGTAGTCGTACCACTCGACGGAGGAGGCGAGTGCCGCCGCGGTGGCGGCCCGCCTCCGCTGGGACACGGTGATCGTCGGTTCGGGGGCGGTATCAGGGGCGTGCTGTGCGCTGTCGGCCATCTGGATGCCCTTCCCTCGGCGCTGCTGCGGCGATGCAGGTCCGGGCAAGTTAACAACCGCTTAGTATGTGGTCAACGTCTCATCGGGTAATTCTCGATACCGACCGGTTGGTATGTCACTCTGGTGGCGGTATCGCCGACGGAGGTCGATCAGTACCGGTCAGGAGAGTTTCGTGCCGAGCATGCGAAGCACCAGCTCGCTGTACTCCTGGCCCAGCTGCTTCGGCGTCTGGCGGGCGCGCTCGGTGTACCAGCGGGCGACGTCCACGCCGAGCGAGAGCACGGCCCGCGCGGCGGTGTGCGGATCGCCGACGGTGAACACTCCGGCGTCCGTGCCTTCGGTGATGACCTCGCGCACGACCTGCTCGATGCGGCGCCGCAGTTTCGCGACGACCTCGAACTCCTCGTCCGGAAGCGCCTGGAGTTCGTACTGCACGACGCGCGCTACGGTGTGCCGCCGGGCGTGCCAGGCCACGAAGTCCTCGACCAGCAGCCGGATCCGTTCGACCGGGTCGGTCTCGCGCGCCACGACGCTCTCGACCAAGGAGAGCGTCTGCTCGTGGCCGTATTTGGAGATCGCGAACAGCAGCGCGGCCTTGGACGGGAAGTGCACGTACAGCGCCGCGGGGCTCATGCCCGCCGCCGAGGCGATGTCGCGGGTGGTGGTCGCGTGATAGCCGCGCCGCGCGAAGGATTCGACCCCGGCCAGCATCAGCCGTCGTGCCGTCTCCGGCTGGACGTCGGGCCACAGTTCGGCCGACAGCGACATGGTCATCCGCAGATCCTCTCAGAGGCTCGCACCGGATGGTGGGCTTGACACCGGCGCCGGACGTTTCCATTGTAAGTGAGCGCTCGCTTAGTGATTGCGCTCGCCAGTGAACACAGAGGAGATCGAAGAGTGAACTCGTTCAAGGACCGCGTCGCGATCGTCACCGGCGCGAGCCGGGGTATCGGTCTCGGGATCGCCAAGGACCTGGTCGAGCGCGGTGCGAAGGTGTGCATCACCGCGCGTAAACCGGAACCGCTGGCCGAAGCGGTCAACGAACTGGGCGGCCCGGGTGTGGCCATCGCAGTCCCCGGCAAGGCCGATGACACCGCGCACCAGGACGAGGCGGTCGCCAAGACCATCGAAGCCTTCGGGCGGCTGGACATGCTGGTCAACAACACCGGCATCAACCCGGTGTACGGGCCCACACTCGACATCGACCCCGAAGCCGCCGCCAAGATCTTCGCCGTCAACGTGCTGGCGCCGCTTTCGTGGACCCGCCGGGCGCGGGACGCGTGGATGGGGGAGCACGGCGGTGCGGTGGTGAACGTCGCCTCCGTCGCCGGGCTCGGCGCGTCGCCCGGGATCGGCATGTACGGCGTCAGCAAAGCGGCCCTGATCCGGCTCACGAAGGAACTCGGCTTCGAACTGGGCCCGAAGATCCGCGTGAACGCCGTCGCGCCGGCCGTGGTGAAGACCAAGTTCGCGACCGCCCTCTACGAAGGCCGCGAGGAAGAGGTCTCGGCGGCGTACCCGATGAAGCGCCTCGGCGTCCCGGCCGACATCGCCGGTGCGGTCTCGTTCCTGCTGTCGGAAGAGGCCGGCTGGATCACCGGGCAGACCGTCGTCCTCGACGGCGGCGTGACGCTGGCGGGTGGCCTGTGACCGCGTCGGTCAGCGGATCCGGTGTCGTGGTCACCGGCGGAGGCGGCGGCATCGGTGCCGTCCTCGCCCGCCGGTTCGCCGCCGAAGGCGCCCGGGTCGTCGTCGGCGACCTGAACGGGGACGCCGCGGCCGAGGTCGCCAAGGAGATCGGCGGAACCGCCGTCGCCGGTGACGCGGCGAGCGAGGCGGGCGTCGCGTCGCTGATCGAGACAGCGCGCGAAACCCTCGGCGAGATCGACATCTTCTGTGCCAACGCCGGTATCGCGCCGATGGGCGGCGTGGACGCGCCCGAGGAGGACTGGGCGCGGATCTGGGACGTGAACGTGATGGCGCACGTCCGCGCGGCGCGGCTGTTGCTGCCGCCGTGGCTCGAGCGCGGCCGCGGGCACTTCATCTCGACGGTGTCGGCGGCGGGTTTGCTGACCAGCCTCGGTTCGGCGTCGTACTCGGTGACGAAACACGGCGCGCTCGCCTTCGCCGAATGGCTTTCGGCGACCTACCGGCACCGCGGGCTCACCGTGCAGGCGATCTGCCCGCAGGGCGTGCGGACGGCGATGCTGGAGAACAGCGGACCCGCGGGTGAACTGCTCATGGGCGCGGCGGCGATCCAGCCGGAGCAGGTCGCCGACGCGTTGTTCGAGGCCATCGCCGAAAAGCGCTTCCTGGTGCTGCCGCATCCCGAGGTCGCGGACTACTACGCCGCGCGGGCCACGCAGACCGACCGCTGGCTCGGCGGGATGAACAAACTGCAGCGCAAAGTGGAGCAGGCTTTCGGCGAGTGATTTTCGGGGCCACGGCCGCCTTCACCGAAGGCGGCCGTCCCTCGGACCGAACGTCGCCAGTGCCTCCGCGTCGGTCGCCCGCGCGTTGAGGAAGTAGTCGGTCCATTCGTCCACGTCCGGGTACGACGAAGTCTCCCGGATCGCGGCCCGCGCGCGTTCGATGTCGAAATCCGTGCGGCGCAAGGTCACCGCGCCGTCGGCGAGCAACGCCCAATGCGCGCCGGGGCGACCGTAAGGCATCCCGACACTGCCGGGGTTCACCACGAGCCGCCCGTGCGCCAGCCGGGTGAAAGGCATATGCGTATGCCCGCACACGACGGTTGTCACGTCGGCCGGAAGGTCGGCGAGCACGTCCGCCCAGCGGTCCATCGCGGTGTCGACGAGGACGACCTCGTCGTCGTCGCGGGGAGTGCCGTGGCAGAACACGACGTTCCCGAAACCCTCCACCGGAAGTGTCACCGGATAGGGGAGCGCGGCCAGCAGCTCCACCTGGTCCGGCCGAAGCCGCGAAGCCGCCCACGGCGCGATGGGATCCGGGATCTTCCCCTCGTCGCCGCGGGCGAGGGAGACGAGCTCGCGGTCCGCGTTGCCGCGCACCCAGACGACGCGGTCACCCAGTGCGGTCAGCCGGTCGAGGACCTGCCCCGGTTGTGGACCCGCGGCGATGTCACCGGTGAGCACGAGGCGATCGGCTCCGGCGACCTCGGGTTCCGCCAGCACGGCGTCGAGCGCGGGCAGCACACCGTGGATGTCGGACAGTACTGCGATTCCGGCCATGGCCACAGCTTGTCAAGGGGTGCGACGGCGCACAAGGTTGATCTTCGCCGGGAGATGGGCCACTGTATGAGGCGGGGTCTTGCTCGCGGTAAGGAAAACTCAATGAGCAAACGCTTCGTGTTCCGTGGGGCCGTTCTCGCCGCGACCGTCGCGGGATCGGTGCTCACCGCGGGGTCGGCGATGGCGAGTACCGCGGAGCCGTGCGTGGCCGGGGCGCCGGGTGACGTCGCCGCGGCCTCCTGCACGCCGTATCGCAAGCAGAGTGAGGGCTGGAGCAGCAAAACCGCCTGCAACCGCGCGGGCAACGAGGGTGCGCAGGCGAGGCGCTGGACAGGCTGGAACTGCAACCAGGCGCTGGCGGGCTGGGAGCTGTGGGTGCGCACCTGCACCACGCTGGCCGCCGAGAAGGCGTCGGCGACCACGCGCGAAATCGTCTGATCTGGAGGGAACGCCCCGGATGTGTCGTCCGGGGCGGCCTAATCCCCTTGATAGGGCGGGAAATTCGGCGGGCGGCGTTCGTTCCAGCTCGCCAGGCCCTCGGGTAGTTCGGGGAAGGTGAAGGAAGCGTGCATCAAGGCGGTGGCTTCGCGCGCGGATTCTTCCAGGGAAAGCCCGGCTTCTCGCGTGACCTGGCGTTTGATCAGCGCCATCGAGCGAGGCGCGCTGTAGGTGGCCAGTTCCGCGGCGTACGCGTGCGCGCGTGACGAGAGTTCTTCCGGCGGCACCACTTCCTGTACCAGGCCGTACTCGTGCGCTTGTTCGGCGGTGAAGGTCCGGCCGGACAGCAGCAGGTCGAGTGCCCGGCCCCGGCCGACGAGTTCCGGCAGGAGTTTCGCGACGCCGTACTCGGCGATGAGGCCGCGTCGTGCGAACGCGGTGGTGAACTTCGCGCCCGCGGCGGCGAACCGGACGTCGGCGGCGCAGGCGATCACGAAGCCGAGTCCGGCGCAGCCGCCGTTGATCGCCGCGACCACGGGTACGTCGGCATAGGCGGCGGCCAGGACGTTCCGGAAGCCGTCGTGCTCCGGTGGGGCCGCGGTGCTGGCCGAGATGTCGGCCAGCAGTCCCAGATCCGCGCCGGGGCAGAACGAACGCCCGCTGCCGGTGACGACGACGGCGCGTACCTGGGGGTCGGCCGACGCCTCGCCCAGCAGTTCCCCGTAGCGGATCTGCATACGCTGATCCATCGCGTTGCCGCGTTCGGGTTTGTCGAAGGTGATCGTGGCGACGGCGCCGTCGACGGCGAACCGGACAGTGTCCAAATTGGACTGAGTCACGTCGGCCTCCTTGTCTCGTAGTCATACTAAGCGGATGCTTAGGTCTTCGTCGAGGCCTTGACGCGTGCGGGGTCCGCTCTTACGGTCGGTCGTACCGACTGGTCGGTGTGGGGATTGTCAAGGAGGACGCCTGCATGAGCCCCTATGATGCGAAGCCGTGGCTGGCCGCTTACGACGACCGGATGAAGGCCGCGGCGGCACCGGAGGCGACCACCGTGCCGGCGTCCTTCCGGCGCGCGGTCCAGCGTTCGCCGCACGCCACCGCGATCGCCTACTTCGACGGCAGGATGAGCTATCGCGAGGTCGACGAGCTTTCCGACGGTATCGCGCGGCATTTGATCGCTTCCGGATTCGCCCCCGGTGACCGGCTCGCCCTGATCCTGCAGAACATTCCCCAGTTCGTGCTGGCTTTGCTCGGTGCTTGGAAAGCGGGCGGGATCGTCGTCCCGGTGAACCCGATGTACCGCGAGCGGGAACTCCAGCATGTCTTCGACGACGCCGGGGTGCGCGCGGTCGTGTGCTCGCAGAGCGGGTGGAACCGCCGGATCGCCCCGCTCGTGCCCGCCAGCGGCGTGAAGATCGCGCTGACCACCAGTGAACTCGATCTGCAGACCCGCGACGACGCGCGCGTGTTCGGCGGGATCGTGCGGGAGCCGACTCCCGGCGCCGCGGATCTGCTGAAGGTGGCGCGGGCCGCCGCGGGGGATCCGCCGCCGGATCTCGCCCTCGGGCAGGACGACGTCGCGCTGATCAGCTACACCTCGGGCACCAGCGGGACGCCGAAGGGCGCGATGAACACCCACGGCAACCTCGGTGCGAACGCGACCGTCCTCAGCACCTTCAGTGGTCTCGGCGAGGGTGCCACCCTGTTCGGACTGGCGCCGCTCTTCCACATCACCGGCATGGTCTGCGAAATCGCCTCCGCCATCGACATCGGCGGCACGCTCGCGCTCGCGTACCGGTTCGAACCCGGTGTCGTGCTCGACGCCTTCCTGGAGCACGAACCCGTGTACACGGTCGGCCCGTCGACGGCGTACATGGCGCTGATGGCGCAGCCCGACGTCGGGCGCGAGCATTTCGCGTCGTTCCAGTTGCTGTACTCCGGCGGAGCCGCGTTGCCGCCCGCCGTCGTCGACGTGTTCCGCGAGCGGTTCGGGCACTACATCCACAACGGTTACGGCCTCACCGAGACCTCCGCGGGCTGCATCGTCGTGCCGGGCAGCCTGGAGGCGCCCATCGACGAGGAGTCGGGGACGATCTCGATCGGCCTGCCCGTACCCGGCACCGTCGTGCGCATCCTCGGTGAGGACGGCGAAGAACTGCCGCTGGGGAAGGCGGGCGAGATCGCCGTCGAAGGACCGATGGTGGTCCCCGGCTATTGGAACCGGCCCGAGGCGACCGAAGCCGCCCTTCCCGGCGGAAGGCTCCTGACCGGCGACATCGGCTTCATGGACCCGCGTGGCTGGGTCTACGTCGTCGACCGCAAGAAGGACATGATCAACGCCTCCGGCTTCAAGGTGTGGCCTCGCGAGGTCGAGGACGTCCTGTACACGCATCCGGCGGTGCGCGAAGCGGCCGTCGTCGGTGTCCCGGACGACTATCGCGGCGAGACCGTGAAGGCCTACATCAGCCCGGCACCGGGCAGCACGCCCGATCCGCAGGACCTCGTCGCGTACTGCAAGGAACGTCTCGCCGCGTACAAGTACCCGAGGGTGGTCGAGGTGCTGGACGAACTGCCGAAGACGGTGAGCGGCAAGATCCTCCGCCGCGAGCTGCGGGCCAAGGGCTGAGCCGATGAGCCTGGTCGAGACCGTCCACGGCCCCGCCGACACCGCCGAACTGGGCCGCGTCCTCATGCACGAGCACCTGTTCGTCCTCAGCCCGGAGTTCATGGCGAACCATCCCGAACACGACGGCTTCCGCGAAGACGAACACGTCGCCGACGCGATCCGGCGGCTGAACGAGCTGAAGGCCGCCGGGATCGACACGATCGTCGACCCGACCGTGATCGGGCTCGGCCGCTACCTTCCGCGCGTGCAGCGGGTCGCGGCCGAAACCGAACTCCGGATCATCGTCGCGACCGGCCTGTACACCTACAACGACGTTCCGCACTACCTGCACCATCGCGGGCCCGGCCTCATCTTCGACGACGGCGAAGACCCGCTGGTCGGCCTGTTCACCGGCGACATCATCGACGGGATCGCCGACACGGGGGTGAAGGCGGCCCTGCTGAAATGCGCGACCGACGAACCGGGGGTCACCCCGGGCGTCGAACGGGTGCTGCGCGCGGTCGCGAGGACGCACCGGGAGACCGGTACGCCGATCATGACCCATACGCACGCGCCGACCCGGCGCGGACTCGAACAGCAAGCGATCTTCGAGGCCGAAGGCGTCGACCTGAGCCGCGTGCTCATCGGGCACAGCGGGGACAGCACCGACCTGGCCTACCTGACCGAAATCGCCGACAAGGGCTCGCTGCTCGGGATGGACCGGTTCGGACTGGACCCGTTGCTGTCGTTCGAAGAACGCGTCGGCACGGTCGCGGCGATGTGCGAGCGCGGCTACGCGGAAAGCATGGTGCTATCCCATGACGCCTCCTGTTTCATCGACTGGTTCGACCGCGACCGGATGGCCGCCGTGGCACCCAACTGGCATTTCCTCCATATCACTCAGGACGTCCTGCCCGCCTTGCGCGAGCGTGGCGTCTCCGAAACCGACATAACGACGATGCTGGTCGACAACCCCCGCCGGTTCTTCGAGCGCACCGGCGCGTAGGGATCCCGTTCCCCGGACCTCGACAAACCGGCCGGTATGCTGAGCGTCCGCACGAAAAGGAGCCGGCCATGACACGAGCGACCACCCGCAAGGCGGGGACGGCCGAGGCGAGCGGCGACGACCAGGCCGCCGTACCGCGACGGCTGCTGTCGCACGCCACGAAGCTCTTCGCCAAGAAGGGTTTCGACCGCACCTCCGTGCAGGAGATCGTCGAGGCGGCCGGGGTCACCAAGGGCGCGATGTACCACTACTTCGGCTCCAAGGACGACCTCCTTTACGAGATCTACGCCCGGGTGCTGCGCGCGCAGACCGAGCAACTGGAAAAGGTGGCCTCGAGCGAGGCGCCACTGCGGGAGCGGCTGCGCTCGGCCGCCTCCGACGTCGTCGTCAGCACGATCGACAACCTCGACGACAACACGATCTTCATGCAGTCCATGCACCAGCTCAGCGTGGAGAAGCAGAAGGCCGTCCGCGCGGAACGCCGCAAGTACCACGAGCGGTTCCGCACGCTGATCGAGGAAGGCCAGGAGTCCGGCGAGTTCCGCGCCGACAAACCGGCCGACGTGATCGTCGACTTCTTCTTCGGGTCAGTGCACCATCTCGGCTCCTGGTACCGGCGCGGTGGCGCGCTCTCGGCCCGCCAGATCGGTGACCACTACGCGGATCTGCTGCTGGCGGCGCTGCGACCCGAATAGCGGCGATCCCGACGGACACGCCGGGTCGCCGGGTGCTCAGCCTGGTGGCGCGGGTACGAGACGTTCGGCGAACCAGTCGCAGCGGCGTTCGAGCACCGTTCCCACCTCCCATCCGGAGGTGAAGGCCACCAGGCCTCTCGCCACTTCGTCGGCGGCTTCCGGTGGCCAGCCCTGTGCGGCCAGACTCGACCGCATCGCTTCGGAATAGTCGGAATAGGTGAAGCCGGGCAGTTCGGCGACGAGCGCCGTCGTCGTCCCTTCGTGCGAGTTCAGTCCGCAGAACGACCGGCCGCAGCCGCAGGCGGAATCCGGCGAGGTGTCGCCTTCGTCGCAGCACGGGGCGATCCAGATCAGTTCGCCTTCGACGCAGTCGTTGAAGTCGTTCTCCCGCGCACCCTGGGTCTTCGAGGTGGCCACGAGCAGTTTCATGATGACTCCCTGTTCGCTCTGATGTTCGAACAGGTTTTACCGGCGGGGTCCGACACTTTCCGGGGCGGACCCCGCCGGGAGGATCAGGCGGGCAGGTCGATCAGTGGTGCGAGGGCCGCGCGATGCCGCCCAGGAGTGCCCAAGGCGATCTCATCGCTCTTCGCGCGCTTGAGGTACAGGTGCGCGGGGTGCTCCCAGGTCATCCCGATCCCGCCGTGCAGCTGGATCGCTTCTTCGGTGGCGTGGACGGCGATGGGGGAGTTGCGGGCCTGCGCCACCGCGACGGCGATCGCGATGTCGTCGCCGGAAGCCAGGCAATCGGCGGCGTAGCGGGCTGTCGCCCTGGCGTTGACCAGATCCGTGTACAGGTTCGCCAGCCGGTGCTTCAGCGACTGGAACGAGCCGACCTGACGGCCGAACTGGTAGCGCTCCTTGAGATAGCGCACCGTTTCGGTCAGCGCCCATTCGGCGATCCCGAGCTGTTCCGAAGCGAGCAGTCCCGCCGCGGTCACGAGCGCGGTGTCCAAAGCGGACGGTGCGGTGGCGGAATCGGCGACCCGCTTCGCGACCACGTTCTCCAGGGTGACGTCGGCGATGCGCCGGGTCAGGTCCAGCGAGATCGCCTCGGCGACCGTCACCCCCGGCGAAGCGGCTTCGACCGTGTAGAGCCCTGGACCGTCGGGGCCCACCGCCGGGACGACGAGCAGTTCGGCCACCGAGGCGTCGGCGACACTGCGGACCCGGCCGCTGAGCGTGCCGTCCGCGGCCGCGGTGACCGTCGAGGGGAACTCGGCGCCGGGTGCGGTCGACAGCGGGACGGCCAGCGCGCCGATAAGCGTGCCCCCGGCCAGTTTCCCCAGCGGTTCGGCCACTTCCGCCTGCGCCGTGTCGGTCGCCAGCAAGGCCGACGTCGCCAGCACGGCACTGCCGAGATAGGGGACGGGGGCGACGCTGCGCCCGAGTTCCTCCATCACGACGGCGACCTCACGCGCCGAAGCGCCGTGCCCGCCCAGCGCCTCGGGGACGGCGAGGCCCGCCGCGCCGAGATCGGCGGCGAGGGTCCGCCACAGCTTGAGGTCGTACGGTTCGGCCGTCTCGGTCCTGGCGATCAGCGACGCCGGTTCCGCGCGGTCCTTGAGCAGGTCGCGGACGCTCGCGCGAAGGTCCTCTTCGACCTCGGAGTACAGCAGGTCGCTCATCGGGGCAGGTCCTTCCAGGCGACGTCCTTGTCGATCCGCGGCTCGGACGGCAGTCCCAGCACGCGTTCGGCGATGATGTTGCGCAGGACCTCCGAGGTGCCGCCCTCGATGGAGTTCCCCTTCGCGCGCAGATAGCGGTAGCCGGCTTCGCGGCCGAGGAAGTTCACGCCGTCGGGCCGCCGCATCGTCCAGTCGTCGTAGCGCAGGCCTTCCTCGCCGAGCAGTTCGATCTCCAGCCCGGAAGCGGCCTGGTTCAGCTCGGAGAACGCGACCTTGACCGCCGAACCCTCCGGTCCCGGCGCACCGGCGGCCAGTTGCTGGCGCAGCCGCGAACTCACCAGGCGCAGGCTTTCGCCTTCCACCCACAGTTTCAGCAGCCGATCGTGCAGTTCCGAGGTCCGCAGTTCCGGGCGCTCGCGCCAGGTTTCCGTGACGACGCCGACCATGCCGCCGTCGCGCGGGAACTCGGTCCCGCCGATGGCGACGCGTTCGTTCATCAGTGTGGTCTGCGCGACCTTCCAGCCCTCGCCGACCGCGCCGAGCCGGTGCGCGTCGGGGATGCGGACCTCGCTGAGGAAGACCTCGTTGAACTCGGCCTCACCGGTGATCTGGCGCAGCGGCCGGACCTCGACCCCCGGGGCGGTCATGTCGCACAGGAAGTACGTCATGCCCCGGTGCTTCGGCACATCGGGATCGGTGCGGGTGACCAGGATGGCCCACTGCGACTTGTGCGCGCCCGACGTCCAGACCTTCTGCCCGGTGACCACCCAGTCGTCGCCGTCGCGCACCGCGCGGGTGCCCAGCGCGGCGAGATCGGATCCGGCGCCGGGCTCACTGAACAGCTGGCACCACACCTCCCGCTCGGTCCACAGTGGACGAAGGAAGCGCTGATGCTGCTCCGGCGTACCGAAGGCGAGAATGGTCGGCGCGGCCATGCCGAGGCCGATGCCGATCCGCCGTTTGTCGTTGTCCGGCGCGCCCGCCGCGGCGAGTTCTTTGTCCACAACGGACTGAAGGGAACGCGGCGCGCCGAGCCCGCCGAGTCCTTCGGGGAAGTGGATCCAGGCGAGCCCGGCGTCGAACCGGGCGTCGAGGAAGTCCTGGCGTGGCGTGCTTTCCGGCGGATACGCGGCCAGTAGATCGGCCACGCGCCGCTTGAGTTCCTCTACGGTGGTCACTTCGAGGCCTCCCCGCGGTACTTTTTCAGTTCACGGTGCGCGAGCGAACGCTTGTGCACCTCGTCCGGGCCGTCGGCCAGGCGGAGCGTCCGCACCTGCGCCCACATCTCGGCGACCGGAAAGTCCTGGCTGACCCCGCCCGCGCCGTGCACCTGCACGGCCTTGTCGAGGATCCACTCGACGGTGATCGGCGTGGAGATCTTGATCGACTGGATCTCGGTGTGCGCGCCCTGGTTCCCGACGGTGTCCATCAGCCACGCGGTCTTGAGCACCAGCAGCCGTTGCTGCTCGATCTTGACCCGCGCCTCGGCGATCCAGTCCTGCACCACGCCCTGTTCGGCGATCGGCTTGCCGAAAGTCTCGCGCGAAAGCGCCCGGCGGCACATCAGTTCCAGCGCGCGTTCGGCCATCCCGATGGCACGCATGCAATGGTGGATGCGGCCGGGGCCGAGGCGGGCCTGCGCGATGGCGAACCCGTCGCCTTCACCGGCGATGAGGTTTTCCGCGGGCACACGGACGTCCTCGAAGATCACCTCGGCGTGCCCGCCGTGGTCGCCGTCGGTGTAGCCGAACACGTGCATGCCGCGTTTCACGGTCATGCCGGGAGTGTCGCGGGGGACCAGGATCATGCTCTGCTGCTTGTGCGCGGGCGCGTCCGGATCGGTCTTGCCCATCACGATGAAGATCTTGCAGTTCGGGTTCATCGCGCCGGAGATGTACCACTTGCGGCCGTTGATGACGTATTCGTCGCCGTCACGGCGGATGCTGGTGGCGATGTTGCGCGCGTCGGAAGAGGCGACGTCGGGCTCGGTCATCGCGAACGCGGACCGGATCTCGCCGTCCAGCAAGGGCCGCAGCCACTGCTTCTGCTGCTGCTCGGAGCCGAACATGGTGAGGACTTCCATGTTGCCGGTGTCCGGGGCGGCACAGTTGAGCGCGGTCGGGGCGAGCCGAAGGCTGCGGCCGGTGATCTCCGCCAGCGGCGCGTACTGCAGGTTCGTGAGACCCGCGCCGTGGTCACCGGGGAGGAAGAAGTTCCACAGTCCGCGTTTGCGGGCCTCGGCCTTCAGTTCTTCGACGATCGGCGGCTGGCTCCACTCGCTGTCGCGCTCGGCCAGCTGCCGCTCGAAGACGGCCTCGGCCGGATAGATGTGCGAATCCATGAACTCGAGGAGTTTTCCTCGCAGTTCCTCGGTTTTCGCGTCGAAGGCGAAGTCCATTTTTCCTCTTCCGTGCGAGTTCGGCCTGGTGAGGGTGGTGCGGCTGGTCGTGAGTGGTGAGTGGGGCTATTGAGGGGTAAGGCAAACGTGGCGCCGGGCGAAGGGGGTGTGTGGAGACGCCGTCCACCGACGGGACCGGTCGCCGGTACGCCACGGCATCCAAGGGCTTCTCTCGTCTGCGACAGGAAGTCATCGCATGTCCCGTCATTCGTCCTTGAGAGTCTCATTGCCGTGCGCGATCAACGGGACGACGCCCGCGCCGATGCCGTCGAATCCGGCGCCGACCGTCTGGCCCTTGCTGTAGCGAAGGTGGATGCCCTCCAAGATCACCGCGAGTTTGAAGAACGCGAAGCCCACGTACCAGTTGAGCCGCGAGACGTCCCGGCCCGAACGCTCGGCGTACCGCGCGACGACCTCGTCGTTGCTCGGATAGCCGGGCGCGGAACTGGCGTTGGACACGAACTGCAGCGACACCTTGTCGCGTTCGGCGTAGGCCACCAGCAGCGCGAGGTCGGTCAGCGGGTCGCCGAGCGTGGACATCTCCCAGTCCAGCACCGCGGTGATCCGGTCGTCGGCGTTCACCAGCACATTGTCCAGCCGGTAGTCGCCGTGGACGATCGACGGCCGCCCCGATTCGGGGACCGATGAGGCGAGGCGCTCGTGGAGCTCGTCGACGCCGGGGAGATCGCGGCTGCGGTTGCCGTCGAGCTGCTTCTTCCAGCGCCGCAACTGGCGCTCGAGGAAGCCCTCCGGGCGGCCGAAATCACCCAGTCCGACCGATTCCGGATCGACCGCGTGCAGCTCGACCAGCGTGTCGACCAGCTCGTCCGCGATAGCCCTCGTCCTGGCGGGGCCCAGCGCGGCCAGTTCGGTGTCCGTGCGGAAGGGAGTGCCTTCGACGAACTCCATCACGTAGAACCGCGAGCCGATGACCTCGGTGTCCTCGCACAGCAGCACGGTCGCGGGTACCGGGACGGCCGTGTCGCGCAGTCCGGAGATCACCCGGAACTCGCGGCCCATGTCGTGTGCCGTCGGCAGGACGTGGCCGAGCGGCGGACGGCGGACCACCCAGCGGGACCGGCCGTCGCCCACGATGTAGGTGAGGTTGGACCGGCCCCCTTCCACGACCTGGCCGCTCAGGTCGCCCTGGACGAGGCCCGGCCGGTGCTCGTCCAGGTGGGCCTTGAGCCTGGCCAGGTCGAGGCCCGGCAGGTCGGTCTGGTTCATCGCGCCTCCAGCGTCTCGCTTTCCGGTTACAGTACCGACCAGTCGGTATGTCGGGTAGTGGTGGCCCGGCGAGGTGCCGGAGGTCACCCGGTCAGGCGATGAGCCGGGCGACCATTTCGGCGACGCAGGCCGGTTTGGCCTCGCCGTCGATCTCGATCGTCCACCGGACCACGGCCTGTTTGCCACCGGGGACGTCGGTGACCTCGACCAGTTCGGCGCCCGCGCGGATCTTCGAGCCCACCTTGACCGGCTGGGGGAAGCGGACCTTGTTGAGGCCGTAGTTGATGCCCATCTTGAGCCCGTTGACCCGGTAGATCTTCCCGACGAAGCCCGAAATGAGCGACAGCGTCAGGAAACCGTGGGCGATCGGCGCCCCGAACGGGCCTTCGGCGGCCTTCTCGACGTCGACGTGGATCCACTGGTGGTCGTCGGTGGCGTCGGCGAACAGATTGACCCGCTCCTGGGTGAGCGTCATCCATTCGCTGTACCCGAAGTGCTCGCCGACGGCGTTCTCGAAGTCCTGCAGGGAGGCGAATTCGCGCATGGCTCAGTCCTTCGGTCCGCCGGCGACGTAGATGACCTGGCCGGAGATGAACCCGGCACCGTCGCTCACCAGGAACGACGCGAGGTTGGCGATGTCTTCGGGAGTGCCGACGCGCTGGACCGGGATCTGCGACGCGGCCGCGGCCTTGAAGTCCTCGAACGACATGCCGATCCGTTCGGCGGTCGCCGCGGTCATGTCGGTGGCGATGAAGCCGGGGGCGATGGCGTTCGCCGTGACGTTGAACTTGCCCAGTTCGATCGCGAGGGTCTTGGTGAAACCCTGCATGCCCGCCTTGGCCGCGGAGTAGTTGACCTGCCCGCGGTTGCCCAGCGCCGACGTGCTGGACAGGTTGACGATGCGGCCCCACTTCTCCTGCGTCTGGTACTTCTGCACCTCGCGCGTCATCAGGAACGAACCCTTCAGGTGCACGCCCAGTACCGAGTCCCAGTCCTGCTCGGTCATCTTGAACAGCAGGTTGTCGCGGGTGATGCCGGCGTTGTTGATCAGCACGGTCGGCGCGCCGAGTTCCTCGGCCACCCGGGTCACCGCGGCCTCGACCTGGGCGGCGTCGTTGACGTCCAGCGCGACGCCGACGGCCTTACCGCCCTCGGCGACGATGGCTTCGGCTCCCTGCTTGACGCCCGCCTCGTCGAGGTCCAGCAGGCCGACGGCGAATCCGTCGGCGGCGAGCCGCTTGGCCACGGCGGCGCCGATGCCACGGCCGGCACCGGTGACGATCGCTACGCGGGAGGGGTGTTCGGTCACGGGTGACTCCTCGTCGTTGAGTGGAAGTGACGCCGAGTCTGCCGTACTAAGCGGTTGCTTTCCAAGGAAACCAGGGGAGGTGTCCCGCATCGGCGACGGCGTCCGTATCGCGATCGCCGAGCTGACTGCCCCGGACGGCCTTTCCTGTGACTGGGATCACGTCACCTGGGGTTATCGGTTCAGGGCCGATCAAGGTCGCGTTCGACTGGCTGAAGGGGACTTTCCCCTCATCTCATGTGGCGAAGGGCGCTTTCCCTGCATGCGATGCGGGGAAAGCGCCCTTCAGCCCTGCGACGTTGTGCGGCTGACGGCGTGCCACGACCGCTGATGGCGCCCAGGCGTGCGCGGGGCCGGGCGCTCAGCGCCGGATGAGGCCGAGGCCGGTCGCGGTGGCGACGGCCGAGGTCCGTGAGTCGACGCCGAGCTTGGTGTAGCTGCGGGCCAGGTGGGATTTCACGGTTCCCTCGGTGAGGTGCAGCCGCTCGGCGATGGCGCGGTTGGACAGACCGTCGGCGACCAGGGTGAGGACTTCGATCTCACGCCGGGTCAGGGCGATACCGGGCATGCGCATGCGGTTCATGAGGCGGTCGGCGACGGTGGGGGCGAGGGTGGTGCGTCCGGTGGCCGCGGTGCGCACGGCGGCGGCCAGGTCCTCGGGCGGGGCGTCTTTGAGGAGGTAACCGGTGGCACCGGCTTCTATCGCGGGCAGCGTGTCGGCGTCGGTGTCGAAGGTGGTGACGATCAGGACGCGGGGCGCTCCCGGCCGTGCGGTGATCGCGGCGGTGGCCTCCGCCCCGTTCATGCCGGTGCCGAACTGCAGGTCCATCAGGACGACGTCGATGTCGCCTTCGGCGGCGCGGGCCACCGCTGCCTCGGCGGTCGCGGCCTCGGCGACGACGAGGAGACCGGGTTCGGTTTCGAGCACGGCGCGGAGCCCTGCCCGCACCACCGGGTGGTCGTCGGCGACGAGAAGACGGATCGGGGTGCCGGTCACGGGCGGTCCTCGGGCTGGGCGTCGATGGGCAACCGGGCGGCGAGGGCGGTGCCGTGGCCGGGGGAGGACTCGATGGTGAGTGTGCCGTCGAGCGCTTGGGCCCGGCTTCGCATCGCCGCCAGTCCGAAGCCGCCGCTCTCGGGATCCGGGGAGGGTGGTCGATCGGCGTCGAAGCCGATCCCGTCGTCGACGACGTCGAGGGCGATGTGCTCGCCCAGAAAGCTCAGGGTGACGTCGGCGGTGGTGGCGTTCGCGTGGCGG
This sequence comes from Amycolatopsis sp. NPDC033938, assembly GCF_055575975.1. Classification (NCBI taxonomy): domain Bacteria; kingdom Bacillati; phylum Actinomycetota; class Actinomycetes; order Pseudonocardiales; family Pseudonocardiaceae; genus Amycolatopsis; species Amycolatopsis sp. NPDC033938. The sequence goes on from NZ_JBVIRO010000013.1 coordinate 76,777, forward strand.
ACGGTGTTCGCGAGCGCGGCTTGCCCGATCCGCAGCAAGGCGACCTCGTGCGCGGTCGGCAGCGGCACGGGATCACCGGTGAGGTGGAACCGCGCGGTGATCCGGTGGCGGGCGCTGGTGGTGGCGCACAGCCGTTCCAGCGCACTGGCCAAAGTGGTGTCGTCGAGGGCGGGCGGGGCGAGGGCGGCGACGAACCGGCGTGCCTCGGCGAGGTTGTCCGCCGCGGCCTGGCGTGCCTGGTCCACGTAACGACCGGCGTTCCCGGCGGTTTCGGGCAGGGTCCGTCCGGCCGCGCGCAGGAGGAGCTGGATGCTGGACAGCCCTTGCGCGAGGGTGTCGTGGATTTCGCGGGCCAGGCGTTCCCGCTCGGCCATCACCCCGGCGACGTGCTGTGCCTCGGCCAGATCGGCGCGGGTGGCGGTGAGTTCCTCGATCAGGCGACGGCGTCGTTCGCTTTCGCGGTACAGGGCTTGGTATCCCCACACGACGGCGACCGCGACGGCGGCCCCGAGTGCCGGGCCGATCGCGGCGGCCGGGCTGAAGAACCCTTGGTGGGCGGCGAACGCGGTGATGGCGGTGATCGCGGTCGCGATCACCGCGAGCAGCCCCGCCCGGCGGGGAAGCAGATGCAGCTGCAGGAAGTACAGCGGGAAGGCGACCCAGACACCGTCGGCGGTCAGCACCAGTAGAACGAGCCACACCGCGCCCAACACGGCCAGCCATCCCGCGGCGAGCCCGCGGGAGACGCGGACCCGGGGCAGAACAGGCCCGGCCGCGTACACCAGCCCGCACGTCACCGCCACCGCCACGATCGCGCCGGTCCGGGGAAGGCCGTCGGCGAGGGCGCGCCCCACGGCGAGGGCCAGCAGGGCGACGACCAGCAGGTGCAGGCACCAGGTCAGGACCCGGCCGGTCGGCGGCAGGGCGGGAGCGGCGGTGTTCACGATGCGTCCAGGCTACGGAGACGGGCCGGGAATCGCCTCTATCGAAAGGTGGAACCGGCGCGCCGTCCTTCGGCGCGCGAAGTGCCATCTCCGGCCAGACGCCGCGCCGCCCGGCGGCGGCGATCGTGGAGACGTACCCGATCCACCCGCCGGAAAGGACAGCCCGGAGCCGTGTTCGTCGCCTGGAGAGACCTGAAATTCGCCAAAGGGCGGTTCGCCCTGATGGGCACGGTCGTCGTGCTGATCACCCTGCTGGTCGGCCTGTTGTCCGGTTTGACCGCCGGGCTGGGTCAGCAGAACATTTCCGCCATCACCGGCCTGCCCGCCGACAAGATCGTCTTCGCCGCTCCCGGTGCCGGACAAGGTCTTTCCTATGCCAACTCGGTGGTGACCGAGAAGCAGCGACGGCAGTGGGCCGAAACCCCCGGGGTCAGCGGCGTCGAACCGCTGGGCATCGCCACCACCAAGGCCACCGCCGGGGACCGCGGCGGCGGGGTTTCCGTCTTCGGCGTCCGGACCGGCTCGCCGCTGGCCCCGGACAGCGGCGCGATCGTCGGAGACTCGGTGGTGCTTTCGGCGTCCGCCGCCGACGACCTGGGCGTCGGAACCGGAGGAACCATCACGCTGGCGGGGCGGCCGCTCACCGTGGCCTCGGTGTCGGGCGACGCCTGGTTCAGCCATACCCCGGTGATCTGGGCCAGTCTCGCCGTCTGGGCGAAGACGGCGCCACCCACCGGCGGCGAGCCGATCGCGACCGTGCTCGCGCTGACCACCACCGCCGACGCCGCGATCGCGGCCACCGACCAGGCCTCGGCCACCACGACGGTCTCGAAGGACGAGTCATTGTCCGCGATCGGCTCCTACACGTCCGAAAACGGCTCCCTGCAGTTGATGCGCGGCTTCCTGTTCGCCATCTCCGCCCTGGTGATCGGCGCGTTCTTCACCGTCTGGACCATTCAGCGCAGCGGTGACATCGCCGTCCTCAAGGCACTGGGCGCCACCACGGCGGGTCTGCTGAAGGACGCGCTGGGCCAGGCCGTCGTCCTGCTCGTCGGCGGCACCCTCCTCGGCACCGGGCTGGCCGCCGGTCTCGGCGCCGTCCTCACCGGCTCGGCCGTGCCCTTCGTGCTGACTCCCGGCACCGTTCTCTTCCCCGCCGTCGTGACGATCCTGCTCGGCGCGCTCGGCGCCGGGCTGTCCGTCCGGCGCGTCACCTCCGTCGACCCGCTGACCGCCTTGGGGAGCGCACGATGAGCCTGCACCTGACCGGCATCACCCTCACCTATCCCGACGGCGACTCCCGCCTCACCGCGCTCGACGACGTCACCCTGGACGTCCCCCGGGGCAGCCTGACCGCGGTCGCCGGCCCGTCGGGTTCCGGCAAGTCCAGCCTGCTCGCCGTCGCCGCCACCCTCATCACCCCCGACAGCGGAACCGTCACCGTCGACGGCACCGTGACCACCGGCCTGAGCCACGGCGAGCTCACCGACCTCCGCCGCCGCAAGATCGGGATCGTCTTCCAGCAGCCCAATCTGCTGCCCTCGCTCACCGCCGTTGAGCAGCTCCAGGTCATGGCCCAGATCGACGGCCGTTCACCCGCCAAGGCGCGGGGCCGGGCCATGGACCTGCTCGACGCCGTGGGGCTCGCACCCCAGGCGGGACGCCGTCCCCATCAGCTTTCCGGCGGCCAGCGGCAGCGGGTGAACATCGCCCGCGCGCTGATGAACGAACCCACCGTGCTCCTGGTCGACGAGCCGACGAGCGCACTCGACCACGAACGTGGCGCCGCGGTGATCGCCCTGCTGGCCCGCCTCACCTACCAGCGCGCCACCGCGACCGTCCTGGTCACCCACGACGCCACGCATCTCACCGCCGTCGACCGGATCGCCGAAGTCCACGATGGACGGTTGGGCTCCCGCGAGGTCAGCCCGCCCGGCGGCCGAGCACTTCGGTGATCAGCTCGCCGCCTCGGTGTCCGCCAGTGCCGCCGTCAGGCCGCGGTCTCCAAGGCTTCGGTCTCCAAGGCTTCGGTCTCCTCGGTGACCGGCGCCGTGGCCACCCGTGCCGGGATGAGCAGCGACGCCAGCGCGATCAGCCCGGTCAGCGCCATCGCGCGTTCGACAAGGCCCAGCGGGATCGCCTGCCACCACGGCCTGCCGCCGTTCATCGAGACCACGATCGCCCCGAGGATCACCCCGAACCAGGCCAGCGCGGCCACCGCGAGCACCCGCGTCACCGCCCGGCGCGCGGGAGAAGTGGGGAAGACGGCCTTCGCGGCGAACCACACGGCCAGCGGCAGCGCGATGAAGGCGACGACGCTCGCGATGCGGTGGACCGTCCCGCCGGTGCTCGGCCCGATCGCCCAGTTGTTCTTGGGGAACGCCACGATCACCACCAGGCTCACCGTCCAGAGCGCGCAGAAGATCGAGGCCGCGGAGAGCGCGGGAACGTGCCTGCGGTGGATCAGCGCGCCGAAGCCGATCGCCGAGCCGAACGCGACCAGCAGGACGGCGACGTCGAAGATCCACTTGTGCTCACTCAGCGCGTATTCGCTGATGGTGCGGCGGACCGGGCTGATGTCGCTGGTGGCGGGCAGTACCTGCAGCAGCAGGATCAGCAGCGCTCCGCCGGCGACCGAGACCACGGCGGCCAGCAGGGCCAGCGGGGACCTGGCGGTGACCTGGGACGTCGTCATGGTTGAAAGGTAACCACCGAACCTGAGGGTTTTCTTAGGCCAACCTGTCGGGATCGACAGGAAAGTCCCCTTTTACCGCGTGGTCGGTGGTGATCGTTCCGGCACGGTCGGTGAGATCGTTGGGCCGAAAGGGGTGTAGGCGACTTGTGGCGGGTCCCCCGGGTGGGGTCTCGGGTCTAGGGTCTCGCTACCGGTGACCTCACCCGGTCACCGGACTGTCCAAGGAGGTCAGTCTGTGGGGTATTCACCAAACCGGCGAAGAGCGGGATGGACGGCGGCGACACTGGTGCTCGCCGGCGCTTTCGTGGCACTTCCGTCGGCCACGACGGCGGGGGCCGCGGACAACGTGGTGCGCGCCGACCGGGCCGTACCGCGTTCCTGTTTCGCCGCGTTACAGAAGCCGGGCACGTCCGGCACCGATCGCCGGGAGTTCACGTCCACAGTAGACGGTCTGCTGCAGGCGCGGATCGCGCCTCGTGGCGGCGATGAGGGCGACTGGGATCTCGCGGTCTTCGACAAGGCCACCGGTGCCGTGGTCGCGGCGTCCGCCGCGTTGCGCAGTCACGAGCTCGCCGAAGGCTTCGTGAAGAAGGACCAGAAGCTGGTCGTGCAGACCTGCCGGTACGACGGGCAGACGCGCGACGCGCTGCTGGGCGTCGATTTCCTCGCGCTCACGCCGCAGGGAACCCCGACCGGTGCCGCGTCCGCGCCGCAGCGCGCCGAACTGGTCCGGGTCGAAACCCCGGCCAAGCAGGACAAGGACAAGCTCCTCCGGCTCGGCCTGGACGTCACCGAGAAGGCCGACGCCACCGGTGTCGAGGTCGTTCTCGCCAACGACACCGACCGCAAGACGCTGGCGAACAGCGGCTTCAAGTCAAAGGTGATCGAAGGCGATCTTTCGGCGAAGTCGATCCGGAACGCCAAGGCCGACAGCGAGTACGACGCGAAGACGCAGGCATCGACCCTGCCGTCCGGGCGTACGAGCTACCGGCACCTCTACGACTACCAGTTCGAGGTCAAGGAACTGGCCCGCAACAACCCCAAGCTGGTCACGGCGTTCACCCTGCCGCAGCCGACCTGGGAAGGCCGCGACGTCGTCGGCCTCGAGATCGCGCCCGACGTCAAGAACATCGCCGACGGCAAGCCCGTCAACTTCACCATGGGCGTGCACCACGCCAGGGAGTGGCCTGCCGGTGAGCACGCCATGGAGTGGGCGCACGAACTGATCAAGGGCTACACCGGCGGCAACGCCGAAATCCGTGGCCTGGTCGGCAGGACCCGCAACATCATCGTGCCGATCGTCAACGCAGACGGCTTCGAAATCTCCCGTGAAGCCGAGCCCAAGGGCGACTTCTCGCGCTTCGACTACGAGATGAAGCGCAAGAACTGCAACGTCAACGACTCGCCGAAGGAGTTCGCGACCGGCGTCTGCAAGGCCAACCCCGGCGGCCGTGAACGCGGCACCGACCCGAACCGCAACTACGCGGGCTTCTGGGGCGGCGCCGGCGCCTCCACCCTGTGGCGCAGCGACACCTTCCGCGGATCCGGCCCGTTCTCCGAGCCCGAGACGCAGAACATCCGCTCGATCGTGTCCAACCGCCAGGTGACCAACCTGATCACGCTGCACACCTACTCCAACCTGGTGCTGCGTGTCCCGGGTGTCGCCGCCGTCCGTCCGCCGCTCGACGAGCCGGCGTACAAGGCCCTCGGTGACAAGATGGCCTCGCGCAACGGATACACCAGCCAGCCGTCGTGGGCGCTCTATGACACGACCGGTTCGACCGAGGACTGGTCGTACTGGGCCACCGGTGGCTGGGGCTTCACCTTCGAGGTCGGTCCCAACGAGTTCCACCCGCCGTTCTCCGAAGGTGTCGTCGCCGAGTACACCGGTGTCGCCCCCGCGGCGGGCGCGGGCAAGGGCGGCAACCGGCAGGCCTTCGTGGACATGCTGGCCAACACCGCGGACCCGGCGGCGCATTCGACGCTGATCGGTACCGCGCCGAAGGGCTACCAGCTGAAGCTGCACAAGACCTTCCAGACGCCGACCTCGCCGGTGGTGCAGCCGGACGGCTCGACGAAGCCGCCGATCTACGTGACCGACGACCTGAACTCGTCGCTGGCCTCGACCGGTGGCCGGTTCGCGTGGTCGGTCAACCCGTCGACCCGGCCCTACGTCGCGGGCCGCTACGGCCGCGAGCCGCAGGGGCCGGCACAGCCCGCGATCCAGGTGGTCAACCCGGCCGGGGTCCCGGCGGTCAACACGAACTACCCCACCGACCCGACGTCGGAGAGCTTCAAGTTCCACGTCGACGGGCTCCCCAAGGTGGACAACGGGAAGTTCAGTGTCGACGTCAAGTGGGCCAGCCAGGACTCCGACTGGGACCTGTACGTCTTCGACGCGGCGGGCAACATGGTCTCGTCGTCGGCGAACGGTTCGACCACGGAAGAGCACGCGATCCTGTACGACCCGCCCGCCGGGGACTACACGGCCGTGATGGTCAATTACGCACAGGCCAACCCGTCCACTGTGGACGACTGGACCGGCGGAGTCTCGTTCCAGTCGCCGATCCCGCCGACCTACGGCCCCAAGGAGGCGTACCAGCTGACCTGTACGTCGCCGAAGGGCAAGCTCGTCGGGCTGGCGGACGTCTACATCGACCGCGGCCAGACGGTCGACGTCGGTGAGGTCTGCACCCGTTCCGCGCGCGCCAACAAGGAGCGCTCGGTCCGGTAGTTCTTCTTTGCGCGTGAAGGCCCCCTTCCCTCGGCTCAGCCGAGGGAAGGGGGCCTTCACGCGCTACGGGTGGTGGGCGGGGCGAAGGCGTAACTCGCGTGCTTGGATCCCGCACTCGGGTTTTCGGCTCTGAGCACGCGAGTTCTGGCTTCAGGCACGCGGCAAAGTCGCATGCGCCGGTGGCGGAGCTTGATCAACGGAAGAGTCGAGGTGGGCTGGCCTGTTGGTGGACGTCAGCGGGGGGGCGATTCGGGTTATCGAGGGGTAAGCCAAACGTGGCGTGTTCCGGCGCGGGACTGGGCTGACTGACGGAAGCCGGGCCGCGCCCCCAGCGTCCACAAGTGACGCTCTTCTGAAGAAAATTGTCCGACTTGGGTGGTTTGTGTGCTTTCGCGCTGGGGTCGTGAGTGGCAATGAGGGTTCTAACCCTATTCGCCACTCACGACCCCCGTGCGGAACCGTACATAGCGTCATCAATCGGACACCGATCCCTCGGAAGGTGTCCCTTGTGGACAGTCGCGCGACGCGCCCGCCTTAGTGGGGAGCTCCTCGCCTGCCGCCGGGCAGCGAGCCGATCACGCCATGTCTGCCTCAACCCTCAATAGAACGCTCATTGACACTCACGACCCGCTCGCGAACCGCGCCACTCGCCCAAACCGGGCACCTTCGTCTCGTAAAGTGTCCCTTATGGACAGTCAAGAGCCGGGTGAGGACACTTCGCGTGAGGCCGCTCCCGCCGGGTCCATCACGACAGGTTCGCCGCGTCCCGCTCTGGCGGTGGAGCCGACCGGCGGACCCACGCGGGCTACCTCTAGACGGTGCCCACGACGCGGTCCCGCACGGTCCGCATCGTCGCCGAGTCCACAGTGGACGGCTCCGCCGCCAGCCAGCCGCCGATCTCGTGCAGGAACTGCTCCGGCGTCATCGGTGGCGCGGGGGAGCGGTCATCGTGCTCCGTGGTGACCTCGCCGGTCCGGCTCGGGTACACGATCATCGCCCCGCGTAACGCGACCCCCGGCAGGATCCGCCGGAATTCGGCGACGCTCTCGGTCAGCCTGCTGCCGCCGCCGCGGAAGGCGCGGCCGTTGCGCAGCAGCCGGTCGTCGTCGCCGGTTTCGTAGTGCCCAGGCAGCCACAGCTTCGATTCGATGAGCACGAGCCGCTTGCCGCACAACACCGCGTGATCGATGTCGGCGAAGACCGAGTCCGGCCACGAGAGGCCGTGGAAGATGCGCGCGCCCGGCAGCCGGGTCAAATAGCGTTCGAGCAGGTCGGCGGTGAGCCGTTCGGCGAGTTCGTCGGCCTCGGTGCCGGGGGTGCCGAACACGCGTTTCCCGCCGAACTCGGCGGCGAACCGGGTCCTGGCGCGGGAAGCGGCGAGATAGCCGCGTGCGAGCCGTTGCACCAGCAGGGCCGTTCCGGCGGTCAGGATCAGCCAGACGATCAGGGTGGGGGCCGAGAACCCGACACCGGTCAGTACCGGAAGCAGGACCAGCACCATCCCGCCGACCGCCGCCACGACCGGCGTATGCCCGGGGCCGCGCCGCCGTCCGTGACGCACGCGTTCGTCCTGCGCGGCGAATTCCCACCATTCGAGGTCTTCCGGATCGATCACGACCGGCTCGGGCTCGTAGCCCGGTTCGTCGCCGAAGCGACGTCTCGGCCGGGGCCGGATCGGCGCGCGTACGGAGCGTCCGCCCGCGTCGTAGCCCGCGCGCCGCATCGGATCGCTGAGCGTGTCGTAGGCCTCGCGGACCAGCTGGAACGTGAGCGCGGAACCTCCGGTGTCCGGATGGTGCGACTTCGCGAGGCGGCGGTACGCGGTCTTGATCTCGTTGGCCGAGGCGGCCTTGCCCACGCCGAGCACCTCGTAGTAGTCGACATCGGGCACGGGCGGTTCACCTCCAAAGGGCCGGGCCGCAACACTATTCGGCCGCCGCCGGTCGTCCGCAACCACCTCCGCGGCGCGTCGGGGTGACCTCGTGGGCATACTGTTTCGCTTGTGGCGGAACGAGGTCCCCCTCCGCCGCGTCCTGGATATCGTGGAGATCGACAGCGCACGGGAAAGGACAGCGGTGGCAGAACCGGTTACCGGCACGGCCGCGGGGGTCCCGTTCACCGCCTTGCCGCCATCGACCGAGGTCAGCGGCCCCGCGCCGGTGGTCGTCGCCTGGCATATGATCGACGCGCCCCGGTCCGACGCCGCGTTCGCGGCCGCGTTGCCGCTGGCGGGGGTGCCGGCGTGGCGCGTCTATCTCGGAATGCCGTTGTGCGGCGCGAGAATGATCGACGGCACCATGGACGCCGTCGTCGAGCGGGCCCGCCGTGACGCGATGCTCGCCTACGTCGACCCGATCGTCGCGCAGGCCGCCCTGGAGTTTCCCGCCGCGCTGGCCCAGCTGCGCGAACGCTTCGGTTTCGACACCTCCCGGATGGCCGTCGTCGGCGGTTCGCTGGGTGGTGCCGTGGCGCTCACGATCCTGGCCACGCGGGAGATTCCGATCCGCGCGGCGGCACTGGTCAACCCCGCGATCCGGGCGCGTTCGGTGGTCGGACAGGTGGAAGGCATGCTGGAGCGGCCTTATTCGTGGAACGACGAAGCGGATCAGGCAGCGGATCGGCTCGACTTCGTCGCACGATCGGGTGAAATATCGGCGCGGGACAAGCAGGTTCCGCTGTTGCTCGTCAGCGGCGAGGACGACTACCCGTCACTGCGCACCGACGCCGACGACCTCGTCGCCGCGCTGCGCGGGCAGTACAGCCGTCCGGATGACGTCCACCTGAACCGGGTGCCCGGATTCGCGCATCCGCTGGCCGACGAGCCGGGGATCGAGCCCGCGCCGCAACTGCCGATCGCGAAGGTGGTCGACGACGCGGTCACCGAATGGCTGAAGCCCCGGCTGGGCTGACTCAGCAGGTGGCGGGCGGTACCGAGCGGGCGGGGCCGAATTCCAGCCGTAGCTTCTCGGTCTTCGGGACCACGAACGCGACACCGGTGCCCGCCCGCCAGTCCGACGGCACGAACACGTACTGGCCGCCGGACTGCAACAGCAGTTTCAGCCCGGTGTACCGGTATTTGTAGGCGGCGTCGGGAGCAGCGCATTTCACCTGGAGGACACCGCCCGCGGTGAGGTTGAGGCTTTCGGCGCTGTAGAGCGTCGCGGCGGGACGCGAAGAGAGCCCCGCCGCAGTCTCGAAACCGCGCCGGATGCCGACGGAGGCCGAGTAGTCGCTGACGGCCCAGAACAACCCGATGCTGACCAGCGCGTAGGCCAGGACGAGTTCGAGCAGGCTCGACCGCGACGCCGGAGCCCAGCGGCGCCAGGCGAACAGCAGCATCAGCACGCCGAGGGCGAAGCCGAGTCCGGGGAGTCCGGGGCGGTCGCGGAACGGCGCCGGATTCAGCGCGACGAACACGGTGGTGCCCAGCAGCGAGGCACCGAGGACGGCCGCGATCGGCGTGCAGATCCGGAGCAGCCGGGTCCAGGCGGTCTCGGTGAGACGCAGCCGCAGGATCCGGACGGCGATCAGGAAACCGAGCACCGTCCCCGCCGCGCCGGCCACCGGCAGGTACAGGCCGTCCACGCCGCGCGCGAAGATCTCGTCCGGGGTCTGGGCGAGAAGGGTGTAGTGGACGCGGAAGTACGCGAAGAGCACCTGCGTTTCGACGAGCCCGAAGAAGTAGAGCAGTGCGGTGAGCAGGGTCGTGTTGGCCAGCACCGCGCCGACCAGCTTGAGCGCCTGCGGCGGTCCGGAGCCGGGTTCCTCGGCTTTCGGCTCCGGACGGCGCAGGCCCCGCCGCGTGGTCATCCGGAGGTGGTCTTGCCGGACTGTTCACTGCTGGACGGCGGGCTTTCCGAGGTCGTGGTCTCCTCGGTCTCCTCGGTTTTGCACGAGGCCGCGGTGACCGTGACCTTGCCGCCGGGTTTGACCGGGGAGTGGGTGATGCTCGCGGTGCAATCGCCCTTGCCCACGATCACCACCTTCACCCCGCACAGTCTCGGGCCGCAGACCTTCCTGATGTCGTCTTCGATGCTCGACTTGGCGATCTTCGGTTCGGCGCCGATCCGGGTGTGGTCGTAGGTGATCGGACTGCCGGGTACCCCCGACGGCCCCGGATCGTCGGTGTGGCCGCCGCCTCCGCCGGAGGACGCCGACGAAGCCGTCGATCCGGCCGACGCCGTTGGTGCGACCTCGGTGGTCACGCCGCCGCCGGTCACATCGGCGGGTGCGGTGTCCCGTGGGGCGGAGGTGCCGTCGCAGCCCGCCGCGAAGCCGAGTGCGGCGATCGCCAGCACCGTGCTGAGCAGCCATTTCATGGACCTCACCGTCCTTGGAAGACGTCCTTTCGGATAAGGACGCGGAATGACGGCCCCCTGATACGTCCCGGCTTGGTCCGTTCGGGCGTATTTCGCGGATTCCGCCCTTTCGGGCAGTTCCGCACCGGACGGTGCGCGACAACTTCGCCGCCTGGCCTTCCGACACGCCGGAATTTATGTTAAGAAACTTTACTAACTAATAGGGAGGCGCGTTTTGAGTTCATCCCCGCAGCCGGGGCTCGAGCGGAAGATCGGGCCGCTGCAGGCGACCGCCATCAACATGACCCAGATGTGCGGGATCGGCCCGTTCGTCACCATCCCCGCGATGGTGGCGACCCTCGGCGGTCCGCAGGCGATGTTCGGCTGGCTCATCGGCGCGGTCATCGCGCTGGCCGACGGACTGATCTGGGCCGAACTCGGCGCCGCACTCCCCGGCGCCGGCGGCACCTACGTCTACCTGCGTGAGGCGTTCGGCTTCCGGACCGGCAGGCTCATGCCGTTCCTGTTCGCCTGGAGCGCGGTGCTGTTCATCCCGCTGATCATGTCCACCGGCATCATCGGCCTCGTCCAGTACCTCGGGTACCTGATCCCGGGCGTGGCGGACGAGGGCGGGACCACCGGACTCGGCAAGATCATCGGTCTCGGCGTCATCGCCCTGATCGTGCTGGCGCTGTTCCGCAAGATCGGCGAGATCGGGAAGCTGACCACCGTCCTGTTCGCGATCATGCTGTTCGCCGCGCTGTCGGTGATCGTCGCGGCGTTCACGCATTTCGACGGCGCGCAAGCGTTCGCCTTCACGCCCGGCGCGTTCTCGCTCGACGGCGGCGCGTTCTGGGCCGGGCTCGGCGCCGGCCTGATCATCGCCATCTACGACTATCTCGGCTACAACACCAGCGCCTACCTCGGCGGCGAGGTCCGCGACCCCGGCCGGACGCTGCCGCGGTCGATCGTCTTCTCGATCCTCGGCATCATGAGCCTGTACTTCCTGCTGCAGCTCGGCGTACTCGGCTCGATCCCCTTGGAGGAGCTGAAGAACGCCACGTCGGTGGCCTCCGCGGTGCTGGAACAGGCGTGGGGCGCGGGCACGGCCAAGGTGATCACCGTGTTCATCGTGATCGCCGCGATCGGTTCGGTGTTCGCCGGCCTGCTCGGCGGATCTCGGGTGCCCTTCGAGGCCGCGCGCGACAAGGTGTTCCTGCCGGTGTTCGCCAGACTGCACCCGAAACTGCACCTGCCGACCGCCGGTGTGCTGGCGATGGGCCTGATCACCGCCATCGGGTCGCTGCTCACCCTGACCGCGGTGATCAACGCGGCGGTGACGGTGCTGGTGATCGTCCAGTCGCTCGCGCAGGTCGCGGCGATCGTGGTGCTGCGACGGCGGCGGCCGGAGCTGGACCGGCCGTACCGGCAGTGGCTCTACCCGATCCCCACGATCATCGCGCTGCTCGGCTGGGTCTACATCTACTTCTCCGCCACCTGGCTTTCGATCGGGCTTTCGGTGGGATGGATCGCGCTCGGCGTCGCGGCGTTCCTCGTCTACGCGAAAGCGGAACGTGTGTGGCCGTTCGGGCCGAAGGGGATTCAGGAATCGTTCGCAGGGGTGGAAGAGGGGACTGGGAAGTGACGGGGGAAGACCTGATACTGGGGATCGACTTCGGCGGGACGAAGGTCGCGATCGGGCTGGCCGACCGGACCGGGAGCCTGCTGGCCACCCGGCGGCTCGACACCGATGCGCACGCGGGCGCCGAACAGGTGGTCAGCCGCGCGCTCGCGGCCGCGCGGAAACTGCTCGCCGACGAAGGCGCCACCGACGGTCTCGCCGCCATCGGTGTCGTGAGCCCTGGCATCGTGCTGGAGGACCGCATCCTGCTGGCCCCCAACGTGCCGGGCTGGGAGGAACTGCGGCTGGCCGAACTCGTCGCGGACGAGTTCGGCGGCGTCGGAATCGAAGTGGGCACCGACGCCAAGGCGGCGGCGCTCGCGGAATGGCGGTGGGGAGCGCTCGCGGACACCGATCCGGCGGTGTTCCTCTCACTGGGGACCGGGATCGCCGCGGCGGTCCTGGTCGGTGGCCGGCTGCTGGCCGGCGCCAACGGCGCTGCGGGAGAGATCGGGTACAACCTCCTCTCACCGCAGGACACCGACGGATTCGCCAGCGGAGCGGCGCCGCTGGAGGAAGCCGTCGGTGGGCGTGGGCTGGGCGGCCGGGCGAGTGTGCTGCTCGGCCGCCCGGTAACCGCGGGCGAGCTGTTCGCGCTCGCCAGGGAGAACGCGCAAGCCAAGGAGCTGGTCTCCGCGGCACTCGACGAACTCTCGATGCACGTCGCGAACCTCGCCATCGCGCTCGACCCGCAGCGCATCGCCGTCGGCGGGGGACTGGTGCGTTCGGCCGACGTCCTGCTGCCCGCGCTCCGCGAGCGGCTGGCACAGGCCGTGCCGTTCCCGCCGGAACTGGTGTCGGCGAAGTTCGACCAGGACGCGTCCCTGCTGGGCGCGATCGCGATCGCGCTGGACGTGTAGCGAGATCACCGACCGAAGCCGCCGGGCGTTCGCTAGATCCGATCTAGCGAACGCCCGGCGGCTTTCTCGCGCCTGAGGGGTGAGGCGAGAGGAGGTCGGTCATGGACAACCGTCCGCTGCGAGTCGCGGTGATCATCGGCAGCACCCGCGAAGGGCGGGTGGGGGACACCGTCGCGAAGTGGTTCACCGGCCGGGCGGACGACCGGGACGACCTCGTGCTCGACGTGCTCGACCTGATCGACTTCGAGCTGCCCGCCGGGCTGCCGGAGCAGGCGACGCGGGAGATGAAGCGGTTCACCGCGCGGATCGACGAGGCTGAGGCCTACGTCGTCGTCACACCTGAGTACAACCGCAGCTTCCCGGCGTCCCTCAAACAGGCGATCGACTGCGCCTACGACGAGTGGCGCGTGAAGCCGGTCGGCTTCGTCTCCTACGGCTACCGATCGCAGGGCCTCTACGCGGTGGAGCAGCTTCGTTCGATCTTCACCGAGCTGCACACCGTGACGATGCGGGACACGGTCGCCTTCAACCTTCTCGACGGCTCCTTCGCCCGCGACGGCACCCCCTTCGACAGCGACGGGCAGGGACAGGCCGTGACCACCTTGCTCGACGAACTCCTCTGGTGGGGCCTCGCCCTGCGCGAGGCGCGCGTGGCCCGTCCGTACGTCTGCTGAAAACTTCGGAAAGGAACAACCAAGATGAGTGAACTGGCCATCGAAGCCTCGGGGCTGGTCAAGGTGTTCGGGGAGAACCGGGCGGTCGACGGGATCGACCTGAAGGTCCCGGCGGGCACCGTGTACGGCGTCCTCGGGCCGAACGGCGCCGGCAAGACCACCACGGTGAAGATGCTCGCGACCCTGCTCCGTCCCAGCGGCGGGGAAGCTCGCGTCTTCGGCAAGGACGTCGTCCGCGAGGCCGACGCGGTCCGGTCGATGGTGAGCCTGACCGGGCAGTACGCCTCGGTCGACGAGGATCTGACCGGGACCGAGAACCTGGTGCTGATCGGCAGGCTGACCGGGCATCGCAAACCGGCCGCCCGCGCGCGGGCCGAGGAACTGCTGGCGGCGTTCGGCCTGACCGAGGCCGCGGGACGGCAGGTGAAGAACTACTCCGGCGGGATGCGGCGGCGGATCGACATCGCCGCGAGCATCCTCAACACCCCGGACGTACTGTTCCTCGACGAGCCGACGACCGGGCTCGATCCCCGCAGCCGCAACCAGGTCTGGGACATCGTGCGCGCGATCGTGCGGCACGGCACCACCGTCCTGCTGACCACGCAGTACCTCGACGAGGCCGACCAGCTGGCCTCCCGGATCGCGGTCATCGACCACGGCAAGGTCATCGCCGAAGGCACCAAGGGCCAGCTGAAGGCGTCGGTCGGCGCGGGTGCCGTCCACGTCCGGCTGCGCGACGCCGATCAGCGCCCGGAGGCCGAGACACTGCTTGTCCGCACACTGGGGGCTCAGGTGGTGCTCGAACCGGACCCGGTCGCGCTGACCGCCCGGCTTTCGGGTGAGAGCACCGAACAGGGCGCCGCCGAGCACGCCGCGCACGCCTTGGCCGAACTGGCCCGCGAGGGAATCGTCGTCGACACCTTCTCCCTCGGCCAGCCGAGCCTCGACGAGGTCTTCCTGGCACTGACCGACCGCACCGCCACGCCTGAGGAGAGTGCAGCTTGAGCACGACAGCAGTCAAAGAAACCGAACCGGTCCTCGCGGCACCGAAGCCCGAAGACCTCGCGGCCGTCCTGATCGCGAAGAACCGTCCGCCACGTCCGAGCGCGTTGTCGACCTCGGTCACCTTCGGGTGGCGCGCGATGCTGAAGATCAAGCACGTGCCCGAGCAGCTGTTCGACGTCACCGCGTTCCCGATCATGATGACGCTGATGTTCACCTACCTGTTCGGTGGCGCGTTGTCCGGTTCGCCGACGCAGTACCTGCAGTTCGTGCTGCCGGGCATCATGGCGAGCAGCATCCTGATGATCACCATGTACACCGGCATCGCGGTCAACACCGACATCGAGAAGGGCGTGTTCGACCGGTTCCGGACGTTGCCGATCTGGCGGCCGTCGGCCATGGTCGGTTACCTGCTCGGCGACATGCTGCGCTATCTCATCGCGTCGCTGGTGATCCTCGGGGTCGGGCTGATCATGGGCTTCCGGCCCGCGGGCGGGTTCGGCGGCGTGGCCGCGGCGATCCTTCTGCTGCTGGCGTTCTCGTTCGCGTTCTCGTGGATCTGGACGATGTTCGGCCTGCTGCTGCGCAGCGAGAAGTCGGTGATGGGGGTCAGCATGATGGTGCTGTTCCCGCTGACCTTCCTCAGCAACATCTACGTCGACCCGAAGACGATGCCCGGCTGGCTCCAGGCCTTCGTCGACGTCAACCCGGTGACCCACGTGGTCGCGGCCGTCCGTTCGATGATGGACGGGAACTGGGACGGCGGCGAGATCACCTGGGTGCTCATCGCCGGAGCGATCCTCCTCGCGGTCTTCGGCACGCTGACGATGCGGCTCTACAACCGGAAATGAGCTGGGGACGACAAGGTCCCCTGGCGGCTCACAGCCGCCAGGGGACCTTGTCGTCCGGCGCGTAGCGGCACGAAGACCCGGTGGTGACCGACGCGCGCAGGTGCGCGGCCAGCGCCGGGTGCTGATCGTCGAGTTTGCGCAGGGTGTCCCTGATCCGCGCGGTCACCGTCTTGCGGGCGCGTTCGGCCTCGTCACCGAGCCGCCGGGTGCGGCCGCCGAATCCGGCGGCGGACCGCAGTTCCGCCAGCAGCGCGTCGCGCTCACGATCCAGCGCCGCGGCGCGCTCGTCCTTGCCCAGTCCGGTCGCGGTGTCGATCAGTTCATCGAGCTCGGCCAGCCGCGCGCGGTACCGGGCCTTCGCCTCGTCGTCGAGGACGGCGTCCCCGCCGAGGCTCTTGGCGGCGACGACCACCTCGCCCCCTTCGGGATCGAGCAGCCGGACGGCAGGCACCTCCGAACCCGGTCTGCCGAGCAGGAAATGCAGGTCCCGCAACCCTTTCGAGTCCGGAAGATGCGCGGTGTCGCCGTCGAAGCACAGGGTCCACACGGCTTCGTCACGGCGGAACTCGGCCGTCCGCGCCGCCGGAGCCCGCCGGTCCTTCCTCGTGCGTGCCACCCTGGCCACGACGTGCCGCATCCCGAGAGCGGTGGCTTCATCGTCCACTTCGGACAGCAAAGCGGCCGCGGCCGCCGCGTCGCCGTCGAGGTTCCGGCCGAGCAAAGCCTCCGCCAGCCAGAACTTGGCCTCTGTCGCCCAGACCGCCGCCCACAGCCGGTCCGCGGAGAGGGCGGCGCCACGCAACCGGTCCACCGCGTCGTTCCAGCGTTCCTGCGCGAGATCGAGCCTGCCGAGCCAGAGGTCGACCGGACCGGAGGTCTCGCAGCCATACAGGGAAACCAGCCATTCCCCGCTGTAGGGCGAGAGAAGCGCGCGAGCCGCTTCGCAGCGTTCCGGATCGCGCGAGACCGCCGCCGTCTGCGCCTGGCAGCGCAGCCACAACGCTTCCAGGTAGCGGGGATACGGTTTCGTGCCTGCCGCGAGCTCCGTGAGCCGCACGGCCTCCCCGGCGTCCTCGCGCTGCGCGGCGGTGATCGCCTCCAGCAGACGGGCATAGGCGTATCCGTTACGGGAGATCTCGCGGTGCAAGCCGACGAGTTCGTCGAACCGTCCTTCCAAACACCACCGGATCCACCGCTGCAGCTGGTGCAGATCGCCGAAATGGGGATGATCATCCCCCGGGTGGCACGAGATCACCTGCTGGATGTACGCCTCGGCTTCGGTGAACCGGCCTTGGAGCGTGGCGATGATGCTTTGGTCGATCCGGGAAGCCAGCTGCGAACTCGGCGCGCGGCCGGTGCTCGCCAGGGCGAGGAATTCCTGATATTGCTCGAAATACCGGGGATCGCCCTGTTCGAGCTGCGCCACCCATTTGAAGGACGCCGCGTAATGCTCCAATTCCGGGTTCGCCGTGCGGCGGCCGACCGCGACGAGTTCGTCGGTGAGCCGTTCCCGTTCCGCGGCGGTGCCCGGACCCCAGATCGCGTCGTGCCGGGCCCACAGCCCGAACAGCAGCGCGGAATCGTCCTGATCGTCACGGGCGGTCATCATGACCCAGGCGGTCAGTTCCTGTGTCATCTCCTCGACCGTGCTGTCCTGGCCGGGCTCGCGGCCGCAAAGCCGCTCGTGCGCTTCGGTGAGCACTCGGACCGTCTCTTCGGCCCGGAGACCCTTGTGGTCGGCCCGGACCAGGGTCAGCGCGAGCCGGGCGAGCAGATGGGCGTCGTCGAGTTCGCGGATGAGCGCGGACGCGCCGTCGAGGGCCTCGCGGCCTTCTTCGGTGTCTTGGTGGCGGGTCAGATGGGCGCCGAGTTCGAGTGCGATGACCGCGCGGCGTCGTCGATCCTCGACGACCTCCATCGCCCGCCGGTAGTGCGTGGCCGCCTCTTCGATCGCCATCCGGCCGGTGGCGTCGATCGCCGCGGCCAGCAACAGGTCGACGGCCTGATCCGGATCGAGTTCCCGGCAGGCGAGCAGGGCGTGGCGGGCCAGGTCGGCGGGGAAGAGCCGGTCCGGCGACGCCGGTGACTCGCGGACCGTGGCGACGACCATGGCATGCAGCTTCTGTCGCTCCGGATCGGACAGCTTCGCGTAGAGCGTCTCGCGGACGAGGTCGTGGGCGAACGCGAACCGCCCCTGTCCCTGCACCACGGCCAGCCGGGCCGCGACGGCCTGGTCGAGCAGCCGGTCCACCTGCGGCACGGGTGCCGACGCCACCCCCGCGAGCAGTCTGCGGTGGAATTCCCTGCCGAGTACGGACGCGGTGGTCAGCAGATCGAGAACCGCTTGGGGGAGCAGGGAAAGCCGTCTCTGCAGGGCATCGGCGACGCCGGGGGCGATGGTCTCGGCGGAGCCGCCGCCGTGCCACAGCCGCGCTGTCTGCTCGACGAAGAACGGATTGCCGCCGGTGCGGCGATGGACCTCGGCGACCAGTGCGTCGTCCGGTTCCGCGCCCGCCGTCCTCGCCATGAGCGCGCCGACTTCGTCCGGTTCGAGGCCGGTGAGCGTGACCGACGTGGCTTTCGTGAGCAACGGCAGCATCAGTGCGCGGAGCGGGTGGCCGGGCGCCTCGACCTCGACGTCCCGGTACGTGCCGATCAGCAGGAGCCGCTCGAACCAGGTGTGCTGCGCGGCGAACTCGAGCAGCCGCAGCGACGCGGTGTCGGCCCAGTGCAGGTCGTCGAGCACCACCACGACCGGCCGGTCCTGGGACGCGGCCACGAGCGCGCTCGTCACCGCGTCGTAGAGACGGAACCCGTCGGCGGCGCCGTCCCCGCGGGCTTCCCCGAGCAGGACGTCCAGTTCGCTGTCCGCCATCGCGGCCCACCGGCCCGGCTCGACCGAGCGTCGCAGCCCGCGGACCACCTGTGTCCACGGCCAGTAGCCGGGTGCGCTGGCGGAGTCCCAGCAGGATCCATTGAGGACCAGCGCGCCGAGCCGTTTGGCCTCTTCGGCGGCGCCGGTGACGAGCGTGGTCTTGCCGATCCCGGCCTCGCCGGTGACCAGGACCAGCCCGCCGTGGCTTTCGGTGGCACGGGCGATCTCGGCGCGGAGTACCCCCGCGGGATGGTCACGTCCGATGAGCGCGGCTGACATGTCCGAATCCTCCCAGTAAGGTCCGACAATCTCACGACGCGTGCCGGAAGTCAGGTGAGATCCGGCCGGCCGTGACCCACCGTGATCGACGTCTCCCACTCGCTGGGAACCCAGTGCGGCCCGCGCGCGACCTCCTGGACGTGACGAATCGAGTGGGACGGCGGGTGAACGGCCGTGGAAATTCGTGCCCTGCCGGGCGGGGCGGTCCTGTTGTGCCAGGTCAGGCGCTACGCGGCTGGAGTAGGGTGGGAAACATGGGGAGCATTCGCTCGCGCGTGCTGGCATGGATTGGCCGCCGCTACCTCGCGCGTCAGCAGAAAAACGGCTTCGACCTGTCGAAGATGTCGATCCTGCCGGACAACGCCCTGATGCCGCTCAAACGCGACGGTCTGGATCCGGTCGCCGAGCTGGGCCGGATCCGCGCCGAAGCGCCGATCAGCAAGCTGGATCTGCCGTTCGGCATGAACGCTTGGCTGGTCACCGGTTACGACGAGGCCAAGGCCGTGCTCGGCAAGGTGACCGAGTTCAGCAGCGACTTCACGAACCTGGTCGGCAACGCGGGCGTCACCGAGGATCAGAACCCCGGTGGGCTCGGGTTCGCCGATCCGCCGGTGCACACCAGGCTGCGGCGTCTGCTGACCCCGGAGTTCACCATGCGGCGGCTGTCGCGGCTCACCCCGCGGATCGACGAGATCGTCGCCGAGCAGCTCGACGCGATGGAGAAGGCGGACGGCCCGGTCGATCTGTGGGAGGCCTTCGCGCTGCCGATCCCGTCGCTGACGATCTGTGAGCTGCTCGGTGTGCCGTACGAGGATCGTGACGACTTCCAGCGGCTGAGCACCGCGCGTTTCGACCTGTTCGGCGGCGCGGGCGCCTCGCTCGGGGCGATCGGCGAGTCACTGTCCTATTTGGACGACATCGTCAAGAAACAGCGGGAGAACCCGGGCGACGGCCTGCTCGGCATGCTCATCAAGGAGCACGGCGACGAGATCGACGATCGCGAACTGGCCGGGCTCGCCGACGGCGTGCTCACCGGCGGGCTGGAGACGACGGCGAGCATGCTCGCGCTCGGCGCTCTCGTGCTGCTGAAGGACCGGTCGCTGTTCGAGACCGTCCGTGGCGACGACGAGGCCGTCCACAAGTTCGTCGAGGAACTGCTGCGGTACCTGACGGTCGTGCAGATGGCCTTCCCGCGGTTCGCCAAGGAGGACATGGAGGTCGCCGGCGTACAGATCGCGAAGGGCGACATCGTGCTGTGCTCGCTCAGCGTCGCGAACCGCGACGGCGTCCTCGGTGACGACATGGAGAGGTTCGACGCGACCCGCGAGCCGACGTCACATCTCGCCTTCGGCTGGGGTATCCACCGCTGCATCGGCGCCGAACTGGCCAGGATGGAGCTGCGCACCGCCTATCCCGCGCTGGTGCGCCGGTTCCCGGAGATGCGGCTGGCGATCGAACCGGACGCGCTGGAGTTCCGGAAGGTCTCGATCGTCTACGGCGTCGACGCGCTGCCCGTGCTGCTGAACTGAAGCCTCAGGCGACGCCGCGCGGGCGGAACTGGATGCTGATCCTCGGCCCGACCGGTTTGGCTGTCTTGGGAACGGCGTGCTCCCAGGTCCGCTGGCAGCTTCCGCCCATGACGATCAGATCGCCGTGGCCGAGGGCGTGCCGGATCGTCTCGCCGCCGCCTCGCGGGCGGAGCGCCAGCTGGCGGGCGGCGCCGACCGAAACGATCGCGACCATGGTGTCCTCGGTGCGGGAGCGGCCGGTGTCGTCGCCGTGCCAGGCGACGCTGTCGCGTCCGTCGCGATAGAAGCACAGACCCGAGGTGACGAACGGCTCGCCGAGTTCGTCCGCGTAATGCGCCGAGAGCGCTTCCCGCGCCTCGGTGAGGAGCGGGTGGGGGAGCGGCATGCCTTCGCGGTAGTAGCTGAGCAACCGGGGCACGGCGACGACACGGTCGTACATCTGCCGTCGTTCGGCATGCCACGGCACGTCCTCGGCGAGCCGGGTGAACAGCTCGTCCGCACCGGTGAGCCAGCCGGGAAGGACGTCGATCCAGGCACCCCTGGTCAGCTCGGTGCGCCGGAGCGCGCCGAGTGAGCCGAGCCCGAGGGCGGCGCACTCGTCGAACAGCGAGGCCTGAAGCGCGGGTGTCATGGCAACCGAACCTACCCCGGCCGCTCCCGTTTGTCGAACGCGTGTTCGAGCCGGATAAATGACCTGCGCCGCCGGGCGAGGCCGGGCAGGATGAACCCCATGATCGACACAGCCGAGTCCGCGGACGGAACGCCGATCGCGTTCGAACGGCGCGGAGCGGGTCCGGTGGTCGTCGTCGTGGCGGGCGCCGCCAACGACCGCCGCGGTGACGAACCGCTGGTCGCGGAGCTGACGGCCGAGTTCTCCGTGGTGACCTACGACCGCCGGGGGCGGGGCGACAGCGGGGACACCGGACCGTACGCGGTCGAGCGCGAGATCGAAGACCTCGCCGCGGTCGTCGCCTCGTTCGCGGAGCCGGTGATCGTGCACGGCATCTCGTCCGGTGGCGCGCTCGCACTGCTGGCCGCCGCGTCGGGGGTGCCGATGGCGCGGCTGTCGGTCTTCGAACCGCCCTATCGCGCCGAAGCGGAAGATGTCCCCGAGGGATACGCGGACGAGATGCGCGATCTCGTCGCGGCCGACCGGTGGGACGAGGCCACCGCACTGTTCATGATCGCGGCCGTCGGCTCGCCCGCCGAGGCCGTCGAGGAGGCCAAAGCGACGCCGATGTGGGCCGAACTCCGGTCTTTCGCGCCCACATTGGTCTACGAAGCCCGCGTGATGGGCGATTCGAAGGTGCCGGCGGAGCGGCTGGCGTCGATCGCGACGCCGGTTCTCGTCGTGAACAGCAGCGGAAGCACCGACTGGCTGAAGACCGCCGCTCTCGTGACCACCAAGGCGATCCCTGGCGCGAAGCATGTTCAGCTGGAAGGGGAGTTCCACGACGTTCCGGCCGGGCGGCTGGCTCCGGAACTCGGCGCGTTTTACCGGGATCCTCGCTAGGCCTGGGGGTACCGACCACCGAGGCCGTTCATGGTGTCGTTGACGGTGAGGATGAAATTCCGGCTGGTCGCGGGCACCATGACGATGTGCTCGTCCGCGGTGGCGTAGGTCAATACCCGCCCTTGGTCATCGGCCAGGTCTATCGCGGTGATCGGTGTGCTGCGGAACCGTTTCCCGCTGTCGCGTCTGGCGGTGTAGATCTGATGCACCGCCGCTCGTTCCCGCGTCATCACGTCGCGCAGGTGGTCCCGGTCGGTCGTGTCGACAGGTTCGGCGAGCGGACCGCCGCGGCCGTGTTCGGGATCGTCGTAGAACGCTTTCGACACCGTGACCGGACGTAAGGCCGCGCCGGGCACCTCCGGCAACGTGTCCCACAGCGCGGTGGCATGCCATTTGTCGTCGACGGGTTCGAGCGCGACCACGTCGTCGTCGATGATCGTGCGAAGCGCGTCCCCGCCCCGCGTGGCGATCAAGATCGAGCAGCAGGCCCCATCCGCGAAGCCGGAGAACGCGTAGTATTCGCTGTCGGCACTGGCGAGCACGGTCAAAGTGTTGCGCCACAACACATTGAGCCTGCCGTTGCGAGCCAGTCCCAGCTCCGACAGAGACACCAGCGTGCGCTCCTCCAGCGTGCGCTTCGCGTCGTCAGTGGTCCAGTAGTGCAGGTTCGTGCCGAAAGCGGGAGGCAGCGCGCCCGCGTCGATCATGTTCCACGCGGACAGGAACATCATCTTGGGCAGGACGACAGGGTGATCGAGAACGGCCACGGTGCTCACAGGCCGATCGTCGGCGGCGCCACCGGCAAACCGGTCGCCGGGTCCACCTGATCGCCGTCGTCGTCGCTGAACAGGCCACTCTCGTTCTGCAGGTACTTCCGCTTGTGCTCGGTGTCCTCTTCGGTTTTTCCGCGCCCGACGGCCGGGGCCATGCCCGCGGCGCCACTCCCGGGACGGCTGCCCGTGCCCCGTCCGGTCCCCGCACCGCCACGCCCAGGTTCCTCCGCAAGGCCGCGTGCGCCGGTTTGGCGCCCGCCGCCCGCCGCGCCACCGAGGTTCCCGAGCCCGCCGGCCCCGCCGATCGGCACCGAACCGCCCGGGTGCATCCCGCCTGTGACCGGACCACCGCCGCCGCTCGGTCCGGGGACGCCAGGGATGGGGGCGCCGGGCAGCGGCAGGCCGGTACGCGGGTCGAGCGGGTGGTGGCCCGCCGCCGTCGTCCTGTCGTCGCCGAGGTGACCATCGCCGGCTGCGGGCACATGCACCGGACCAGGGCCACTCGCCGGATCCGAGCCGTGCCCGCCAGGGCCACTCGCCGATCCCGGAGCCGGTGAACCGCCCGCCATCGGCGTCACGGGATGACCGCCCGGACGCGCGTGCGGGACCTCGCCGCCGTCACCGCGCGACCCGGATCCCCGCACCGGCCCGGGATCGACCGCCGCCGGCTGCCCGAACCCCGAGAATATTTCTCCGTAGTCGGTTCTCAGCCCCGAGCCTTGACCGGCCAAGTGCGCCGCATACCGGTCGTAGATGTTCTTGTTCGCTTCCGCTGCCTTGTTGTAGCGCTCGATCGCTTGCTCGGTGTCGGTGTTCCACGGGGTGGCCACATCCGTCAAATTCTTGTCAGGCCGATCGCCCATCGGCTCCATGGCGTCTCTGGCCTGATTGAACCCGTTCGCGGCATCGGAGACGTTGTTGCCGTTGTGGTTGAACGACTCGCCCGCCGAATCGATCGCCTTGGTGAAGATCTTGGTGCGCTCCCGCGCGCCCTCCGACGCCTTACCCGTCCAGGCGGGTTCCAGATTGTTGAGCATCGCCGACAGCTTCGCGGCGATATCGCTGTGCGCGTTCGACGCGAGATAGGCGGTGGTGCCACCCTTGTCCCAGCTCGAACTGTTCCCCTTCATCATCTCGATGACGACCTCGGGGATCGGCACCGCCTGTGTTCCGACGTTCCCGTGAACCACGTCGTCGGCCCACTCGATCGCGTCCCGAGCGGTCTTCGCCACCGCGGTGCCGATCTTTTCCGCCTCGTGCACCAGAGCCTTGGCGGCGTGCCCCAATCGTCCGAACAGAGACATCGTCACGCACCCGCCTTGGTTTTCAACGTGGTCACGACCGCGTCCGCCGCCTGAGCCGCGACGTCACAGGGTTCGACCTCGCCGATCTTGGCCCGTCCCAACGAAACGGATACGTCGATGGCGAGATCATCGGCGATCCCGACTGTGACGGCACAGAAGTCGGTCGGCGGCGTGCTGCCGGATCGGCCGGCATGGCCGACGGCGGGAAAACCTTGGATACCGGGAAGTGGTTTCCAGACGGCGGCCTTGGGCTTCGTGTTCCGGTAGACACCGCTCAGGCCGGAATGCGTGCTGATGTCGTAGCCGACGCCGATTTGCGAGCCCCGAGCGCTGTTCGTCCATCCGCAATCGGGCCCCACACCGGGCGTTTGGCCGCCTTCGCTGTGCACGGGCGCGCCGAGAAGGGTGTCGATCTGTTCAGCGGTGAGGGCATCCGAACAAGGGCTGCCGGACAACACGGTCGCGGGCAACGGGTTGGCTACCTTGGGTGCCCCCGCATACGGCAACCCGGAGGGCGTGCCGGACGAAGGAGGGGATGCGGAGGGATTCCCGGGCGAGGGGATGTGTTCGGGAGTTTCCCCGGTGCAGCCGGAACCGATGAGCGCGACCGCGACGAGCACGCCCATGGACAGCGGACGGCGGCTCATCCGGCTGCCCCTTCCTTGCCCGGCTGGGTTCCGGCCTTGGTCATATCGGCGGCGGCGGTCGCGTCATGGCCGGTGATCTTCTTGAACGCTTCTTCGATCTTGCCGATCAGTTCTTCCAGATACGCGATTTCCACCGTGATGTGGTCGACGCCCTGATCGAACGCGCCCGACCCGTTCACCAACCGGGCGTTGTAGGCGACGCTCGCGGGATCCTTCGCGGGCGGCTCCACCCTTTTGAGGTTTTCGGTTCGTCGTTGCAGGGTCTGCAAGGCCGCCAAGGCCGACCTGGCTTGGCTGAGCATGTCGTTCGCCGCGGCCGGAGCCAGACTGTATCCGCCGCCGAGCCCCGCCGATTCGTACTCGGTGGTCTTTTCGTAGACGTGTTCGGATTCCGCGATCGTGAAGTCGACATCTGTCAACCACGGGTTCAGCTGTCTGTCCGGTTGTGTCACGGCTGCTCGTGTCCCCTCGTGCCTGCCCTCAACCTCGACAACGGTAGCCGATCGGTCACGGCGAGTGGAAATCGTCGACTGAACCGCCGGGTAACAATCCGCTTCCGAACAAAACAAACAGAAAACGCGAGCGGATCGGGCGTATCGAGACGTCGTCAGGCTCATTCTTCCCTTTTTGGATGCGCCTTCAAGCATTTGTCAATGTTCAGGGCTGGGAATGGAGTACGAAACGGAATGAATGATTCCGATCACCGCCGGATGGTGCGGCCGGGCCGATCGTCCCGGCCGCGCGAAGATCACTTCGTTGTCCGATCAGCGGGACATCGGCGCGCCGGCTTCTTGTCCGATGACGGTTCGTGCTCGTACAGTCGCACCCTGGTCCTGGTCTGGACCACCGCCGCCCTGAGTGTGCAGGAGGCAGGATGCGGAGACGACTTCGGACCGCCGTGGTGGCCGCGGGGGCCGTTCTCGGCCTGGTGGCGTCGGCGATGCCGTCGAGCGCCCAGGTCGGAACCGGACCGTGGACGGCGGAGAACCCGTCGTTCAACGTCCAGGAACGCGGATGCGGCACCGTCGACGGGCTCGACTTCGAACTGACCTGCTCGACCGGGAGCGGTGACCAGCGGGCGGAACGGCGCTACGCGACCTACACGGGCGGGACCAGGCAGTTCGAGGGCTCGTTCCGGATCACCAGCATGGCCGGCACCCGGATCAGCCTGAAGCAGACCTTCCGCGACGCGCCGACGGCCGGTCCGTACTTCATGCTCGCGGTCGAACGCGGCGGGCGGCTCTACGCCGTCCACGGCGGCGAGACCGTGGGGAGCGGCGCGACCGTCGGGACGTCGGTGCGGGTCAACACCGTGCATCAGGTCGGCAGCACCCACAAGGTGTACATCAACGGTTCGCTGAAGCAGACCGTGAGCAGCAGCGCCGGTAGCTACTACGACAAGTTCGGGGCCTACCGGACGGCCAGCGGCGCCGGGCCGGTCAAGGTGACCTGGAGCGGGATCAAGTTCTGGCGGAAGTGAGCCGGGGTCACGGACCTCGGCGCCATGCGTCGAGGTCCGTCCACGCCTTGAGGGTCAGTCCGCTTTCGAAGCGGCGGCGTTCCTTCGTGACCGGATCGGTGAACTCCAGGACCTTCGCCAGCAACTGCAAGGGTTCGGTGAAGTCGTCGAGCGGGGTTTCGGTCAGCTCGGGGTAGAAGTCGTCGCCGAGAATCGGCAACCCCAGGCCGCTCATGTGCAGCCTGAGCTGATGTGTGCGGCCGGTCGCGGGGAGCAGCCGGTACCGGCCGAGGCCGTCGCGATGCTCGATCAGTTCGACGCGGGTTTCGGCGTTGGGCGGCCCGTCGACCTCCTGCGCGGCGATGACCCCGCGTTCCTTGACGATGCGGCTGCTGATCTCACGCGGCATCGCGATGGCGGGATCGTAGCGCGCGATGGCCTCGTATTCCTTGTGCACCAGGCGATCCCGGAACATCGTCTGGTACGCGCCGCGGAGTTCGGGGGTGATCACGAACAGGATGAGCCCGGCGGTGACCCGGTCGAGCCGGTGCGCGGGGCTGAGCGTCGGAAGGTCGAATCGCCGTCGGAGGCGGACCAGCGCGGTCTGCAGGATGTGCTGCCCGCGCGGGATCGTCGCGAGGAAATGCGGTTTGTCGGCGACCAGGATGTGCTCGTCGCGATGCACGACGGACACCTCGAACGGGACCTCGACCTCATCGGGCAGGTCGCGGTGGAACCAGATGAACGAGTCCGGCACGAACGGCGCGTCGACATCCAGCGGCCCGTCGAGCCCGACGATGCGTTCCTCGCGGAGCATCTCCTCGATCCGCTCGGGCGCGACCCGGGGGAGGCGCTCGACAAGATGCTCCCGCAACGTCGTCCACGGTCCCTCGGACGGCATTTTGAGCCTCGCGGGATCGAGCCCGTGCCGAGGCGGGAGCGGTGGGCGGAGCTTGCGTCTCATCACCGCGCACTCTAGCCGTGAAGGTTCGTCGAGCCTGGTCGCGGGAGCGGGATCATGCCCGACTCTTGACTGTCCATAAAGGGACATGTCACGAGGGTCGTGAGCGGCAAAGAGCGTTGGTACGTGAAGCGTTGCACCTGAGGCTGGTGTGTCTAAGGGGCCTTCACGCGCATCAGAACACCGAAGCCCTGCTGGCGTCCACGATCAGGCCTGCCCCGCCTCGGCTCATCCTTGCTCAACGGAAGATCCGAGACGTCGAGTGATCCTGACGCTGAACGTGGCTTTCACGACGTCAGGAGTCGGCCCGGTCGCGGTAACGGGCCAGATAGCGCTCGGTGATCTCGGCTTCGGCGATCGCGGTGGCTTCGGCGCGGGTCCGGCGGCCGATGCCCGGTTCGAAGCCGTTCTTGGCGAGCCGGTGTTCGATGCTCTCCTCCATGTAGGCCATCGAGTAGAAGTACGCCACGAGCGCGGCCATCAACACGATCGCCAGCCTCAGGGTGAGAGGTCCCGGCAGGAGCAGCCACACCGCGCACAGCGGCGCGATCATCACCGTGCTGCGGGCGACGTGCCGCCAGCGCCAGCTCCCGGTGGTCGCGTCGTGGAGGATCCACTCGTGGTAGCGCTCGGGCAGCCTGCCGCCGAGTGAGTACCACAGCCAGCGGATCGGGTCCGGGCGCTTGCGGGCCATCGGGTGACTCCCTTCCTTCGACGTCTGAAACAGTACACTAATCGTTAGTGTGCTAACCATTAGTGTCGCCGAGGCCACCGCTAGGATCGGCGGTATGAGTTCGGATGGGCCGGAAACGAAGTCGATCGACCTGGGCGAGGATCCGCTCGTACTGGAGCGTCAGGTGTGTTTCGCGCTGTCGGTCGCTTCGCGCAGTGTCATCGCGATCTACCGTCCGCTGCTGGAGCCGCACGGGCTCACCCATCCGCAGTACCTGGTCATGCTGGCGCTGTGGGAGCGGGGGCCGCAGGCGGTGAAGGAGCTGAGCCTCGCTTTGCGCGCTGAACCCGCGACACTGTCGCCACTGCTCAAGCGACTGGAGGCGATCGGTTACGTCACGCGCAGGCGCAGCGCCGAGGACGAGCGGCTGCTGACGGTCGAGCTGACGGAATCGGGTCGCGCGTTGCGGGCGGAGGCGGAGAAGATCCCCTACCGCGTGGTGGAGAAGCTCGGAATGGAGGTCTCCGAGCTGGAGGCGCTGCACAAGGCGCTGACCCGGGTCATCGAAGCCACGGCTTGAGCGAACCGAAACCGGGGTGTGACGAAATGAGGGTGTGAAGCCGCGTCCGGGTGGGTAATTCCTGTCACGCCAAGTGGAGATGACAGGAAGATGAGGGCCCGTGACCACCTCGACCCCCGCCCCCTCGGAAGCAGGTCTGGATCTGACGACCAGGCTGAACGCGTATCTGGAGGATGTGGCTTCGGCCTTGGGGATACGGATGGATTCGTGCACGGCCGACCTCACCGGCCCGGTCACCGCCAGCATGAGGCTGAACTGGCGGCTTCCCGGCTTCCCCGAGCGTGACCTCGACCTGTTGTGGCACGAGGAGCACGGCTGGTCGGCGGCCGTCGCGACGCAGTCGGGGGACGATCACCACGTCGTCGTCGGCTACCTCGGTGGCCGGACGGTGGCGCCGCAACCGCGGCGGGTGGCCCGTTTCGCCGAGACGCTGCGCACCGGGGACCATCAGGACTGCTGGCCCGGTCCGCCGACGCTGCGTACCGCCGTCGGACCGTCCGCGCTGGCCAAGGAGTTGTCCGCCTGGGCCTGAGGTGTCAGGGACTGACGGTCAGCGTGCCGATGATCCTGGCGACGACGGCGTCCAGATGGTCGTCGAGATAGAAGTGACCGCCCTCGAAGACCTCCATCTCGAACGGGCCGGTGGTGTGCTCGCGCCAGTTCTCGACGTCGGGCGTGGTCAGGACCGGATCCGCGTTCCCGGTGAGCGCCACGATCGGGCAGGTCACGTCGGGCCCTGGCCGGTAACGGTAGGTCTCGATGGCCTTGTAGTCGCCGCGCAGCGCGGGCAGGACGAGGTCGCGGATGTCCGGGTCGTCGAGGACCATCGCGTTCGTGCCGCCGAGCAGCTTCACCTCGGCGATGAAGGTGTCGTCGTCGGCGAGGTGGTGCATTTTCTCCTTGTGCACGCCCGGACCGCGGCGGGCCGAGACGAACAGCGCCGCCGGGACGATGCCACGGGTTTCGAGCCGCCGTGCGACCTCGAAGGCGACACTGGCGCCCATGCTGTGCCCGAACAGGGCGAACGGCTTCGGAATCTCCGAAACGACGTCCACCAGCCGCTCGGCGAGAAGGTTCAGATCGTCGATGACCGGCTCGCCGAGACGGTCCTGCCTGCCCGGGTACTGGACGGTGTGCACCTCGACCGTGGGCGAAAGCGCCGCGGACAGCGCGCGGTAGCCGCTCGCCGACCCTCCCGCGTGCGGGAACACGACGAGCCGCGTCCCGGCGTCCGGTGCCGGGTGGAAGCGTCGTGTCCAGGCGCGCAAAGCCGGTACCGCCATGAGAATCCCCCAATCCGCGCGGGAACGGCCCCCGCACCATCGAAATGTACGGGGAATTCGCTGGATGAGTCCATGGTTGTGTGGAGAGCTCACGAGAACTTGGATCCCGGCCCGCCCAGGGCCCGGCGGAAGGGAGCGAGGGTGGCGGAGGAGCTGAAGATCCGGCTCGGCGTCGGGCTGGGGACCGGGACGGCGCCGGAGGAGTTCGGTGCCGCGGTCGACCTCCTGGAGCGGACCGGCATCGATTCGCTGTGGCTGCCCGAGGCGGTGTACTCGCCGAGGATCGACCCGGTCGTCGGGCTGACGCACGCGCTCGCCCGCACCGCGAAGCTGAAGGTCGGCACCGGCGTGATGGTGCTGCCCGGTCGTGACCCCGTCCTGGTCGCCAAACAGCTCGCCTCACTCGCCGCGCTGGCGCCGAAAAGGGTCCTCCCGGTCTTCGGCCTGAAGCCCGCGCGCGAGGCGGAACTCCCGCTCTTCCCGGTGCCGCAAGGCCGCCGCGCCGCGGTGTTCGACGAGTCGTTGCGGCTGATCAGGGCGTTGCTGGAACACGAGGAAGTGACCTTCGAGGGCGAGTTCTTCCGCGTCGAGGGTGCCGGGCTCGGCATGCGGCCGGTCAAGCGGCTCGACCTCTGGCTCGGCGGAAAGGCACCGGGCGCGCTGCGGCGGGTCGGCAGGCTCGCGGACGGCTGGCTGGCCAGCTTCATCACCCCGGAGGAAGCCCGCGCCGGCCGCGAGGCGATCCAGAAGGCCGCTGCCGAAGCGGGCCGCGAGGTCGAGGCCGACCACTTCGGGATCAGCCTCATCGTGGCCGAGGACGGGATCCCGGACGCGCTCGCGGCCTCGGTCGCGGCACGCTCCGACGCCGACCCGTCCCGGCTGATCGCGGGCAGCTGGCGCGCCGCCCGCGATCTGGTCGCCGAGTACATCGACGCCGGGCTCAGCAAGTTCGTGCTCTATCCGGCCGGTCCGGAGCCGCTCGAGCGGTTCGTCGAGAACTTCGTCGAGCACGCCGTCCCGATGCAGAACTAGTCGAACTTCAGCTCTTCGGTCCGCCTCGGCATCAGCAGCAGCGCGCCGACGCTGAGCACGGCGACCACCAGCATCGTCAGGAAGACGTGGTGTGTGGCGTCCGCGAGGGCGTCACGCACGAACGTCGTCGTCGGCGTCGGCTCGCTCTTGCCTTCCAGTACGACGCTGGTCGCGTCGACCCCGGACGGCAGGCCGACGACCCCGGCGGGCGGGTTCGCGAAGCGGTTCGCCAGGGTGGCGTTCGCGATCGCGCCGAACATCGCCACGCCGACGGCGCTGCCCAGCGAGCGGCTGAACATGTTGGTCGCGGTGACGACGCCGCGGCGTTCCCAGCCGATGGTGGACTGCACGGCGATCAGCGTCGGACTCGACGCCAGGCCCAGCCCGAGCCCGAGGACGAACGCGGCACCGGCGGCCAGCCAGATCGACGAACCAGCCGCCAGGAACACGGTGATGGCGGCGCCGGTGATGACGATCCCGCTGCCGATCAGCGCGGTGTCACGGAAGCCGATCCGCATGTAGACCCGCCCGGCGAGTGACGCCGAGATCGGCCAGCCGACGGTCAGCGCCGCCAGCGCGAATCCGGCGACGAGCGCGCCGGTGCCGAGCACGCCTTGCGCGTAGGTCGGCAGGTACGAGGTGAGCCCCATCAGCAGCATGCCGACGACGACGGCGATCAGGTTCCCGCCGATCAAGGTCCGTTTGGTGAAGATCCACAGCGGCAGCACCGGCTCCTCGGCCTTGCGTTCCACGAGCACGAACGACACCAGCAGCACCACCGCCGCGGCGAAGATCGCCAGGCTCGGCGCGGACGCCCAGCCCCAGGCGACCCCGCCCTCCAGCAGGCCGAGGATCAGCAGCGAACAGCCGAGCGTGAGCAGCGTGGCGCCCAGGTAGTCGATGCGGTGCGAGCGGCGTTCGACACGCTCGCTGAAGTTCCGGAACAGCATCCACGCCGCCAGCGCCCCGAGCGGCAGGTTGATGAAGAAGATCCAGCGCCAGTCGAGGTACTCGGCGAACACCCCGCCCAGCGTCGGCCCGACCACCGACGAGATCGCCCAGACGCTGGCGAGATAGCCCTGCACCCGCGCGCGTTCCTCGACCGTGTACATGTCGCCGACCATGGTCAGCGCGATCGGCTGGATGGCGCCCGCGCCGATGCCCTGCACCGCGCGGGCGGCGATCAGCACCGGCATGCTCCATGCCGCGCCGCAGAGCACCGAACCGAGCAGGAACGCCGCGATCCCGAAGAACATCACCGGCCGCCTGCCGAAGAGATCGGCGAACTTGCCGTACAGCGGCACGGTGACCGCCTGGGTCAGCAGGTAGATCGAGAACAGCCACGGGAACTGCGAGAAACCGCCGAGATCGGCGACCACCGAGGGCACCGCCGTCGCGATGATGGTCGAGTCCAGCGCGATCAGGCCGGAACACAGCATCACGGCGATCAGGACGGGGCCGCGTTCGGAGCGGAAACCGACCCCTTCCTTCGCGGTGACCGGGGCCGGGGTGGTCATCTGTGGCGATCTCCTCGCGTCCATGAAAGGCGTCAACTACTTCGCATGGGTAAGCATTCCATGGAGACACCCGGTCATGGGACCGATTTTTTCCGTGAGCTATCCCGCAAAATGGATCGGATGAGCACCTGGATCCGCCCGATCGCCCGTGGCTGGGTTGTCCGCGACACCGTCCCCGGGCCCGACGTCGACGAGTTCGCCGACCCGGACCGGGTGGTCGCCGCGCTCGCCGGGGCCCGGGGTGACAGCCTGCTGGCGGTCCAGCACCCGGCCAGGACCCCGGCCGCGTTGGCGGGCGGCCTCTCGATGGAAGAGGCGCTGCCGCAGGCCAGAGCCACGTTCGAGCGCATCCGGGAGCAGCACTATCGCCCCGTGTCGGCCGTCGTCGCGCCCTACCGCATCGACGGGCCGGACGGCGTCGCGCTGGGCGTGCTCTGTCTGGTCGACCCGGCCGCGGTCCGGGACGACGGGATGACCCGGGTCCGGCACACCGAGGACGTCTACCCGGACGTCGTCGCGGAGCGGGCCGCGATGCTCGCCGGGCTCGGCGTCGCGACCAGCGCCGCGATGCTGGTCCCCGCGACCGGCGGCCGCGAGCTGACCGCGTTGATCGAACGGATCTGCCGGGGGCAGGTGCCCGCCTTGTCCACAGTGGACGGAGCGGGCCGGAAGCACGAACTCCTGCTCACCGGTCCCGGAGACGGTCAAGACGAACTGCTGGCGGCCTTGGCGGAGATGGACCTCCTGGTCGCGGACGGCAACCACCGGGTCGCGGCCGCCGCGGCGTCGGGGCGCGGCGCGCTGCTGGCGCTGGTCACCGGGGGGCCGGGACTGCGGATCGGACCCATCCACCGGGTGCTCGCCGGCACCGGTCTCGACGCCGCCACGCTGGTCCGGCGGTGGACGGAGGCGGGGTTCGACGTCCACCCCGGCTCGCCGGAACCGCCGTCCGAGGCCGGTGAGGTGACCGTGCTGGCGGGGGAGTCGGCGTTCCGGGTGGTGCTCGGCAGGGCGGGTGGCGACCACGCCGTCGTCGAGCAGGAGCTGCTCCGCGGAGCCCTCGGCGTCGATCCGGAGGGGCCGGGTGTGCGGCCGTTGCTGCCGGGCGCGCCGGTGCCCGGAGACGCGGACGCGGTACTGCTGCTGGCCCCGGTCCCGTACGCGGAGGTGCTCGCCGTGCACGCGGCCGGGCTGAGGATGCCGAGGAAGGCCACCTATTTCACGCCGAAACCACGCAGCGGTCTCCTGCTTGCGGAGCTTTGACGTCTTCCGTTCCGGGAGCTTTTGTCGGTGGCCCGGCCTAGGATCGCTTCGTGGAACTGCCCGTGATGCCACCCGTGAAGCCGATGCTGGCCAAGGCCGTGCACGAACTGCCGCGCACGCCGGGGCTGCTGTACGAGCCGAAGTGGGACGGCTTCCGCTGCGTGGTCTTCCGCGACGGTGACGAGGTCGTGCTGGGCTCACGCAACGACAGGCCGCTGACGAGGTACTTCCCGGAGCTGGTCGACCTGCTCAAGGACGCGCTGCCCGAGCGCTGCGTCGTCGACGGCGAGATCGTGCTGGTCACCGAGGGCGGACTCGATTTCGAGGCGCTTCAGTTGCGGCTGCATCCGGCGGCGTCCCGGGTGACCAAACTGGCCGCGGAGACGCCGACCAGTTTCGTGGTGTTCGATTTGCTCGCCCTCGGCGACCGCGATCTCACACCGGAGCCGTTCGGGGAGCGGCGCAAGCTGCTCGAAAGCGTCGTCGACACGAAGTTCGCCCGTGTCCATCTCACGCCGCTGTCCGAGGACCCCGGCGTCGCACAGGACTGGTTCACCCGCTTCGAGGGCGCGGGCTTCGACGGCGTGATGGCCAAACCCGCCGACGCGCCGTACGAACAGGACAAGCGGGTGATGTGGAAGGTCAAGCACCAGCGGACCGCGGACTGCGTCGTCGCCGGGTTCCGGTGGCACAAGGACGGCGTCGGCGTCGGGTCCCTGCTGCTCGGGCTCTACAACGACGAAGGCGTTCTGCACCA
The DNA here is from genome assembly GCF_055575975.1 of Amycolatopsis sp. NPDC033938. Classification (NCBI taxonomy): domain Bacteria; kingdom Bacillati; phylum Actinomycetota; class Actinomycetes; order Pseudonocardiales; family Pseudonocardiaceae; genus Amycolatopsis; species Amycolatopsis sp. NPDC033938. The sequence goes on from NZ_JBVIRO010000013.1 coordinate 110,961, forward strand.
TGTGGGGGTGGCCAGCAGCTTCACCGCCGCGAGGCGCCGTGAACTGGTGGACGAACTCGCGCCACTGCGGGAGAACGCGCTGGAGAACCACCCCTGGCGTGAGTGGGTCGAGGCCCACGAGGAGGCGGGCGGCCGGATGCCCGGCGCGGGCAGCCGGTGGGCGCCGAAGAAAGATCTGAGCTGGGAGCCGCTCCGCATCGAATGGGTCGCCGAGGTCCGCTACGAGCATGTGGAGGGAACACGGTTCCGCCACGGCGGCAGGCTCGTGCGCTTCCGTCCCGACCGCGATCCGGCCTCCTGTACCTACGCGCAGCTGGAAGAGGTCCCGCCCGCCGAACTGGCGACGATGTTCACCGAGCTGGGGGAAACATGAAGTCGGAACCGGTCACGCTGGACCTCGACGGCGTCGAGTTCACGGTGTCCAATCCGGGCAAGGTCTACTTCCCGGAGAACGGCGAGACCAAATTGGACCTCGTCGAGTACTACCGCGCGGTTTCCGTGCCGCTGCTGGCACAACTCGGCGGACGGCCGCTGCTGCTGGAGCGCTATCCCGACGGCGCGGGCGGGAAGTCGTGGTTCCAGAAGCGGGTCCCGAAGAACGCGCCCGAGTGGCTGACCACGACGGTGGTGTCCACTCCGAACGGGACCACTTCGGACGCGCTCGTGGCGAAGGACCTCGCGCATGTCATCTGGGCGGTCAACCAGGGCTGCCTCGGTTTCCACGTCTGGCCGAACCGGGCCGACGCGCCGGACATCAGCGACCAGTTGCGGATCGACCTCGACCCGTCGCCCGGGATCGGTTTTCCCGAGTTGCGCCGCGGTGCGGTCTTGACGAAGGCGTTGCTCGGGGAACTGGGCATCACCGCGCAGCTGAAGACGTCGGGTTCGCGCGGCCTGCATCTCTACGTGCCGCTGGAACCGAAATGGGACGGCTATGAGGTCCGTGCCGCCGCCGTCGCGCTCGCCCGCGAACTGGAGCGCCGTCATCCGGAGGAGATGACGGCGCAGTGGTGGAAGGAAGAACGCGGCTCGCGGGTGTTCGTCGACTTCAACCAGAACGCGCCGCACAAGACGGTGTTCGGCGCGTGGTGTGTGCGGCCGCGGGTCGGCGGGCAGGTGTCGACGCCGATCGGCTGGGACGAACTGGAGACCGTCGAGCCGGACAAGCTCACGCTGTCCACTGTGCCCGCTCGCCTCGCCGAACGCGGAGACCCTTGGGCGGAAACGAAACCGCAGTCGATCGAGCCACTGCTGGAGATGTCCGGGAAGGACATGGAGAACGGGCTCATGGACGCGCCATGGCCGCCCGTCTACCCGAAGATGCCCAACGAGCCGCCTCGGGTCGCGCCGAGCCGGGCGAAGAAAGAGAGCATTTAGAGGACGAAACGCGTTCTATATGAGGGGTAAGGCAAATGTGGCGTGTCCCGGAGCGAGCCCGGACCGGCTGACGGAAGCCGGGCCGCGCCCCCAGTGTCCACAAGGGACGCTTCGCTGAAGAAGGTTGTCCGACTTGGGCGATTCGTTCGGTTTTGGGCCAGGGGTCGTGTGTGGCAAATAGGGTTTTAAACCACAATGCCACTAACGACCCCACGCCGAACCAATCATAACGCTCAAGTAGGACACCCCACTGGCGGT
>NZ_JBVIRO010000013.1:112605-156243 GCF_055575975.1 Amycolatopsis sp. NPDC033938
TTCGAGTCCCGTAGTGGGATATTCGGTGGGTTTTGGCGCCGGGGGGCTGTGGGCCAATGCCGTCACCCCCCCACGTGCCCCACCCCCGACCCCACGCGGAACCATGCATACCGCTCAAGTCGGACACCCCTCTGGCGGTCCGGACCCGCAGGAGGACATGCCATATTTGGCTTCCCCACCAATAGAGGACGAAACGCGTTCTAGAGCGGCAGGTCGAAGGCGAGTTGCGTATTCGCGGCGGGTTCGGCCTTGCGGGTGGACCGGTGGCCCGGCAGGGTCGCGGCACAACGGGGGCACGGAACGACGTCGGTGGTGGTGAGATCCACCGGAGTCCACAGGCGGGCTTCCTTGTCCCCGCAGGCGGAACGCCGGTAGCGCAGGTCTTCGGAGCGGGTCATCAGATGCGCGGCGGGAGAATCCTCCGGCAGCGCGCCGACCAGATACCAGCGTCCGGCGGTGTTCGTCATGGAACTGTCCTCCCGATACAGGTGGTCCAGCTCGAGATTCCTTCCGGGAATCAGTGTCAAGGAGACACGCGGCGATTCCCGGTATTTCGGCCTTTCGGCGTGTCAGGCCGGGTTCAGTCCTGGACGAACCGCAGGACGCGGAGCATTGCCCGCTCGTCGACGACGCCGGGATCGTCCGCGACGCACCCCTCGAGACGCGCGGTGACGGCCTCGGTGTCGATCCCCGAGCCGATCAGCACCAGTTCACTCCGGCGCGGCGAGCCGGACGGCCACGCCGACCGTTCCACCTGGATGAACGAACCCACCGTGTGCAGGCCGAACCGGGAGCGCGGGCCGTTCGGGCCGAAGTCGAGGAAGCCTTTGATCCGGTAGAGCCCACCGGGACGCTGTTCCAGGAAGTCCATCAGCCGTCGCGGGTCCAGCGGTCGCTCGGTGGTGAAGGCGACGCTGTCGTAGGCGGTGTGGAAGTGGTGCTCGTGGTCGTGCTCCTCCTCGCGGAGGTCGTCGAACGACAGCTGCCCCACCCGTTCGCGCGGCCGGGCGTCGAAGAACAGGGTGGGGTCGATCCGGCCGTGGGAGGTCGCGAGCACCGGCGTGCCGGGCGCGATCTCGTCGATCGTGCCGCGCAGCTTGGCCACGGCGTCTTCGTCGGCCCGGTCGATCTTGTTGAGCACGATCAGGTCGGCGAATCCGAGGTGCTCGTCCAGCTCCGGGTGGCGCCGCCTGGTCTGCTCGAACTCGGCCGCGTCGACGAGCTCGACCAGGCCGCCGTAGGCGATGGCGGGGTTCTCGCTGGCGATCATCAGCCGGATCAGATCACGCGGTTCGGCGAGTCCGCTGGCTTCGATCACGATGACGTCGATACCGGCCTCGGCCTCGGAAAGCTTGGCGAGCATGGCGTCGAGCCCGCTCGCGTCGACGGCGCAGCACAGGCAGCCGTTGCCGAACGACATCATCGTGTCGACCTGGCCGGAGACGGCCATCGCGTCCACCGCGATGCTCCCGAAGTCGTTGACCACGACGCCGATCCGCGCACCCTGGCGGTTGGCCAGCAGGTGATTGAGCAGGGTGGTCTTCCCGGAACCGAGGAAGCCCGCGACCAGGATGACCGGGATCCGCCTGTCGACCACGAGCTTCCTTTCCGTCGGAGGTCCCCGCACTCTAGCGACGGCGGGCGCGGGTCAATACACCGGTCCGTGGATAAAGCAGGAGGAGAAGCGGGTAAATGCACTCGAAAGAGTGATCGATGCTATCGGATGAAACGATCACAAAAGAGATCTTGACAATAGGTGATCATTTCACCGTCTGCAATTCGGTGAATCTTCCTCGAAGTCGCAAGCAATTCCAAATATTGTCGTCGGCAAGCTTTTCACCTGCGAAAACCGGTCCTTACATGGAGCTTCTGCCATTTGGTGGATAGTGTCGGTGTTTCTGTGGGGTATCGTCCTTCGTCTGGCCCGGACCCGGCCATCTCGTCGATCAGGCGTGATCCTCCGGGCATTTCCCGAAGTGCAGGAGGAATGGTGATCGTTCCCGCCGCCGGTGCCGGCGTCGAATTCGGAGAGTGGGAGGCCGAAGTAAAGACGGCCTCCATGCGGGTGACGGACATCCCCCGTTTGCCTCCGGAGGTGGCCTCGCGGGGACGCAGCGTGGACGTGGCCGAGGCGGAGCGCTTTCTCCGGCTCTTCCATACCGAAGAGGGCGGCGGGGAAGCGCGGCTGCGCGAGCGGCTCGACCGGGTCCGCGCCGAGATCCACGAGACCGGCACCTATCGCCACACCACGGCCGAAGTCGAGTTCGGCGCACGGGTGGCCTGGCGGAACTCCGCGCGCTGCATCGGCAGGCTGTACTGGCAGGGCTTGAAGGTGCGAGACCGTCGTGACGTCACCGGCGCGGCCGCCATCGCCGAGGAATGCGTCACCCATTTGCGTGAGGCGACCCGGGGCGGCCGGATCCGCTCGACCGTCACCGTGTTCGCGCCGGACGGTCCGGCCGGGCCCGGGCCGAAGATCCACAACGACCAGCTCATCCGGTACGCCGGTTATCGGCTCAGCGACGGCTCGGTGCTGGGCGATCCGCGCTACGCCGACTTCACCGAGTCCGTCCAGGCGCACGGTTGGCGCCCGCCCGAGCGCAAGGGCTCGTTCGACGTGCTCCCGCTGCTCATCGAATCCGAAGCGGGGGAGAGGCGCCTGTTCCGGCTGCCGTCGGACGCCGTGCTGGAGGTCCCGCTGTCGCATCCCGACCATCGGTGGTTCGCCGGCCTCGGGCTGCGCTGGCACGCGGTACCGGCGATCAGCAACATGCGCCTGGAGATCGGCGGGATCACCTACCCCGCCGCGCCGTTCAACGGCTGGTACCTCGGCACCGAGGTCGGCGCGCGCAACCTCGCCGACGCCGACCGCTACGACCTGCTGCCGGTGATCGCCGACCTGATGGGCCTTTCGACGGCGTCGGAGCGCACCCTGTGGCGCGACCGCGCACTGGTGGAACTGACGCTGGCTGTCCAGCATTCCTTCGACGCGGCGGGCGTGACCATCGCCGACCACCACACCGAATCGCGGCGGTTCCTCACCCATATCGCCAAGGAAGAACGCGCGGGCCGCCGTTGCCAGGCGGAGTGGAGCTGGATCGTCCCGCCCTTGTCCGGCGGGCAGACCGCGGTGTTCCACCGTTACTACGACGAACCCGACCCGGCCTTGAGACCGGCTTTCCTGCCACCGGGGTGAGTGACGCCCCCGACGGGTGAAGAGGTGAACCGAATGCGGCGTGTCGATGGGCCGGACGGCGGCACGGGTTGCGGCCGCGCGGACAATGGGGACATGACCGCAGTACTCGTCGCCCACGCCGGGCAATCGGGCGGGACAAGGGAGATCGCCGAGGTGATCGCCGCCGAGCTGCGGGAGATCGGCCTGACGGCCGATCTGCTGGACGCCGCCGAGGTCGAGGACGTCGAACCGTACGGCGCGGTGATCGTCGGGAGCGCGCTGTACCACCGGCGCTGGCGGCCGGAGGCGGTGCGCCTGCTCACCGAACACGAGGAAGCGCTCCGGAACCGCCCGGTGTGGCTGTTCCACAGCGGGCCGTGCGGGCCGCTCGCCGCGGGCAAACGGGTCAGCCTGCCCGCCGGGGTCGCCTTGCTCGCCGCGCGGATCGACGCCGAGCGCACGGCCACCTTCGGCGGCAGGCTCACCCCGGCCACCGCACGGGGCCTGTTCTGGAAGATCATGGCCGCGGGCCCCTGGGCGGGCGACTTCCGTGACTGGCCGTCGATCCGGACCTGGGCGCGCGACGTCGGCCGCCGCGTGCGTACCCGGGTCGCACTTTGAGTGTCTGTTGGTGAACCCGCGTCCGCGATAGCGGGGCCTTCGGCCGGGCCGGGTCGCACTTTGAAAGACGGTTTTGTCGGTGCCCTGTCGTATGGTGCCGCCATGGACAAACAGTTCACCGCGACACTGCTCAAGAGCCCGGAGAAGGGCGGCTGGACGTACGTGGTCATGCCCGGTTCCGCCGAGTTCTTCGGCACCAAGGGGCTGGTCAAGGTGCGCGGGACCATCGACGGGCATCCGTTCCGGAGTTCGTTCATGGCGCTGGGCGACGGCACCCACAAGCTCCCGGTGAAGGCCGACGTGCGCAAGGCGATCGGCAAGGAAGAGGGCGACACCGTGGACGTCGTCCTGCTCGAACGACTGGAGGGCTGAGTGGCCGCGGAATGGAAACCGTCCCCGGTCATCAAGATCTACGAGGCACTCGGCGCGGTGGCCGACGGGCGGGTCGAGGTCGAGGGTGACACGGCACGCGTCGCGTCGTCGGACAAGGCGAAGACCTACGACGTGCGCCACGATCCGGCCGCGGGGTCGATCACGGCCAACGACAACGGGTCGTACTGGCAGGGATATCTCGGCTACCCGGGCATCGCGTACCTGATGGAGCGCGGGGTGCTCACCTATGACCGCGACCTCGCCGCCGAACTGGCGGGCGTGCCGTGGAAGGAACTCGCCACCCGGTATCGCAACGACTGGGCGAAGGTCGAGAAGCACGTCCGCGACGAGTTGTCCGAACGTGGTGTGGACCTGGACCGGTTCGACGCCGGGCTCGCGGAAATCTCCAGTCAGCTGGAGAAATTGGCGCTCACCAAACTTTCCCCGCGGCTGCGTCCGCCGAAGTGACGCGGATGTTCTTCGCTTGACCTCAAGTTAGCTGGAGGTCTTAGCGTGAGCCGGGTCAAGCTCCCCGGGCACGTGAGGAGAACATCCCGATGGCTGTTTCGGTTGAACGGCGGGCGGAGGCGGCCCCGCCGCCGGACAAGGTTCCGGCCGAGGCCTGGCGGATGGCCTGGGTGATCGTGCTCGGCGCGTTCATGACCATGCTGGACACCACGGTCCTCGCGGTGGGCGCCGAGACGCTCACCCGTGAACTCGGCGCCGGAATCGCTTCCGTGCAATGGGTTTTCACCGCGTACCTGGTGGCGCTCGCGGTCGCGCTGCCGCTGTGCGGCTGGCTCAGCCGTCGGTTCGGCGCCGGCCGGGTCTGGCTGGTTTCGTTGGCGGCGTTCACCGTGGCTTCGGTGCTGTGCGCGCTCGCCGGGAACATCGGCTGGCTGATCGGGTTGCGCGTGCTGCAGGGCCTCGCCGCCGGACTGCTCCTGCCGGCCGGGCAAACGGTGCTCGGCCAGGCCGTCGGACCCGCCCGGCTCGGCCGGGTCATGGGAACGCTGGGCATCGTGATGAGCGTCGGCCCGACGTTCGGTCCCCTTCTCGGCGGTGTCCTGTTGCGCGCCCTGTCGTGGGAATGGTTGTTCCTGATCAACATCCCGGTCGGAGTGATCGCGCTGGTACTCGGGCTGCGCCTGGTTCCCCGTGGCGAGAAGGGTGCGGCGACGCGTCCCGACTGGCTCGGCTTCCTCCTGGTGACCGCGGCGATCCCGGCGTTGCTGTACGGGCTCACCACGTGGGGTGAGGGCGGCGAGCAATTCGGCGCGAGTGTGCTGGTGCCCCTCGTGGCAGGGGTCGTACTGCTGGCGCTGTTCGTCCGGCGCTCGTGGGGCCGCGAGAACCCGGTCATGGATCTGACCCTGTTCCGGAGCCGGGTCTACACCGCGGCCGCCGTCCTGTCCTTCTTCGCCGCACCGGCGTTGTTCGGCGCGCTTTTCCTGCTGCCGCTGTACTTTCAGGTCCTTGGCGGAAACGGCGTCGTCGAGACGGGACTGCTGCTGATGGGTCTCGGGGTCGGCACCGCGATCGCGCTGCCGATCTCCGGGCGGCTCACCGACCGCTACGGTGCGGGTCTCATCGCGGCATGGGGGAGTGTCGCGACACTCGCCACCACGGTTCCGTTCGCCATCGGCGGCTTCCCTCCGGACGGCGTCGTCGTGCAGATCCTGTTGCTGGCCAGGGGATTCGCCGTGGCCTTCCTGCTGATGCCCGCGACGACGGCCGGATACGCGGCCGTCACCAAGGAACAGATGCCCGACGCCGCCGCGCAGATCAACATCGTCAGCCGCGTCGGCGGCGCGGCGGGAACGGCGCTGTTCGCCGTCGTACTCGCGAACCTGCTGCCGTCGGGGACTGAGACGGCGTTCCGGGCGACGTTCTGGTGGCTCACCGCCTCCGCCGCGGTCGCGGTGGTGCTGGGAGCAAGGCTCTGGTGGGTCTCGCGTCGCGCTTGACCTCGTGAGTGGATGATGGGCCCCTTCCTTGCGCCTGGCGCAAGGAAGGGGCCCATCCTGTACCTGGGGAAGGTGTGAAGGTCGAGTTTCCTCGGCTGAGCCGAGGGAAGGGGGCCTTCACGCGCAGCCGCTGTGACTACTGGTGCTGGTGGTGTTGCTGAGGCCGCGGATGGCTCGCGTAGTCCGTGAAGGCCTCCTTCCCTCCCTTCAGGGTAGGCAAGGAGGCCTTCACGGACTTACGCGGCCACCTGACCGCCACCTTCAGTAGGCACCTAAGACCCCTTGGCCCCAACCATCATCACCACTTACGGGACCCGGTGCTCAGCCGCAGTGTTCCGACGGGCTGTTGTACGTGACGCCGCCCGCGGAACCGCCCCACCGGACGCATTTGTCCGCGGCGGAGGCGCGGACCGGACCGGCGAACCACGCGAACGAGCCGGAGTCGGTGATCCGGGACGCGCCCTGGACCTCGAGGTAGGCCGACGTCGCCGTCGCGGTGCCCGCGGCCGTGCTCTTCATCGTGCTGACACAGTTCTGCCCGTTGGAAGCGTTGTAGGACAGGTAAACCGTGCCCGCCGTCCCGAGTGGGGCCGAATCGATGACGCCGTATCCGCCGCCGCACACCGGGGCGCCGAGCGTCGTCTCGGTCACGGTCGAGAAGCGGATGGTTTCGTTGGCGTTGCCCGCCGGGCCCGCCTCGTACAGCACGCCGACCGAACCCGAGGACAGCTGGACCATGTCGGAGTACGCGGCGTCGCCGTTCCACACCAGCGTCCCGGCGGAGTTGCCCTGCCAGTTCGCGCCTTCGTCGAACGACGATCGCACGACGAGTTCCTTGCGGCGGTCGCAGACCGAGGGTGCGGCGAACAGGATCCGGTTGTACTTGCCCGCCTTGTCGGTCGCGGTCATCCGCGCGGTCGAGGCCTGCACGACCGGGGTGATCAGGTCCTCCTCGAAGGTGAATTTGGTGGAGAAGCTCGCCCCGCCGTCGGAACTGATGGCGTAGGCGCGGTTCCTCGCACCACCGCTGAGGCATTTGTCGTCGTTGTTGGCCTGGTTACGCGCCGCGGCGTAGATCCGGCCGTCGAGCAGTTCGGTGACGCTGATCTCCTGCGGGTTCAGCGCGGCCGACGTCGCCGGGGTGTCGGTGGCACCGCGCTTCCAGGTGATGCCCTGGTCGTCGCTGTAGACGAGCGCGCCGCTGTTCTTCCCGTCGATGGTGTAGCTCATCCCGGCGACGATCCGGCCGGCGTGCGCGCCGCGGGTCAGGACGATGCCGTGCGACGGGCCGGTCGCGAGCCATCCCGGCGCGGTGCTGAACCCGAGCTGGGTGGTGAGCACCTTGGGCGCGGTCCAGGTCTGGCCGTGGTCGTCGCTGATCGAAACACGCGGAATCCGGTTGCAGTCGGGATTCTTGACGCATTCCATCACCGACAGCAGTACGATCCGCCCGGTGGAGGGAATCACGATCGGCGTGGGATTTCCTTTGGTGTCACCGAAACCTTCGATGACGATCTTCGGCGCGCTCCAGGTCTTCCCGTTGTCGGTGGAGCGTTTCACGACGAGGTCGATGTCGCCGCTGTCGTTGCAGAAGCTGGCGCCGCCGTTGCGGCCTTCGGCGAACGCGAGCAGATCGCCGTTGTTCGCCTTGACCACGGCGGGGATTCTGAAACAGTCGTAACCTTCTGTTTTCTCTTTGTACACCACCGTGTTTCCGACGGCGGCCGTCGCGGTGGGAGCGGCGAGCGAGGTGGCCGGGATGGCGCCGACCGCCGCGATGGCGACGAGGGCCGCGAACAGGCCCTGTGCGACGCGAGTGATCTTCACGGGAGTGCTCCGTCCTGGATTCGATTCCGGGTGACGGGACAGCAGCGTCCCTCCCTGTCGTACAAGGCGCGTACAACCCGGTTTCGCGTTCTGTGTCAGGTGACGCAGAACGAGAGACCGTCTTCTGTCAAAGTTCCTTCAGCCGGCCACGGCGTGACATCGGAAAGGGGAGGGCCGAATGAAGGTGATCGATCCCGAGGGGCGTCAGTGGGAGATCATTCGCCGTTTCGCGCCGTGGCGCCGGTGGGTACAGCCCTTCGCGCTGCTCAAGGGCGGCTACCGGCACTACAAGATCACAGCGGACTGGACGCTGTATCTCAACGATTTGCCCAATGACCGCAAGGACAGTCGTGAAGGCGACGCGGGCGGCCCCGTGGAGAAGGCGGTCTACGGACTGCTGGGCGTGGTGGGGCTCCTGGAAGGGCTCGTCGAAGGCCTGTTCTATCTGCTCTTCGGGCTGGTGCTGGTGCCGGTTCGGCTGCTGGAGATGCTGGCGCAGGTCGTCGCGGGGACCGTCGCACAGGCCGTCCGGTGGTTCCGGAAGGCACCGGAGCGGGTCGATGTCGCCGGCTGGAACAAGGATCGGAACGGCCTTGTCTCGCTGACGATCCTGAAGGTCCACAGAGACCTCGCCGACCCGTTGGTCGCCGAACTGGGCGGCCTGTTCCGCGATCGCGTCATGTTCGACCCCGGCGATCCGGTCGTGCGCGAGGTGCTCACTCGCTTCGGTGCGCAGGTGGAGCGGCATCGCACCCTGCTCCGCCGCCGGACTCCCCGGGTCGCCGTATGACGACCGGCGATCTATGCCAGGATCCGGTCACCGGGAAGGGGGAGTGCGATGCGGGTGACCGATTCCGACGGCGGCGAGTGGCTGATCGTGCGCCGGTTCGCGCCGTGGCTGCGCCGGATCCGCCCGCTCGCCATCGTCACCGAGAGCGAGCGCTACCGGGAAGTGTCGTTCACCCGGCACCGGGGCCGGTCCGGCGCCGAAGAACGCCTGGGCTTCGAGGACTGGCTGATGCTGGGCTTCGCCGTCGGTCAGGCGGCCGGATTGGCGCTGATCCTGTCGCCGGTCATCCTCGCGGAACTCATCGCCTGGGCGGCGGCGGGCGGCTTCCTCTGGCTGGCGAGGCTCACCGGCCTGGTCCGCGCCAGGGTCGACCTCATCGCGCCGCCCCCGGCCGTGCGCAGCCTCGCGCCGGTGCGGGTGCTGCTGGTGCCGGGATCGGCCGCGGACAGGCTCATCCGCGAACTCGCGACGGTGATCGAGACCACGCCGGACTTCGATCCGGAGAACGAGCCACGCGTGCGGAAACTGTTCTCGGTGACCGGGGCACGCGTGGAGCGGCACTTCGGCCTGCCGTGGCGGCTCAGTGGTCGTCGGGCGCGAGCTGCCTGAGGTCGTTCAGGCTCCGGACGACCAGCCGCTGGCGGCCGGTGCTGAGCAGTCCGTCGGCGCGCAGGGTCCGCAGTGTCCGGGCGACCGCTTCCCGCGACGCGGACGCGAGACCGGCCAGGTCACGCTGGCTGATCCGCAACGCGATCAGGGTGCCGTCGGGGACGGGGACGCCGTAGCGCTCGGCGAGGTCGACCAGGATCGCGGCGATCCGCTCGGCGGCGGTGCTGTCGCCGAATTCGGTGCGACGCGAATTGGCGTAACGCAGCCGGGAGGTGATGATCCGGAGCAGGACCACGGAGATACCGGCGTGCCTGCGGAGCACGGAGTTGAACGACCGCGCGGACAGCCACAGCCCGGTGACCGGTTCGACGGCGACCGCCGTCGCCGACCGCAGGCTGCCGTCCATCGACGCCATCTCACCGATGATGTCGCCGGGGTCGCGCACGGCCAGCACGGCGTCGTAACCGCCGGTGGACACCGACGTGATCTTGACCCGTCCGGTCATCAGGATCAGCACCCAGTCCGACCGGTCACCCTCGCGGATGATCACCGTCCCGGCCGGGTACCGGCGCAGCTCGGCTTCGGCGCGCAGCGCCTTGCGCTCGACGTCGTCGAGCAGCTCCCAGAGCCTGCCGGGTGAATCGTGCGGCTCCGCCGCCGGCTGTGTCATGCCTTCTCGTCGCCTCCGTGGGCGATGGTACGAGCAGACCGCGCCGGGGGTTAACCGGGGAGCTCTTGGTACGCCTGGGAAAGGCGTCGGATACCGTCCCGAACCTGCGCGCCGGTCGCGGTGCTGACGTAGCTCAGGCGCAGATAGGGCCCCGGCGCCTCGGCCGCGAAGTAGAGCCTGCCGGGGGTGATCGCTACTCCGGCGCGGAAAGCGGCGCTGGTCAACGTCACTTCGTCGGCGGATCCGGGTAGCGGTTGCCACAGGTGATAGCCGCCGGTCGGGACCGGGACGGCGCGCCACGAGGGCAGGAACTCCCGCAATGCCGAGACGGCGACGTCGCGGCGTTCGCGCAACGCGGCGGCGAGCGTCCGCAGGTGGCGCGTCCAGGCGGGAGAACTCACCAGTTCCAGCGCGGTTTCCTGCAGTGGCCGGGGTACGAAGAAGCTCTCGACGGCGTGGAGTCCCCGCAGTCGCTCCAGTGCCGGGCCGCGGGCGGCCAGCGCGCTGATCCGCAGGCTCGGTGACGCGGGTTTCGTGAGCGACCGGATGTGCACCACGACGCCGTCGGGGTCGTCGGCCACGAGCGGTGGCGGAGGAGCCGGACTGCCGGGATGCGCCATCAGCCGCGCGAAATCGTCCTCGATGACGAAGGCGCCCGCGTCACGGGCGATCCGCAGGACCTCGGCCCGGCGTTCGGCGCACAGGACCGCGCCGGTCGGGTTCTGGAACGCGGGCTGGCAGACGAACAGCCGCGCGCCGGTGTCGCGGAAGGCGTCCGCGAGCAGTTCGGGCCGGACGCCGTCGCGGTCGATCGGCACCGGGACCGGCCGCAGCCCCGACGCCCTCGCGATGGCCAGCATCCCCGGGTAGGTCGGCGATTCCACCAGCACCGGCGCGCCGGGGGCACCGAGCGCGCGCAACGCGGTGGTCAGCGCGCTCTGCCCGCCCGCGGTGACCAGGACGTTTTCGACGTTGACCGGACTGCCGATGTCGCGGGCGAACCAGGCCCGCAGTTCGGGCAGACCGCAGATCGGCGGCCGGGTCCACGCGCCGGGGCGACGGCCGGCCCTTGCCGACGCCGCCGCGAGTTCCCGTTCCGGTTGCAGGCTGGGATGCGTGTAGCCGCCATTGAGGTCGATGACGCCCGACGGCGGATCGCTCAGCGCGGTGAGCACCCCGGTCGCGTCGATCGCGCGGAGACCGGACTGCGAACTCAGTGACACCTCCTGCCACGAGACATCCCCGGTCACCACCGACTCGCGACGCGGCGGGGCGCGGAAGACACCGGCGCCGGGGCGCGTGATCACCAGACCTTCCGAGACCAGCGCGGCGATGGCGCGCGACACCGTCACCGGGCTCACCTTCAGCTGCCGGACGAGCTCCCGGCTGGACGGGAGCTTTCCGTCGATCGGATAGCGCTCAAGCTCGGAACGCAGCTGTGTGACCAGGCTGGCGACGCTGCTACCATCGGACATGAGACTGGATGATAGCGCTATCGCAGATCGGGCAGTAGCGGTCCGCTCCGGGACCGTGCTGGCGGCGCTGGGTGTCTTCGCCTTCTCGTTCACGTTCCCCGCCACCGTCTGGACGCTCAAGGGTTTCGGCCCGTGGACCGCCACCGGGGCGCGGTGCGTCCTGGCGGCACTCGTCGCCGCCGCCTTTCTCCGCGCGTTCCGGGTCCCGCTGCCGAAGCGCGGACAATGGCGCGGTCTGGCCGTGGTCGCCATCGGCTGCGTCCTCGGGTTCCCGACCCTGACCACCCTCGCCCTCCAGACGTCGTCGACGGCGCATTCCGCGGTGGTGATCGGCATGCTGCCGATGGCCACCGCCATCGTCTCGTCGAGGCTCACCGGGCACCGGCCGTCCCGCCGGTTCTGGCTCGCCGCCGCGGTGGGCGCGCTCGCGGTGGTGGTGTTCACCGTGAGCCAGAGCGGTGGCGGACTGTCCACAGCGGACCTGTTCCTGTTCGCCGCGCTCGTGCTGTGCGCGTTCGGGTACGCCGAGGGCGGCAGGCTGGCCAGGGAAATGGCCGGCTGGCAGGTGATCGCCTGGGCGCTGGTCCTCGCGCTGCCGGTCACCGCCGCGCTCACGGTCTTCGGGTCGGTGACCGAACCGCTGCAGCTCGGCGGCGAGGCGATCATCGGCCTGGTGTACGTAGCGCTCATCTCTCAGTTCGGCGGATTCTTCGTCTGGTACCGGGGAATGGCCGAGATCGGGGTCGCGCGGGCGAGCCAGCTGCAGCTGGCGCAGCCGCTGCTGACCCTGGTCTGGGCGGTCCTGCTGCTCGGCGAGCACCTTCCGGCGGCCGCGCCGGTGACGGCGTTGATCGTGGTCGCCTGCATCGTGGTGACCCAGCGCTCGCGTAACTAGCTCCACAGCCACGTCGCGATTCCGCCAGACCGCGGTGTCCGCGCGGTGATGGGCTGGGGCCTATGACCGCCTCGACCCTCGACACCTCCGCCCGGACCCCGCTGAAGGGATGGCTCGCCGTCCTCGCGGTGACGCTGGGGATCTTCTCCCTCGTCACCACGGAGATCCTGCCGATCGGCCTCCTGACCCCGATCGGCGAGGACTTCCGGATCACGCCGGGGACGGCGGGCCTGACCATGACCCTGCCCGGCTTCCTCGCCGCGCTCGCCGCCCCGGCCGTCACCGTCGCCGCCGGGCGGATCGACCGGCGGGCGTTGTTGTGCGCCTTGATGGCGGTGCTGGCGCTGGCCGACGTCGTCGCGGCGACCGCGCAGGCCTACTGGGCGGTGTTGGTCTCCCGGATCCTGGTGGGGCTGGTGATCGGCGCGTTCTGGGCGATCGGTTCCGGGCTCGCCGCGCGGCTCGTCGGCCCCGGACGGGCGGGTACGGCGACCGCGGTGATCTTTTCGGCCGTGCCGCTCGGCTCGGTTCTCGGCGTGCCGGCGGGGACCTTCGTCGGTGAACTGTTCGGCTGGCGGGCGGCCTTCGCCATGATGGGCGTCTTCACCATCGGTGTCCTCGCCTTGCTCGCCGTGACGCTGCCTTCGCTGCCGCCGGTGGCTGCCACCCGCCTCCGCGTCCTGCGCGAGCTGACGCGCGAGCGGGCGACCCGGCTCGGCCTGCTCGTCACCCTGCTGGTCGTGCTCGCTCATTTCGGCACCTACACCTACGTCACGCCGCTTCTGCGGGAGGTGACCCGGGTGAGCCCGGAGCCGATCACCGTCTTCCTGCTCGTCTACGGCACCGCCGGGATCGCGGGCAATTTCGTCGCGGGGGCGGCGATCGCCCGCGATCTCCGGCTGACCTTCCTCGCCGCGGCGGGGTCGATCGGCGTGGCGACGTGTGCGCTGCCGCTCCTCGGGGAGTCCCCGGCAGGCGCGCTGGCGCTGCTGGTGCTCTGGGGTTTCGCCTACGGGGCGGTCCCGGTCTGCTCAGGCACGTGGTTCGCGAAGGCGGCCCCGCACGCTCCCGAGGCGGCGTCGGTGCTGTTCACCTCGTCGTTCCAAGCGACCCTCTCGGCGGGCGCGCTGCTGGGCGGATTCGTCGTCGACGCGGTGTCCGTCCCGGCGGTGATGCTCGCGGGCGGCGTCGTGGCGCTGCTCGCGGTGGCCGTGCTCAGCCGAGCACGGCCAGCGTGACCAGCGCGGTCGTCCCGACCAGCAGGGTGGAGAGCAGACCGAGCAGCAGGGCGCGGCCCCCGGTCCGGATCAGCGTGCCGATCCGGACCGCGCAGCCGAGGCCGAACAGCGCCGCGGCCAGCAGCAGCGTGCAGGCGACCTTGGCGACGTCGAGCGCGACGCCCGGCACGATCCCGGTGCTGCGCACGGCGGCCATCGCGAGGAAACCGATGACGAACAGCGGGACCAGCGGCGGACGCTTGCCGCCGTCGGCGGGGCGGTGGCGTTCGTGCACGCCGACCGCGGCGACCATCGGCGCCAGCAGGACCACCCGGCTGAGCTTGATCACGATGGCGACCGCGACGGCGGCGCTGCCCGCCGGCGTCGCCGCGGCGACGACCTGCGCGACTTCGTGCACGCTGAGCCCGGCCCATTCGCCGATACGGACCGCGTCGAGCCGCAGCCAGCCGCCGAGCAGCGGGACGGCCGCGATGGCGAGCCCGCCGTAGAAGGTGACCAGCGCGACCGCGGTCGCGACGTCGGAGTCCTCCCGTTCGACGACGCCTTCCATGGCGGCGATCGCCGACGCGCCACAGATCGAGAACCCGGTCGCGACCAGCATCGCCAGCCCGCGTGGCACGCCGATGAGCCTGCCGAGGCCGATCGTGCCGAGGAAAGTGACGCCCACCGTGAGCACGACGGCGAGCAGGGTGCCGGGGCCGAGCGCCAGCACCGACGGGAGCGAGAGCTGCAGACCCAACAGCACGACGCCGGCGCGAAGCAGTTTCTTGGTGACGCCGGAGATCGCCTTCCGGGTCTCGTCCGACAGCGCGGGCAGCGAGCCCGTGAGGATGCCGAGCACGACGGCGATGGTGAGCGCGCTGACGACCGGGACCGCGGTGCCGACCAGGTACGCGGCGGCCACTCCGGCGCCGGTGATGGCCAAAGCGGTCAAGTAGGGCTTGGTCGGTCTCGCGTGCGTGGTGCTCATGGTTCGAGCATCGCCGCGACGGGTCGGCCTCGGTAGCGGGGAATACGAGGGGTAGGTCATAGACTCCGGCTATGACCACACCCGATCTGGACTCCCTGCGCCTGCTGGTGCTCGTGGACGAGCTCGGCAGTATCGGGCAGGCCGCGGCCAGGCTCGGGATCGCACAGCCGTCGGCGAGCAAACGGCTGTCCACAGTGGAACGACGGCTCGGGCTGGTGCTGGTCGACCGCACCCGGCGCGGATCCGCGCTCACCCCCGACGGCCGGGTCATCGCGGGCTGGGCCCACCGCGTGCTCGCCGAACTCGACGGGCTCCTCGACGGTGCCGAAGCGTTGCGCACCCAGCACGAGGCGCAACTGCGTGTCGCCGCGAGCATGACGCTGGCCGAACACCTGGTACCGGGCTGGATCGGCGAACTCAAACGCGGGAATCCGGGGCTCTACCTCGGGTTGGAGGTCACGAACTCCGACCAGGCCGCCGAACTGGCCAGGGAGGGCAAGGTCGACCTCGGTTTCGTCGAGTCGCCCGGCGCGCTGCCCGGTCTTTCGGCCAAGCGGGTGGCCACCGATCGGCTGGTCCTCGTCGTGGCCGGAAGCCATCCCTGGGCGCGACGGCGACGGCCGCTGACCGCGGCCGAACTGGCGGTCACGCCGCTGGTGGTCCGCGAGCCGGGTTCCGGGACAAGGGAAACCGTGGACACCGCGTTGCGCAAGGCAGGCGTCGGCCCGGCGAAACCGTTGCTGGAGCTGGGATCCGCCTCCGCGGTCCGCAACGCCGTTGTCGCGGGCGCGGGACCGGCGGTGATCAGCGAACTCGACGTCGCGCGGGACGTCGCCGACCGCAGGCTCGTCCAGGTCGCGGTCGAGGGTGTCGATTTCGGCCGGGAACTGCGGGCGGTGTGGCCCGCCGGGCGGCGCCTCGCCGGACCGGCCGCCGCGCTGCTGGCGCTCGCCGTCCGGTCCCGGAGTACCCGCGGCTGAAGCGAACGGGCGAATCGGCCACCAGCTCTTGAAAAGCCGGTGTGTAGGGACTCTCCTGGAGGGGTACCAGCTGTCAGAAGGTGTGTCCTCGTGCTGGGAGTGGCCATGACCGCCGTGAAGACATCGCCCCGGCCGGAGGCCGTCCGCTTCGGCGGACGCCGTCGTGCCCCCAAGGGCAGCGTGTTCCTCAGCGTCATCCGCACCACCGACCACAAGACGATCGGCCTGCTCTACCTGTGCACCTCGTTCGGGTTCTTCCTCGCCGGCGGGTTCATGGCGCTGCTGATGCGCGGCGAACTGGGCAGGCCGGGTATGCAGTTCCTGTCGCAGGAGCAGTACAACCAGCTGTTCACCATGCACGGCCTCATCATGCTGCTGCTGTACGCGACACCGAACCTTTTCGCCTTCGCCAACTACATCCTGCCGCTGCAGATCGGGTCACCGGACGTCGCCTTCCCGAGACTGAACGCGTTCTCCTACTGGCTTTACCTCTTCGGCGGGCTGATGGTGCTCAGCTCGTTCGTCACGCCGAGCGGCGCGCCGGACTTCGGCTGGACGATGTACACGCCGCTCTCCAGCGCCGCGCACACGCCGGGTGTCGGCGCCGATCTGGTGATCATGGGCCTGATCGTCTCCGGGCTCGGGACGATCCTCGGCGCGGTCAACATGGTCACCACGATCCTCTGCCTGCGCGCGCCGGGGATGACCATGTGGCGGTTGCCGCTGTTCACCTGGAACATCCTGTTCACCACGATCCTGATCCTGGCGGTCTTCCCGATCCTCACCGCGGCGCTGTTCGGGCTGGAAGCGGACAGACGGCTCGGCGCGCACGTCTTCGATCCGGCCAACGGCGGGGCGATCCTGTTTCAGCACCTGTTCTGGTTCTTCGGCCATCCCGAGGTGTACATCGTCGCGTTGCCGTATTTCGGCATCATCACCGAGATCGTCCCGGTGTTCAGCCGGAAACCGCTGTTCGGCTACAAACTCATGGTGTTCGCGACGATCGGGATCACTGCGCTGTCCTTCGCAGTCTGGGCACATCACATGTTCGCCACCGGCGCGGTGCTGCTGCCGTTCTTCTCCTTCATGACCTTCCTCATCGCGGTGCCGACCGGGATCAAGTTCTTCAACTGGATCGGCACCATGTGGAAGGGGCAGCTGACCTTCGAATCACCGATGCTGTGGTCGATCGGGTTCATGGTGACGTTCCTGCTCGGCGGGCTGACCGGGATCATCCTCGCCGCGCCGCCCTTGGACTTCCACATCCACGACACCTATTTCGTGGTGGCGCATTTCCACTACGTGCTGTTCGGCACGATCGTGTTCGCCACATTCGCCGGGATCTACTTCTGGTTCCCCAAGATGACCGGACGCCTGCTCGACGAGCGGCTCGCGAAACTGCATTTCTGGACCACCTTCATCGGTTTCCACACGACGTTCCTGGTCCAGCACTGGCTCGGTAACCAGGGCATGCCGCGCCGCTACGCCGACTACCTGAGCACCGACGGTTTCACCTTGCTGCACACCATTTCCACCATCGGCGCGTTCCTGCTCGGCGCGTCGGTGCTGCCGTTCCTCTGGAACGTCGTCCGCAGCTACCGGTTCGGGGAAGTCGTCGAGGTCGACGACCCGTGGGGACACGGGAATTCCCTGGAGTGGGCGACGACCTGCCCGCCTCCCCGGCACAACTTCTTCGACCTGCCGAGGATCCGGTCCGAACGGCCGGCGTTCGAACTGCACTATCCGCATATGATCCCGCGGCTGCGCGCCGAGGGCCATACGACCCCGTTCCAGCGCCGCGACCAGCCCGCACCCTCGGAAGTGGTGGCGGACAAGGCGTTGGCGGACGACGACACCGGCTCACCGAAGGAATGAGGTACCGCGCATGATCCCGATGGACGTCGAGGGGATGGCAGTCCTGGCTCCGGAAGCCGCACCGGTGATGCTGCTGCGCGAGCGGGAGGGCGAACGCCGCTGGCTGGCGATCACGATCGGCGGGCCCGAGGCGAGCGCGGTGGCGCTCGCGCAGGAGAAGATCCAGTTGCCGCGCCCCGGCACGATCGAACTGATCGGCCAGGTGGTGGAATCGTTCGGGCACCACGTCACCGGCGTCGAGGTCACCGCGCTGCGCGACGGGATCTTCTTCGCGGACCTCGTGCTCGACTCCGATATCCGCATTTCGGCCCGGCCGAGCGACGCGGTCGCGATCGGGTTGCGCGCCGGTGTCGGGATCAAGGTGGCCGACTCGGTACTGGAGGTGGCTTCGGTGCGGGTCGAGATCGTGGGATCCGGGCCCGACGCCGAACTGCCGACGGTGCCGTCCGATCCGGTCGAGCAGGAACGGGAAGTGGAGGAGTTCCGGGCGGCGTTGGACAAGATCGTGCCCGAGGACTTCGGGGACCTGCCTCCCGCTGACTAGCCCCTCCGGCGACGCCATGAAAGGTCCTTTCCTTGCAAAATTTGCAAGGAAAGGACCTTTCATGGCGCGTTAGGGGGAGGGCTAGCGCTTCGCCAGGCCCCGTTCGATCGCCTCGATGATACGCGGCCGCATCTCGGCCGGGCTGATGATCGCGTCCACCGAACCGACCTTCACCGCGCGTTCGATGCTGTGCACGCCGTCGAACTCGGCGGCGACCGCGCCCAGTTTCTCGGACCGCACCGACGACTGGACCTCGGCCAGTTCCGCGGCCAGCGCGGCACGTTCGGCGCCGGTCGCCCCGCTGAGCTTCTCGGTCAGCGACCGCACCCGCTGATCCGCCGCGGTCCGCGCGTTGACCTCACCGGCGAACACGACCGCCGCGGCGGGCGCGCCACCGAGCACGGAGGCGAACGAACCCTCCAGCGCCAGCACCGTCATGTTCGGGTTCAGCGCCTTCGAGAAGACCACGAAAGCGCCACCGTGGTACCGCGAGATCACGCAGAACACGATCGGGCCCTCGAAGTTGACGATCGCCCTGCCGATCTCCGCGCCGTACTCCAGCTGCAGTTTCCGCATCGACTCCGGCGAGCCGTCGAAGCCGGACAGGTTCGCCAGCACCACCAGCGGCCGGTTCCCGCTGGCCGCGTTGATCGCCCGCGCCGCCTTCTTCGACGACCGCGGGAACAGCGTGCCCGCGGTGTAGGTGTCCGGGCCGTCGGTGGGCGGGAAGCCGCGGCGCGGCACCGAACGCGACTCGATACCGAGCAGGCAGACCGGCCGCCCGCCGAGGTGCACGTCCTGTACGGCCGCGGTCTCCGCGTCGGCCATCCCCGGCCAGCGTTCCAGCACCGGGTGGTCCTGGTCCGACAGCGCGCGCATCACGGTGCGGATGTCGAACGGCTTCTTGCGGTCGGGGTTGGCCTCACGCGAGAAGATCTGGCCGACCGTGGTGAAGTCGCTGTCCACGGCCGCGTGCGGGAACGACGAGATGTCCCGGTCGATCGGGTCGCTCGTGACCGCCTTGCGCGGACCGGACTCCTCCGGTGCCACGTAGGTGTGGTCGTAGTGCGCCATCAGCACGTCGCGGGCCGCGGCGAGGTTCGGCGCCCAGTACTGCGCCTGGCCGTTCGGGCCCATGACACGGTCGTAGCCGCCGATGCCGAAGTTGTCCTCTGCCGAGACACCACCGGAGAAGTCGAGCGACTGCTTGCCGGTCAGCACCATCGCGGAATCCGGCGTCATCACCAGGATGCCCTTGGTGTGCATGAGCATCGTCGCTTCGGCGTTCCAGTACGGCTGGGCGCCGACGTTGATCCCCGCCACCACGATGTTGATCTCGCCACCGTCCTGGGTGAAGTTCACGATCCGCTTGAGCGCGGCCGCGACCCAGTCCATGTTCTCGGTACCGGACTCCATCGAGATCCGGGCACCGGCCGAGAGCGCGTACCACTCCAGCGGGACCCGCATCCGCTCGGCGAGGTCCAGTGCCGCGATCACCCGCGAGCACTCCGGCTCCGACAGCGCGCCGAGCGCCTTCGTCGGATCGCCGAGCAGCACCACCCGTTTGACACCCTCCGGGTACCGCTCGGTCGGCGTGGTGACCACACCGGCGACGATCGCCGCCTTGTTCCGTCCCATCGGCCGTTCGACGGGGACGAGGGTGTTGCTGTCGTCCATGTCGTACTCGGTGAACGAACCGAGCATCTTGGTCAGCTCGTACGGGTACACCGTGTCGCGGCGCCGGGCGCGCAGGACGTTCTGGTGGTAGTCGTCGAGCGGCAGGATCGGCCCGGTGGTGGGCTCGGACAGGGTCATCTGCACGCCGCCGCTGACGTCGTAGCCGATCCGCACCGCGACCTCGGTGACCTCACCGGTCGCGCGGTCGCGCTGCCTGCCGAGGAACTGGACCTCTTCGAGACCCGCGCCCGCCGTCGACGGCTGCACGCGCTGCGCGACCGTGTTCAGCTCCTCGCCGGTGAGGTCACTGGTCGGCCACACGTAGAGCATGATCCGGTTGGTGTCGAAGCGCTTCTTCGGCGGAAGCTTCGCCTGAACTTCCCGGATCGCGTCGAGGCAACCGGCCAGGGTGCCTTCGACCGCGGGCAGCGCCAGCAGTTTGCCGTCGTTGTCCCGCAACGGGGTCAGGTCGCGGACCTGGGCGAGCGCGACCAGGCGCTGGTCCGCCGGGTTCATCGGCGCCACGCACTTGAACAGGTAGACGTCCTCGTCACCGGACGGCAGCCGCGTGAGGTCGAAGTTCGCCAGCCGCTGCAACTGCATCCGCTGGGCGATCAGCGGGTGCAGCCCGCGGATGAGCCGTTCCTCGCTGAAGCCGGTCGAGGACGGGCGGAAGGTGAAGTGGTGGTGCATCACCGCGCCGCTGTGCCCGGCGACCGTGGTGGTGATGCGCCGGATCCGGCTCGGCAGCGACTCGGCCGTGAGGACCTCGCGCAGTCCGGCGGCCATCGCGTCGTCGTCGGCCGACTCGTCGTCCCAGGTCAGATAGAGATCCGCCTCGACGTCGGTGTCGGCGGGCAGTCCGGCGGCGAGATCGGCGACGGCCTTGATCGCCCCGGGCAGCCCGGCGCGGTCGACGGCGGTGGTGGCCATGTGGAACCGCTCGCCGTCGTCGGCGTAGTCACCGGTGACGAAGGTGCAGTCGCCGACGGTGACCTGCCCGACGCCGGTGAGCGCGCGGTTGCCGTAGTAGCGACGGCTCAGCACTTCGAGCAGCGGGGTGTGGTCGGTGCCGGGGCGCCCGATCCGCTGCCCGAGCAGGCGGACCAGCGGTTGCGCACTGGCCTGCATGCTCGCGATCCGCTCGGCGCGGTCCGGCGAGTCCGGGTGCCGGTCGAGGTGGCGCAGGTGTTTGCGGACCTCGCTGTAGACCTCGGCGCGGGTGCGGCGCAGCAGCGGCTGGGCGAACCAGCGGAACACCACGCTGCGCGCGAGGTCACTGACCACCGGGAAGCGGACCTGGGTGGCGGCGATGAGCTGCTCCAGCGCCTTGCCCGCCGGTTCGCGCATCGCCTCGAACGGCTGCGCCTCGGTGAGCCACTGCCGCAGCAGGGCGGTGACGATCGCGACGTCGGAAGCGGCCCGCTGCTGGGCGAGGAAGATGCGGAAGACCGCCTCCTCCAGCTCCGGCGTCCGCTCCAGCTCCTTGACGCCGTAATGCGCCAGTACCTTCTTGAGCTTGTTCTGGAACGACTCCGACAGACCGGCGCGTTCGACGTCGAGGCTCTGCAGATAGGTGTGGAAGAACTCGCGGGCGCTGTGCACCCGGGTGTCGGTCTTGGTCTCCTCACCCGCCGGCTTGTTGCGGATCAGCTCGGAGAGGTCGGCGAACACGGTCAGCAGTTCGACCTCGCCCTCCAGCGGGCGGTCGCCGTTGTCCTCGACTTCGGCACGGGCGGCCAGATACGCGCTGAGGGTGCGGCGCTCGTCGTGCGGGTCGACGTCGAAGCCGAGCAGGAGACTGCGCAGATCCTGCTGTCCCCGCGCGATCCGCTGCGGCGTCGACGCGCTGTCCGGCTCCACGGGCAGCTCGATCTCGACGCTGCCGGTGTCCTCGACGACCTCGGCGCCCTCTTCCGCCAGCGGCTCGAGCCGCAGCAGCGGCGCGCCTGTCTCGACCTGGCTGCCGACCGAGACAACGCACTCGCGCAGCTTCGCGCGGAACGGCGCGCGGAGCACTGTCTCCATCTTCATGCTTTCCAGCACCAGCACCGGTGCGCCCGCCTCGACCTCCGCGCCGACCTCGAGCGGTGTCGCGACGACGAGCGCGGGTGCGGGGGAGCGGACGACGCCGCCCTCGTCGCGGCTGACGCGGTGGGTGACGCCGTCGACCTCGACCAGGTGGATCGGCCCGTGCGTGCCGGTGACCAGGCGGAAACGGGTGCCGTTGACGGTGATCTGGCCGGTGTGCTCGTCGAAGCGGTCGACCTCGACGTCGGCGGCGTGGATTTCGCCGCCGCCCGCGGAGACGCCGACGCGGAACCGGCGGTGGCCGATCCTGGCCACGCTCACCCGGTACGCGGCGCCGCGCAGCTTGAGGTCGAGCGGGCGGCCGCTCTCATGCTGGACCTGGGGACGGCCACCGTGCGCGGTGGAGAGAAGTCGTTGGCGCTCAACGGCTTCTTCGTCCTCGTAGGCCTCGATCGCGGCGGCCGCGAGCGCGATCGCCGAATGGCGGTGGGTGACCAGCTTGCCCTCGCCGCGGACGCGGTCGATCCAGCCGGTGTCGGCGCTGCCGTCGATCACCTCGGGCTGGTCGAGCAGGTCGAGGACGAAGCTCTTGTTGGTCGCGCCGCCCTCGATGATGACCGTGGTCTGCGCCATCGCGCGGCGCAGACGGCCGAGTGCCTCGTCGCGGTCGCGGCCGTAGGCGATGATCTTCGCGATCATCGAGTCGAAGTCGGCCGGGATCGTGTCGCCTTCGCTGACCCCGGTGTCGACGCGGATGCCGGGGCCCGCGGGCAGGTCCAGGCGCGCGATGCGGCCGGGAGAAGGGGCGAAGTCGCGGTCGGGGTCCTCGGCGTTGAGCCGCGCCTCGACAGCGTGACCGGCTTCGGCGGGCTGGAGACCTTCGAGTTTGCCGCCGGACGCGACGTGCAGCTGGGCCTTGACCAGGTCCATGCCGGTGGTCAGCTCGGTGATCGGATGCTCGACCTGCAGGCGGGTGTTGACCTCCAGGAAGGCGAACAGCTTGTCGCCAGGGTGGTAGAGGAACTCGACCGTGCCGGCGCCGCGGTAGCCGACAGCGAGCGCGAGCCGCTCGGCTGACCGCTTGAGCTCGTCGGCCTGCTCGGGGTTCAGCACCGGGGAGGCGGACTCTTCGATGATCTTCTGGTTGCGGCGCTGCACCGAACAGTCGCGGACGCCGAGCGCCCACGCGGTGCCCTGGCCGTCGGCGATGACCTGGACCTCGACGTGCCGGGCGCCGGTGACCAGGCGCTCCAGGAACACGACACCACTGCCGAAGGCGCGCTCCGCCTCCAGGCTGGTGCGCTCGTAGGCGTCCTTGAGTTCGTCGGCCGAGGTGATGACGCGGATACCGCGGCCGCCACCGCCCGCGGTCGCCTTGAGCATCAGCGGGTAGCCGATCTCGTCGGCGGCCTTGATGGCGGCGTCGAGATCCGCGACGGCGCCGCGGCTCCACGGGGCGACCGGAACGCCGACCTCTTCGGCGATCAGCTTCGCGCCGATCTTGTCACCGAGCTTGCGCATCGCGTCCGGGCTCGGGCCGATGAAGGTGACGCCCAGCCGCTCACACAGCTCGGCGAAGGCCGGATCCTCGGCCACGAAACCCCAGCCGACCCAAGCCGAGTCGGCCCCGGTCTCGGTCAGCGCCCGTTCCAGCACGGCGAAGTCCAGATAGGGACGCGCCGAGGCGGGACCCAGGTTGTAGCTGATGTCGGCTTCCCGCACGAACGTCGCCGACCGGTCCGCATCCGTGTAGAGAGCGACGGTCTCGATCCGCTGTCCGGTCTCCGCCGAAAGCTCGCGGACGGCATGGATGAGCCGCATCGCGGCTTCTCCGCGGTTGACGATGGCGACACGACTGAACACCGACTGAGCCTCCCAAAGTACGCAGCACAACAGGCGACATCCCGCCGGATCACGCGCGGGACAGTCACCTGTACCTGCTTACAGCCTGCCTCTTACCGGCCGGTACGAGAATGTCGTCGGTGGCGCATGCCGAGGGCCCGGTCTTGTAGGAACCCGCCAAAAAGTGTCCTGGAACACCTCGGCGAGGGGGCGAATGAGGTGATGAAGTGGACAATCGCGGGCTGAGCTCGGTGGCCGGGGTGCGTGAGGTGTCACCAGGTGTTCACGCCGGTTTCATCGGGGCGGGCCTGGCTGTGCGGTGTGTTCGGGAGCTGTCGTCGTTCCTCGGTGATGGCGCCGTGTCGGGGGCAGGCGTTGCCGTTTTCCGGCGATGGGGTTCAGCGACCCGATCTTGGGCCAGCCGCTGCTTACGCGGTTGTCATGACACGCCCTTGCGGGAAGGGTCGGAAGCCGGCACTCTCCAGCCGCCAAATCACGCCGGCCATCGCCGGGAACGTGCCCGAGAGGTGTTCACCGGTCGTTGATCAGGACCTTAGGCACGAAACCGCACCGTCCGTTGCCGATTCCTGGCGACGAGGATCAGAAGGGTGGCGGTTCGGCGGTCTGGGGGCTTTATGGGCGGGGTTCGTGGAGTGGTGGTGGGGTGCTGTCGTAGCTGTGTCCAGTCGGGGTGGTGATGGTGAGGGTGCCGTCGGGGGTGAGACGGTAGCTCCAGCCGGGTTCGTCTTTGAGGCGGTGGTCGCGGCGGCAGAGGTCGATCAAGTCGTCGGCGGTGGTGTGGCCGCCGTGCTGCCACGGCACTACATGGTCGAGATCGCAGGCCTGTGCCGGACGCCCGCACCCCGGTCTTCGGCACTCACGATCCCGCACCCGCACAAACTCACCCAGACCTGCCGTAGGCCGGTACCGGTCCCGTCCCAGGTCCAGGACTTGCCCGGACAGCGGGTCGGTGATGATGCGGCGCAGGACGGTGTCCGGTGCGGTGGCGATGTGGCGGGCCAGCCCCGCGGGGATGTGGCCGTGTCCGGCCAGCTCGGCGGGCTCATTGTTCAGCCCGAGATAGGTGAACAAATCCATGTACAGGAACACTTCGGTGCGTTCACTGGTGCCGCCGCCGTGGCCGCCGAGCAGGAGATCGAGCGCGATGTCCGCGCGGAGCTGGTCCAGCGTGCGGGTCTCCCCATCCTTGCGCAGGGCGCGGGCTTCGTGGTCGATGCGGCGGTAGGCGGCAGTGACCTTCTCGACCGGCCCGTCTTCGACCTCGATCGAGGCGACCCCGGTCTCGCCCTGCCGCAGGGTGAGACGGCGCCCTTCGCGGTGGTGCGCGGCGCGTTTGTCGGCGCCGTCACGGTCGACGGTGCCCGCCGCGTGATTCGCCGCTTTCCGGATCTGGCCGGCATTCCTGCCCGGCAACCGATCCTCCAACAGAGCGTCCGCGGCACGCGCGTTCTCCTCCGAGAGCCAGGCGGTGGCGGCGGCGACTTTCATCGCACCGAAACCACACAGTTTCCCTTGGTCCATCAACGCCAGGGTGCGGGGCAGGCGCGTGGTCAACGCCTCGGCCGTGGAGACCATCGAGCCCGCATGAGTGTCCACCAGAGACAACTCGACCGCGACCTCCTGCACCACACTCCGCGCACCCTGCCGGTGCCGGCTCAGCTGAGCCAACGCGCGGAACCGGACCGCCTCCAACCGCGCGATCCCCGCCGACGCCGCCCGCGCCACAGCCACAGAATCCTTGTCGTCCAACGAAACTATCGAAGCATTGACCAACTCCACAAGATCAGGATCGGTGAGTTCCTCGAGAAGCGCCACCGGCGCCGCCTGGTAAGTATCCACGCCGAAAACCGTACAACCGGCCACCGACAATTCTGGATCATGCGACCCACACAATCATTGCCGGATTTCGGCGAAAGCCTTCAGGCGGCTCTGATTTGGGTATGACTGGAGATAGAACTCTGCTCATGGATTCGGTGGAGTGTTGCCGGATTTCGGCGACAGACTCTTGCGTGGATTGGTTCCTGAGGGGGCCTTGGTTTGGGCAAGTCTCGCAACAGGTCTCCACTGCCGAAGCCGGTGCACCATCGCCGAATTCCGGCAACAGCCTCCTAGGGGCAGTTCCCAAGGACCGCCCTGGTTTGCGCCAGCCTTGTGACAGGTCTCCGCCATGGAGCCGGAGACGCCGTTGCCGAATTCCGGCAGCAGTCTCCTGGGTGGGTCGGTTCCAAGGGCCGCCCCGGCTTGCGCGAGCCACGGCAGCTCCCCACCCCGAAGCCGAAGACGCCGTTGCCGAATTCCGGCGAAACCCTCGTGTGTAGGTTGATTCCCGAGAGGTGCTCTGGTTTGGGTGAGTATCGCGACGGGTCTCTGCTCTCGGCAGTCGGTGCGCTGTTGCCGAATTCCGGCGACAGTCTCTCGTGTGGATTGGTTCCCGAGGGGTGCCCTGGTTTGAGCGAGTCTCGCACCAGGTCTCCACTGCCGAAGCCGGTGCACCATCGCCGAATTCCGGCAACACAACCCCACCCAGGCGAGACCGAAAGGCCGTCACCGAGCCCCTACTGAACAGGCGGGGCCAACTCGACGCGATTGCGGCCACCTTGCTTCGCCCGATAGAGCGCGGTGTCGGTGGCGACGAGGAGATCGTCGACGCTGGAGACGTTGGCGGCCGGGTACAGCGCGCCGCCGATCGACACGGTCAGGTCGGTCAGCACCGTGTCGCGGTCGGGCAGCGCGACCGAGACCATCGCGACCTGGTGCCGGATCCGTTCGGCCACCTGGCGCAGGGTCTCCTCGCTGTGGACGTCCGGGATGACGATCGCGAACTCCTCGCCGCCCCACCGTCCGCAGACGTCCTGTTCGCGGATCTCGGCGCGCAGCGCGTCGCCGACGGCGCGCAGGACGAGGTCGCCGTTGGGGTGACCGTAGGTGTCGTTGATCGTCTTGAAGTTGTCGAGGTCGAGGAACAGCACGCCGAGTTTGCGGCCCGCGCGCGTCCGGCCGAGATGTTCCTCGGCCAGTTGGCGCCAGCGGCGTTTCGTGACGAGTCCGGTGGTGGCGTCGGTGTGCGCGTCGCGCCGGTACTGCGTGAGCAGCAGCCCGCGGTGCAGTGCGACCAGCGCGATGACGACCCCGACCAGCACCAGTGGGTTCGCCTGTACGAGCACGACGGCCGTCACCAGGCCGAGCCCGAGTGCGCCTGCCTCGAGGATCTGGTCACCGAAGCCGGAGAACAGTTCGCCGATCGACTTCGGTGGCGACGAGAGCGCGATCGCGATCATCACCAGCACGGTGTTGATCGCCCAGCGCAGGGCCGCGGCCACGATGATGACGGCGAGGTCACCCAGTCCGGCGAGCAGTCCGGAGTCGGGCGAACCGGGGTAGTGGCGCATGCCGAGGCTGAGGACGACGACGGCGGCCTGGGTGCCGCAGAGCACCGTCGCGGCGGAAAAGATCCACCGATGGGGTAGGACCGGCCGTTGGTGTGGCCAGATCCGCAGCCATGCGATGGTGTAGGTCACGACGACCATCGCGGCGGCGAGCACCGGCGGCAGCGCGATGACGGCGGCGACGCTCCAGACCGCCTTGGTGTCGACGTAGGCGACCGACGGGGCCCTGTCGTACTCCCGTTGGCGTTCGATCTGCCGGGTGCCCTCGATCGCGATGGCCGCGCAGAGCGTCAAGATGCCGAAACGGACCAGGTCGGTGCCGGTGACCGGGACCAGCCGGGCCGTGGCGGCGGTCGAGAGGACTGCGATGAGATTCACGACCAGCACGTAGGAACGCACAGGTCGCGGCAGGCTCCACAGGTGCCAGGCCCTGAGCCGCCGCCGCGCGCCGCCGAGTCGTCCGTCCACGCACCCTCTTCCGTCGGTGATCTACACCGTAATCGAACCGGGACTGCGACGACCCTCGTTGTCCGGACGATAAGAAGCGCGGCCGCGAATTCCCCCGGACAGCCCAACCGAAACGAGGGAGGTGCACCGATGCAGGACAACAACTGGTGAGTGATTTGCCGGGTTCATCGCTATTTCGAGGGAGGTGAACAGCATGCGGGACAACAACTGGACCTGAGTGATCTGCCCCACGGGCGTGCGCTCGGATTTTCGGAAGGGAGGTGAACGTAGTGCGTGACAACAACTGGACGACCCGTCGTGACAACAACTGGACGTGATGACCGGCCGCTGTCAGGAACCGTGCTCACCAACCGGTGTCGTCCCGCCGACCGGCCCCACGTGATCCCCGTGATCCCCGGGGCCACGGCGGGACGACACCGCACGCGACCAGCCGACGCCGGCCACCCCGGCGACCACCACACCCGCGGCCGCCGCGACGGCGACCACGGTGGTCGGCGCGACGACCTGCGCCACCAGCCCGGCCACGGCGATACCCGCCGCCTGTGCCGCGCGCAACGCGGCGATCGCGACCCCGATCACCTGACCGCGATGGTCGGGCGGCGCGGCGAGGCTGTACTGCGTCTGGGTGATCATGTCGTGCGCGGAGAACGCACCCGAGATCGTCCACAGCACGACGATGGGGACCAGGCCCGACACCCAGACTGTCGGGATCAGCACCAGGCTGCTCATCACCGTCAGTGCGCCCAGCAGCCGGACCTGCCGTTCGCGCGGGATCCGGCTCAGCAGGATCCCGCCGAGAACCGAGCCGACCGGGTTCGCGGCCAGCAGCCACGGCAGCGCACCCGCGCCGCCCAGTTCGGCGGCGACCGGGACGGCGAGGCCCTCGGGGACGACGTAGAAGCCGCAGCAGCAGGCGATGAGCAGCAGCCACCGCAGCTTGCGGTCGCGGGCGACCAGACGGCAGCCCGCGAGCAGCGACGGGCGCTGGTGGTGGCGTGGGGCCGAGGGCGGGTACCGCCTGAGCCCGAAGCGGAGCATGAGCGCCGAGAGCGCGAACGTGCCCGCGTCGATCAGCAGCGCGCCAGGCACGCCGAGGCCGGTGACGACGGCGGCGCCCGCGCCGAACCCCACCACGAGCCCGGCTTGATACGTCGACGAGATGACGGCCTGCCCGACGACCAACCGGTCCGGGTCGAGCAGGTCCGGCAGCATCGCCTGCCGCGCCGCGTAGAACGGTCCGGCCATGAGCTGCACGAGGAACAACAGGGCGGCCGCGGCGGGCAACGGCAGCCCCGGCACCGCCATCAGCGCGATCAGGACCGCGCGGCCGACGTCGGTGGCCACCATCACCGTGCGGCGCGAGAACCGGTCCGCGACGCCGCCCAGCGCACCGCCGAGGAGATCGGGCACGAAAGTCAGCGCGTACGCGGCCGAGGCCCAGCCGGCCGACGACGTCCGGTCGAACACGAGCACCGTGAGCGCGACCCTGGCCAGCTGGTCACCGGCGACCGAGAGCAGATGCGCGAGCCAGATCCGGCGGAACTCGGCGACCGCGAAGACGCTGCGGAACGACGCCGCTCGGGCTGGCATGCGCTTCAGGCTGTCGTGAAGCGGCCACTTCGCGCAACCCGGCGGGGAAGTTCGAAAAATATCCGTGCTCATGTCGAACCGCCGCGCCACCGTTCGACGTGTCAGTAGAGAGGCAAGGAAGACAAGGACGGAGAATCCGATGTCGCATTCACTGGGTCCGCTGGCGCACAACCTGGCCGCCTACGCCATCTACTCGACCGCGCAGACCGAGATGCGCCACGCGTACAAGCTCATCGAGTCCGGCGACTACCTCGGCGCCGCCGCGGAGATCGATTCCGCCGCGCACGCCGCCGAAGTGCTCGCCCGCGCCACCTCCGGTCTGGACGCCGAACGCTCCGAACGATGGCTCAGAGTCGTCGTCGCCCGAAGGCGGTTCGCCGAGCAGGCCAGGGTGCGTGCCGGCGCCGAAGCCGCCTTGGCCGCCTGAATTTCTTACGGCTCAACGGAAAGCGCGTCGATAAGTACCGGGACTGACCCCCGTCGTGCGCTTGAACCGCTCGCGGAACGAGGTCGGTGAGCCGAACCCGACCTCGGCGCCGATCCGCTCGACCGCGTCCTGCGTGGTCTCGAGCAGATGCTGTGCCTGCCGGATACGCGTCCGGTGCAGCCATTGCAGCGGTGTCGTCCCCGTCTGTTCGCGGAAGTGCCGGATCAGTGTGCGGGTGCTCATCCCGGCGTGCGCGGCGATGTCGGCGAGGCTGAGGTCACGCGTGAGATTTTCCTGCATCCAGAGCAATGTGGGTTCCAGCGCCGAACCGCGGGGTGCCGGGGGATGCCGCAGCGCGATGAACTGGGCCTGGCCGCCTTCACGTTCCAGCGCCATCACCGAAAGCCGGGCGGCGTCGGCCGCGATCGCGGAGCCGTGGTCGCGGCGGATCAGGTGCAGGCACAGATCCAGGCCCGCGGCGGCGCCCGCCGACGTCAGGATCTGCCCGTTGTCGACGTAGAGCACGGCCGGGTCGACCTCGATCGCCGGGTAGGCCTCGGCGAGCGATTCGGCCGCGAGCCAGTGGGTGGTGGCGCGGAGGCCGTCGAGCAGCCCGGCGGCGGCGAGGATGAAGGTGCCGGAACAGATCGAGGCGATCCGCGTACCCGCCGCGGCCGCCGCAGTGAGCGCGTCATGGACGGCCCGCGGCACCGGCCGGGCGGGTTCGGCCGTGCCGGGAACGATGATCGTGTCGGCCTCGCGCAGCGCTTCCAGCCCCCACGGCGCGCGCAAGGTGAAATGCCCGGCGTCGACGTCCGGCCGTTCGGCGCAGACGAGCACCCGGTAACCCGCGCCGCCGTCCGGCAGCCGTGTCCTGGTGAAGACCTCGATGGGGGTCGACAGATCGAACGGGATCACCTGGTCCAGTGCGAGCACGGCGACGGTGTGCATATCCGGAACCTACCGCGCCGATGGCGGGATCCCGTTGGAAGGCGTCGTTCACGCCACTGGGCGCGGACGCGGTCCGGTTCTAGCGTCGAGCCATGATGATCATCGCGCCGATTCTGGTCGGCCTCGCCTACGTCGTCCTGATGTCGCTCATCCACGAACCGCACCGCCGCCGCTTCAACGCGATCATGGTCGCGGGCGCGGGCGCCGCGTATCTCAGCGGTGGCGGCCTCGGGATCTGGGAATTCGCGTTCGCCGCGGTGGTGACCTACGTGGCTTACCGCGGCCTCGAGTCATGGACGTTCGTCGGGATCGCCTGGCTCCTGCACACCGGCTGGGACGTCGTGCACCATCTCAAGGGCGCCCCGATCATCCCGTTCCTGCACGATTCCTCGTTCGGCTGCGCGATCTGCGATCCGGTGATCGCGATCTGGTGCTTCGCGGGCGGACGATCGGTGACGGACTTCCTGCGTGCCCGCGTCGGTTCGCGCAGGGAACCTTCGCCGGTCTGACGGTTCGGCCGATCCGGGGCTTGGCCGCCCGGACGGCTTGATGCGAACATATGTTCTATGCCGACCGAGGGTCCCATCCTGCACGCCGACCTGGATTCGTTCTACGCGTCGGTCGAACAGCGGGACGACCCGAGCCTGCGCGGGCGGCCGGTCATCGTCGGCGGAGGGGTCGTGCTGGCGGCCAGTTACGAGGCCAAGGCCTACGGCGTCCGCACGGCGATGGGCGGCGGCCAGGCGCGGCGCCTGTGCCCGGACGCGATCGTGGTCCCGCCGCGGATGCACGCCTACGCGGAGGCGAGCAAGGCGGTTTTCGAGGTCTTCGACAACACGACACCGCTGGTGGAAGGCATTTCGATCGACGAGGCCTTCCTCGACGTCGGCGGACTGCTGAAGATCGCCGGCACGCCGAGCCGGATCGCCGCGAAACTGCGCCGGGACGTCCTGGAGCAGGTCGGCCTGCCGATCACCGTCGGCGTCGCCCGGACGAAGTTCCTCGCGAAGGTCGCCAGCGGCGTCGCGAAACCCGACGGGCTGCTCGTCGTGCCGCACGACAAGGAACTGGAGTTCCTGCACCCGCTGCCGGTCGAACGGCTGTGGGGCGTCGGCGAAGTGACCGCGCGGAAGCTGCGCGAGCGCGGCGTCACGACGGTCGGGCAGATGGAAGGGTTCGGCGAGAAGGAACTCGTGCGCTTGCTGGGCCGTGGCGTCGGTACCCACCTGCACGCCCTGTCCCACAACGACGATCCGCGGCGGGTGCGGACCGGCCGCCGTCGCGGGTCCATGGGGGCGCAGCGCGCGCTCGGCAGCAGGCCGCGCTCGCCTGCCGAGCTCGACGCGATGCTGCTGACGCTGGCCGATCGCCTCGCGCGGCGGCTGCGCGCCGCGCACCGGGTGTGCCGGACGGTCGTGCTGCGCATGAGATTCGGTGACTTCACCAAGGCGACGCGCTCGCACACGCTGCTGGAAGCGACCGAACAGACCGGCGCGATCGTCGCCGCGGCGCGCGAGCTGTTCGCCGCGGCGAGACCACTGATCGACGAACGGGGCCTCACCCTGATCGGCCTCGCGCTCACGAATCTGTCGAAGGACGACGCGATCCAGCTGGCCTTGCCCTTCGAGACGAAGCCGAGGGACGCGCTCGACTCGACGCTCGACACGGTCCGGGACCGCTTCGGCTCGAAATCCATCACGCGCGCGGTGCATCTCGGGCAGGCCGAGGAGCCGTGGGTGCCGCTCCTGCCGGACTGAGCCCCGTCGCTAGGGTGTCCCGGTGGCGGATTCAGCGGCTTCAGTCGAGATCTACACCGATGGTGCGTGCAGCGGGAACCCCGGCCCCGGCGGCTGGGGCGCGGTGCTGCGGTACGGCACGGTCGAGAAGGAGATCTACGGCGGGGATCCCGGGCCGACGACGAACAACCGGATGGAGCTGACCGCGCCGATCGAAGCGCTGGAAAGCCTGAAACGCCGGGTCACCGTGAACATCTACACCGACAGCACGTATGTCCGGAACGGCATCACCAGCTGGGTGCGGAACTGGAAGAACAACGGCTGGATGACCTCGGCCAAGACGCCGGTCAAGAACGCCGACCTGTGGCGCCGCCTCGACGAAGCCGCTTCACAGCACGACGTCGAATGGCATTGGGTCAAGGGGCACGCCGGGCATCCGGAGAACGAGCGAGCGGACCGGCTCGCCGTCAAAGGCGTGGAAGAGGTCATGGGTCGACCTGTGGTCCAGCCCGGCGAACGGTCCGCTCGGCGTCGTCAGTAAGGCGTCGTCAGCAGCTGACGCTGACCTTCGCGCTTTTGGCGAAGGAGACGTGGACGTGGTCCATGTGGTTGGCGGTCGCGCCGCCGCGGTCCTCCATGGTGTCCCAGCCGCTGCCGTCGTTGTACCGCTGGCGCCAGATGACGTAGGTGACGCCGAAGTCCTTCTGGTTGGCCAGGATGTAGTCGGCGATGGCGTTGCCGGTGGCGGTGTCCACCATGAAGTCCAGTGCGAGGCCGGACGGGTGGTCGCTGGCGTTGGCGCGGCCCGCGACACCGCCGATGTTCGTGACACCGAACTTCGCCTTGATGTGGTTGCCGACCTGGGCCACGTGCGGTTTGGTGCCGGCGAGGCTGGTCGAACACGACGCCGTCGCCGCGGGGACGGTCTTCTTGATCGGGGCGGGGGCCTTGGTCGACGTCGTCGGCTTCGGGGGAGCCGGCGTGGTCGAGGGCGGCGGGGTCGTGCTGGAGGGCGGGGTCGTGCTGGTCGACGGCGGGGGAGTCACGCTGGAGACCGGGGGAGCCTGCAGCGCGAGCGCGGCACTGGCCGCTTCGACGTCAGGGGAGCCCGCGGTGGTCAGCCACATCGACGCCGGGAGCGCCGTGGCGACCGCTGCCGCGATACCCGCGGGGAGCTTCCACTGCGGAGCCTTTTTCTTGCGATGTCTGCCGGCCATTTCTCTGATCACTCACCACTTCGGGGACGGGAACTCGCGTCGGGGGCCGCGAGCTCCGGGCAACATTACGAAATGGACACGGCGATGTCACGCGCGAGTGTGCTCGCCCACAGTTACCTTGATCGGTGAACCGAACAGGGCTCACGTCCGTACAGACCCTAGAAGTGCTTTGTTGTGAGCACGGTGAGTGACGAGGTCAGCCGGCTTTGCAGGCTTGGAAGTACTGCTTGTCGTCCGGCGAGGTCACGTTCATCCCTCGGGCGCGCTGGGGCTGCCCCGTCGCCGACGGGGCGGCAATCGCGGTGCACACCAGCTGATTGAGGGCCTGTTCGGACAATTTCCGCGTGGGGAACGGCAGCACCATGGTCGCCGGGTCGCCCGAGTACACCTCGACCCTGCCCACTTCGGTCGGAACGAACGTGGTGAGCCCCTGCGCGGCCTCCCGATCCGTCGGGCCCTTCAGCAGCAGCGTGATCGCGCCCTCGGGGGAGATGAACCCTTCGCTGGCCCGGGTCACCGGGACGACCCGGCCATCGGAGACGAAGTACAGGGTCAGCCCGCCGAGGACCGCCGGCCCCGAGGTGGCGCGGATCGACGGTCCCGGCCCGGCCGGGACGACGCCGGTCGGCTGCACACCGCAGGCCGTCAGCAGTGCCGCGGCCGCGAGTGCGGGCAGCAGCCGGATCTTCCTCATCGCGTCACTCCTTCGGCCCGGTGCGGCAGGCGCAGGACGAACCGGGCGCCGTGCCCGGTGTCGGCCGCCGTGATGTCGCCGCCGTGCAACCGGGCGTTCTCCAGTGCGATCGCCAGGCCCAGCCCGCTGCCCTCGGACCGGGCGCGGGCGGTGTCGGCCTTGGTGAACCGGTCGAACACGTGCGGCAGGACCTCGGGGTCGATCCCGGGGCCGTGGTCTTCGACCTCCAGCGTGACGTTCTCCTCGTCGGTACGCAGGCGGACTTCGACCGGCGCGGCGCCGTGCCGGAGCGCGTTGCCGACGAGATTGGCCACGATGAGGTCGAGCCGCCGCCGGTCCACCCGGGCGAGGACGCCGTCGGGCAGGTCGGTGACCAGGTCTTCGCCGTCGCGCCAGCCACGGGCGTCGAGGCTGTCCCGGATCGCCGTCGCGAGATCCCATTCGTCGAGCGCGAGTTCGGCGCGGCCCGCGTCGAAGCGGGAGATCTCGACCAGGTCCTGGACGAGCCGGGTCAGCCTGCGGGTCTCGCCGGAGACCAGCCGCGCCGCGACGGCGGTGTCCGGCGGCAGCGTTTCGGCGTCCTCGTCCAGGACGTCGGTGACCGCGTTCATCGCCGCGAGCGGGGTGCGGAGTTCGTGCGACACGTCGGCCACGAACCGGCGGGCGTCGGCCTCCATGGCTCTCAGCTCGCCGACCGTGCGTTCCAGTTCTGCGGCCGTGTTGTTGAAGGTGGTGACCAGCTCGGCCAGTTCGTCGGACCCCTTGGCGGGCAGCCGGACGTCGAGCCTGCCTTCGCCGAGCTGGGCGGCGGCGGTGTTGAGCGCCCGTACCGGCCGCAGCACCTGCCTGGCGGCCAGCAAGGCGAGCGCGGCGGCCAGCGGCAGCGCGAGCGCCGCCATCTGCCACGCGGACTTCGCGAGTTCCTCGATGGCCTGTTGCTGCTGGACGAGGGAGGTGAGCGAGTACACCTCGACACCGGTGGCACCCATCGAGCCGTCCGGTTGCCGCGCCAGCACCGGCAAGCCGACCAGGAGTTCAGGGGTGGCGTCGCGATCCAGCCGCTGGAACTGGATCCGGGTGTCGTTGGCGACCGTTTCCCGGAGTTCGGGGGAGAACGTGGTCAGGTCCGGACCGTTGACCGACCGCAGATCCCGGTAGACCGCGACGGCGTTCAACCGCAGGCTGCCCGCGAAGTCGTTGAGCTGTTCCTGGGTCGGTGGCGTGGACAGCGGGCGGCCGTACGCGGCGACCCGGTCCTTCAGCTGGTTCATCGCCGCGTCTTGGACCGCTTCGAGAATGGCGTTGCGGGCCGAGACGTAACTGGCTCCCGCCGCGGCCGCCGCCCCGATGATCGTCATCGCCGCGAAGGCCAGGATGAGCCGGGGCCGCAGGCCGGAGAGCAGCCTCATGAACGGCCGAACCGGTACCCGAAGCCCCGGACGGTCTGGACGTGATCGGGCTTCGCGGGCACGTCTTCGATCTTCGCGCGCAGCCGCTGGACACAGGCGTCGACCAGCCGGGAATCACCGAGGTAGTCGTGATCCCATACGGCGGAGAGGATCTGCTGGCGGCTGTAGACCTGTCCGGGCGTGCGCGACAGCTCCAGCAGCAGTTTCAGCTCGGTCGGGGTGAGCGAGACCGGCACGCCGTTCTTCGTGACCACCAGCCCGGCGCGGTCGATGACCAGCTCGCCGTGCCGTTCCCCGCCCGGGTTCTCCTCGCCGGCGGGTTTCTCGCTCACCGCGCGCCGCAGCACCGCCCTGATCCGGGCGTCGAGCACGCGGGGCTCGATCGGTTTGGTCACGTAGTCGTCGGCGCCGGCCTCCAGTCCGGCCACGATGTCGAAGTCGTCGCTGCGGGCGGTGAGCATGATGATCGGCACCTCGCCCGCGGCGCGGATGCGGCGGCAGGTCTCGAAGCCGTCGATCCCGGGCAGCATCAGGTCGAGTACGACGATGTCGGGCTGGAACACCCGCAGTTTCTCCAGCCCGAGCTCACCGCTCTCGGCGGTGTGGACGGTGTGCGCCTGACGGCGCAGCGCGAGTTCCAGACCCTCCCGGACGGACGCGTCGTCTTCGATCACAAGGACACTTGCCACGCCGCCATTATTCGGACAACGGCGCGCGGATGCGAGTCGGCTCGATCTTGTAGCAGAACCATGACATTGTCCGGACCTCACCGCGAAACGCCGTGGGGACAGTGGGACGTATGGCCGTACTCATCCAGGAAGCGAAGCCGACCCCCGCCCACCGTCCCCTGCCGGGACGGCACGCCGAGACCAGGCGCACCCTGTCCAGGGCCGTGTTCCAGCTCGCCACCGGACTGGGACTGGCCGCCGCGTTCGTCGTGACCTTCGTGCTGTTCGTGCACACCTCGGCCGGGCAGCTCGCGGAGAACGGCGTCGTCCGCAGCGCGCAGTCCGGCCGGTGGTCCACAATGGACTGGGCGGGGCCGTTGCGGGACCAGGACATGGTGCTGGTGATCGGCGCCGCCGTCGTCGGGCTGGTCGTCTTGGCGTCGCTTCGCCGGAAGCCCGGTCTTCTGGTCCCCGCGCTGAGTGTCCTGGTGTTCCCGCTCGTCACCGCGCAGTTGCTCAAGCTGTACGTGCTCGACCGCCCCGAACTGCCCGACGGCGGTTACGGTCCCGGGCACAACAGCTTCCCGAGCGGACACGTCAGCGCCGCCATGGCGATTCTGATGGCTCTCGCTTTCGTTCTGCCGCAACGATTCCGTGCGGCGATCATCGGGATCGGCGGCGTCGCCGTCGCCTGGGTCGCGTCGTCGACCGTCGCGCTGGGCTGGCACCGACTGAGCGACACGGCGGGTGCCTGCCTGCTGGGCGCGTCCTTCGCCTGCCTTCTCGCCGCCTGGCTGACCACCCGGCGCCGCGACCTCCGCCGCACCCCCGCCGTCCTGGTGGCCTTGGCCGCGGTGCTGCCGACCGTCATCGTGCTGATCGGGTTCGTCGTCCTGCGTACCGCGACCGCCGGTGCCGCCCAGTTCGTCGCCGCGCTGGTGCTGGCCGCGCTGTCCGCGGTGGGCATCGTGCTGGTCGCGCTGTGGCCGCTGCGCGGGTCCGCGTTCGAACGGCGGGCCGGGGTGGAGACCCGGGTGGTCGACGACCTGCTCGAGACTCGCCTCGTGACCCGTCGCTGACGCAGGTCTCGGAGAGGTAAGCCGAATGCGCGCAGCAGGGTTCCGGCAAAGTCGCAGCGCTGCCGGCCCGGCCCGGTTCTGGACTGTCCGCAAGGGACACTTTCCGAGACCGAAGCGCCCGATTTGGTCGAACTGCACGGTTTCACGAGGGGTCGTGAGTGTCAATGAGCGTTGGTGCGTGAATCGTTGCACCTGAGGCTGGTGTGCCTAAGGGGACTTTTGTGGTGGCGTCTTTGCGCGTGAAGGCCCCCTTCCCTCGGCTCAGCCGAGGGAAGGGGGCCTTCACGCGCATGAGAACCGTACATACAGGCATCAATCGGGCACTCAATTGCCGGTGCCTATCCCTTGTGGACAGTCTCAAGGTAGTGAAGGCCTCCTTCGCTACCTTGAGGGTAGGCAAGGGGACCTTCACGGCAGCGAGCCGAGCACGCCACGTTTGACTTATCACTCACGATCAGAGTTTCACCGGCAGGTTGTGCAGGCCTCGGGTGATCGCGCTCGGCCACCAGACGAGCCGGTCTTCGGGCACGGTCAGCGTCATCGACGGCGCGCGGTCGAACAACGTCTCCAGCGCCGCGGACGCCTGCATCCGCGCGAGCGCGGCGCCGATGCAGATATGCGGGCCGACCCCGAAGGCCACGTGCCGCACCGGCCGCTCGCCCGGGCGGAACGCGAGCGGTTCGGGGTGGACGTCGGGGTCACGATTGGCCGCCAGCAACGACAACAGGATCGGGTCGCCGGGCTCCATCCGCTGCCCGGCCAGTTCCATCGGCTCGGTGACGAACCGCCAGCTGGTGTTCTGCAGCGGGGTGTCGCGGCGCAGGACCTCCTCGATGACGAGCGTCAGCCGCGAGCCGTCGGCGCGGGCGCGGGCCGCCTCCTCCGGATGCGTGATGAGGGTCAGCGCGGTGGAGGCGATGAGACTGATCGTGGTCTCGTGCCCGGCGATCAGCGATAGGAACGCCGTCGCGGCGACCTCTTCCGCGGTGAGCTTTCCGGCGGCTTCCTGTGCGAGCAGGTCGCTGATCAGGTCCGCGCCGGGTTCGGCGCGTTTCCGCGCGACGACGTCGGCGAGCAGTTCGTCCAGTTCGTCGGTCGCCTTCAGCATCGACGGCATGTCGGTGACGTCACCGGCGGCGACCACCAGCGCGGGCGGGCGGACCTCGTCCAGGAGGGTGTCCGGGATGCCGATCAGCTCGCAGATCGACCGGATGCCCAGCGGGTAGGCGAAATCCTCGACGAGATCGCCCTCGCCGCGCTCCAGGATCGGGTCGAGCAGTTCGTTCGCCAGCTGATGCGTGCGGTCGCGCATGTGTTGCAGCCTTCGCGGGCCGAACGCGCCGGCACAGGCTTTCCGCAGCCTCGCGTGCTCGTCGCCCTCGACGTTGTTCATATGCCCGATGAGTGTCGGGCGGTGGTCGGCCGGCAGGCCGAGATTGGCTTTGCGCCAGTGTTCCGCGGCCACGGAGGGACATTTGGACAACCGGGGGTCGGCCATCGCGGAGACGACGTCCGCGTGCCGGGTCAGCAACCAGGTCCAGGTGTCACCCGGCAGCGGAAGCCGGAACGCCGGGGCGTTCGCCCGCAGCCATGCGTAGGCGGGCGAGGGGTCCCGGTCGAAGTCCGGGCCGAACATGACCGGGACCGCGGCGGCGTCGTATGCGGCGTCTGGCATACGAGCCACCCTGCCAGCTTGTGGCGGCATCGTGTCCGGCGAACGCAGGCATTGCGTTGTCTCACGCGATCGTCAACGCGGTCCCCCTGTCACCCTCTTGTGGTGACCAGCAAGATCGAGGCGGGTGCGGTGCGTAACGGATGGAGGTGGCCCTCGTCAGCGACTTCGGGCTACGGGAGGAACTGAAGACCGCGAACCGCGACGTGGTCCCTGAACGGCAGACCGGTTCGGTCCGCGGGTTCGCCGACACCGTCGGGCTCGCCGCCGCCCGCGTCTGGCGGCTGCGAAGCCGTGCCTGGAACACCCTGCGCCATCCGGCGGGCTGGGAGCTGTGGCGGCTGCCGCCCGCGGCCATCGGCTGGATGCTCGGCGCCGAACTCGCGGTCTCCGGCTGGGCGCTCTACAGCGGTTTCAAGGCCTCCTCCACCACCACCGACCTCGTCCGCTTCGGCGTGATCGCGGGCTGCGCCATCTGGTACCTCGTCCAGACCCAGCATCCCGAGGAACAGCGGCGCGCCGACGACCGGCGTGGCGAGCACATCGACCAGACCGCGGTCTGGCTGGGTAGTGCGGCCGTCCTGCTCCCGCCCGCGTATTCGCTCGCGCTGCTGCTGATGGTGCGCGTCCAGCGCTACTCCATCGCGCACAAGGCGATGACGACGTTCCTCTTCACCACCGCCGCGCACGCCGCGTCCATCCTCGGCGTGCACACGATCACCGAACTGACCTCGCTGCACACCTGGCTCGAATCGGGCACGCTCCCTCAGCGAGCGGGTGACATCGTGTTCGCCGCCGTCGCGCTGGTGGGCGCCGCGCTCTGGTACTTCGCTTCACAGACGCTCCTGATCAGTATCGCGCGCGGCCTGGCCTGGGGCGGCTGGCGCCGTCAGAAGCTGATCGGCAGCTGGGCCGACAACGCGGACTTCGTCTACGCGCTGCAGCTCGCCGCGTGCACCACGATCCTCGGCGCGGTCAACATCGCGCTGGTGCCGCTGGTGATGATCGGGGTCGCGTTGCGCTCGACCCGGCTCTCGCAGGCACTGGCGGACACGATCGCGCGCAGCCAGCGCGACCGGAAGACCGGGCTGCTGACCGAGGACTCCTTCCACGCGCCCGCCGCGCTCAGGTTGCTCGAAGACCAGACCGATCGGCGTCCGACGGCGTTCCTGATGCTGGATCTCGACCACTTCAAACAGTGGAACGACAAGTACGGGCATTCCGGCGGCGACATCGTGCTCGGCTGCGTCAGCGCGGTACTGCGGCAGAACACGCGCGCTTCCGACGTCGTCGGGCGCTGGGGCGGCGAGGAATTCGCGGTACTGCTCCCGGACACCACACGCGAGGAAGCCGTGCGGATCGCCGAGCGGATCCGGGAGGCCGTGGCGAAGACCGCGATCACCGGGCTGACGGAACTCGCCAGCGGACACGCCACCAACGAACCCCGCGCGGTGGGGCCGATCCACGGCTGCACGGTGTCGATCGGCGTCGGCCTCTCGCCTGAGCACTCGACGGATTACGGCGAGCTGTTCCGTGCGGCGGACTCGGCGATGTACGCGGCGAAGCGGAGCGGACGGAACCGGGTCGTCGTGGCTCCTCCTGCCCCCGTCTCCCCGGAACCTCCGGCGCCCAGGGCGCCGACATCGCCACTGAGCCGGGCCGGCGACGCACGCCGAGAGTGACCCGACCGCATTCAGCGGACTATTGAGGGTAAGGCAAAAGTGACGGTCCCGGCG
This sequence comes from Amycolatopsis sp. NPDC033938, assembly GCF_055575975.1. Classification (NCBI taxonomy): domain Bacteria; kingdom Bacillati; phylum Actinomycetota; class Actinomycetes; order Pseudonocardiales; family Pseudonocardiaceae; genus Amycolatopsis; species Amycolatopsis sp. NPDC033938. Next base: position 153,218 of record NZ_JBVIRO010000013.1, read on the forward strand.
CGGGACTGGACTGACTGACGGAAGCCGGGCCGCGCCCCTCCAGCGTCCACAAGGGACGCTTTTCTGAAGAAAATTGTCCGGATTGGACGGTTTGTGCGGTTTTGTGCTGGGGTCGTGTGTGGCAATGAGGGTTCTAACCCTATTTGCCACTCACGACCCCACGCGGAACCGCACATAGCGTCATCAATCGGACACCGAGTCCTCGAAAGGTGTCCCTTGTGGACAGTCGCGCGACGCGCCCCGCCTCAACGGGGAGCTCCTCGCCTGCCGTCGGACAGTCAGCCGATCACGCCACGTTTGCCTTACCTCTCAATAAATGCGGGTTACTGAGCCGAGCCTTCGAGCCTGCCGCGCAGGACACTCGCCTTCCGGTCGTCGAGATCCATGACGAGCTGGAGCGCGTCGCGCCACGCCGCCATCGCCTCCTCGGTGTGGCCCTGCGCCGCCAGCGCGCAGCCGCGTTCGTCGAGCGCGTCGGCCTGGCCCCAGACGTCGCCGCAGTTCCGATAAGCGGTCAGTGCCTGCTCGCAGTACTCGAGCGCTTGGTCCAGGTCGCCGAACCGGCGGCAGGTCCTGGCCAGCGGGACCAGCGCGAACCCCATGCCGTGCTGGTCGGCGTCCTTGGCGTAGACGTCGAGGGCGCGACGGCCGTGGTCGAGGGCCAGATCGCGGTCCCCGCGATCACGGTAGGCCCGGCCGAGGTGCACCCGCGCGGTCGCTTCGCCGAGCTGGTAACCGATCCGCGCGTTCACCGCCACGCTTTGCTCGGCCAGCCGCACGGCTTCGGCGTAGTCCTCTCGCTCGTGCGCGATGTTGCCGAGCCCCACCAGCGCCCAGCCGAGGCTCGGGTTCTCGCCGATCTCGCCGGAGATGTCGACGGCCTGGCTGTACAGCTCGTGCGCGCGGTCGAGGGCGCCCCGCCGCCGGTGCGCCTCGGCGAGGTTGATCGCCGACCACGCCAGCCCGCCGAGGTCGCCGCCCGCCTTCGCGGATTCGATCGCCACGTCATGGCTGGAGATCCAGGTCTGCCACGGCCTGCCGAGCAGGTGGTAGTCGAACATCTCCACCGGCAGCCGCCAGCCGATCTCGTACAGCCCGTGGTCCAGCGCCAGGCGGGCGACGCCGGTGATGCTCGGCATCTCCGACGCGCACCAGATGTAGGCCTCGTCGAAGGTGGCGAACCGCAGCGGCTCGACGCCTTCGGGAGCGGGGCCGAGGTCGACGTGGTGGTCGCGGGCGGGCGTCAGCGTCCAGCTCGCCGCGTTGGCCGCGTGGAGATACCAGTGGGTGAGCCGGGAAACGGCCGCCTGCCGCTCGTCGCGCCACTGTTCGGCGGCGGCCTCTTCGGCGGCGTAGACGCGGAGCAGGTCGTGGAACCGGTAGTACAGCGGGCCGACCTGCTGGACGAGATGCGCCTGGACGAGCTTGTCGACAAGTCGCCGTGCTTCGTGTTCCGGCAGTCCGGCGAGCGCGGCCGCCGCGCCGGCGGTGAATCGCGGACCGGGGTGGAGGCCGAGCAGCCGGAACATGCGGGCGGTTTCGGCCTCGAGCGCGCGGTAGGACCAGCTGAAGGCGGCCCGGACCCCGACGGCGTCGTCGTCGACGGCGAGCAGTTCCAGCCGCCGCCCCTCGGCGACGAGTTCGACGGCGAGGTCTCCGACACTCTGGTGAGGATGGGTGGCGACCCGTTCGGCGGCGATGTTCACCGCCAGCGGCAGCGCCGCGCACAGCCGGACGAGTTCGCCGACACCGTCGGGATCGCCCGCCGCGCGGTCGTCCCCGATGAGCTCGGCCATGAGCCGCGTCGCTTCGAGATCTTCCAGCGGCTCCAAGGAAACCTGGACCGCGCCGCTGCCGACGACCAGTCCGGAGAGCCGTCGCCTGCTGGTGATCAGCACGGTGGTGTCCGGGGTGCCGGGCAGCACCGGCCGCACCTGAGACGAGTCGAGCGCGTTGTCCAGCACGACGAGCGTGCGCTGGCCCCGCAAGAGACCGCGCAGGAGGGCGAGCCGCATGTGCTCCTCGGCGGGAATGCGGTCGGGGCGGACGCCGACGCAGCGGAGGAGGTCGTCGAGGATGTCGGCGGGCTGGGCGGGGGAGCCCGCCGCGTAGCCGCGCAGATCCGACCAGAGGACGCCGTCGAATTCCTCCTGCCGCCGGTTCGCCCATTTCAGGACCAGCGCGGTCTTCCCGACTCCGGGCGGCCCGGCCACGAAGACCACCTTGGCCGGTCCGGTGAGGACTTTTTCGTCGAGCAGGGCGAAGTGTTCCTCGCGGCCGACGAAATGGCTCGGCGGAGGCGGAAGGTGAACGTACGGTTCCGCACGGGCGGCTTCGGCGAGCACGATCAGCGTCCCGCCCGCCTCCAGCGCGCGATCGCAGGCTTCGGCGAATTCCGCGCTCGGCGGGGTGAGTCCGCGTTCCACCCGGCTGATGAGACTCTTGTCGACATAGGCGACTTTCTGGAGTTCGCGCAGCGCCAGTCCTTTGGCCTGCCGCCGTTGCCGCAGCGCACGGCCGAACGCCGACGCCGCCGTCGAAACCGGCCGCGGTTCCGCCCGTGCTTTCCCGGCTTCCCCGGATCTGGCCGAGCCGGAATTCTCGGTCACCAGAAGCACCTTTCTCCCTGCTCCGCGGCAGATCGTGCCACAACGGGCCAGAAGGCGGGCAGGGCCATCTGCCGATTCGCCGCTGGGCGAAATGGCTCCGCGTGCGACAACCTTCCCATTACATGGGTCACAACACGGCCACCGGGTGCGTGGAGGGGGAAAGGCTGCCCGCAAACTGAGCGAGAACGCGCCCGTTCCCCACCGGTGCGCCGGTCGAAAGGGAGGTGGGTCATGCGCGACCGCGAAATGTGAGCAGGCCCTGTTCCGCCTTGCGAACAACCGGGCGAGTACTGATCTCCTCGTGAGCCGGTCGTGGGGGGGCGGGGCGGCGGCCCCACCCCCGACCCCGGGGCACGGATATGTCAGCGGATAAAGGCGGTGGATATTATTTAAATTTAATAAAAGTTTGGCGAGGGC
>NZ_JBVIRO010000013.1:156253-189151 GCF_055575975.1 Amycolatopsis sp. NPDC033938
CCCCTATCGCTGTGCCCCGCCCCGCGCCCCCGCCCCACCCCCCGGTCCGCGGACTCACCCCCCGGGCCCCGGGGCGGGCCCCCCCCCCCCCCCCCCCACGACCGTGACCGTTCGGAACGTGTAGGACCGCTTAACGTCGGTGTAGATCTTTTCACTTGTCCTGACGGGTCCGCCGAGGCAGCTTGGAGAGGTATCGAGCGGCAAGGCGAAAGGACCAAAGTGAGCATCGGCGCACCGGGAACCCTGATCCGGATGGGCGTTCTCGCCCTGCTGTGGGGATCGGGCTTCCTGTGGATCAAGCTCGCGCTGACCGGGCTTCCGCCCGTTCAGCTCACCGTCATCCGCTGCGCCCTCGGCGCGGCCGTCCTTCTCGTACTGGCCCGCTGGGCTGGGCAACGCCTTCCGCGTGGCCGCCGGATCTGGGGCAGGCTCCTCGTCGCGGCCTTCTTCTGCAACGCCTTGCCGTTCGCGTTGTTCAGCATCGGTGAACTGACCGTGGATTCCGGGATCGCCGGGGTGATGAACGCGACGACTCCGTTGTGGTCGCTGCTGATCGGCATCGGGATCGGCGGTGAACGCGGCATCACCGCGGTCCGGGTCGGTGGCCTGATCCTCGGGTTCGCCGGCATCCTGCTGATCTTCGCGCCCTGGCAGCAGAGCGGCGGGCTGTTCGGCTGGGGCACGCTGGCCCTGCTCGGTGCCGGCCTCAGTTACGCCGTCGCTTTCGCTTACATGGGGCGGAAACTCGTCGGCCAGGGCGGACCGATCGCGATCTCCGCCGCCCAGTTGCTGACCGCCACCGGGTTGAGCGCGCTCGCGCTGCCGTTCGACGCGGCGCCGGCCGGGCCGCTGAACGTGACCGCGGTGCTCGCCGTCGTCGTACTCGGGATCTTCGGCACCGGCGTCACCTTCTATCTCAACTACCGGCTCATCGCCGACGAAGGCGCGACCTCCGCGGCGACCGTCGGCTACCTGCTGCCGGTCGTCTCGGTCGTGCTGGGCGCGATCGTGCTCGGCGAAGAACTCGGCCCACGGGTGCTCGCCGGGATGGCGGTGGTGCTGCTCGGCGTCGCGTTGACCCGCTACATGAGGTCTTCGGCGAGCAAATCCATCAGCAGCCCGTCGTGCCAGCCGTCGCCCTCGGTGTCGCGTTCGTAGCGGCGCATCACCCCGACCTCACGGAAGCCGACGGCCTTGTAGCAGCGGATCGCGGCGTCGTTGTCCACGGCGGGATCGATCACCAGCCGGTGATGCCCCAGATCGTGGACGAGGTGGCGGGCCATCGTGCGGACGGTGTCGGTACCCAGCCCGCGGCCGTGCGCCGCCGGGTCGAGGAAGAGGTCGACCGACGCGTGCCGGTACATCGGGTCCTCCTCCTCGCCGTACTGGACGAGACCGCGGACGATGCCGTCCTCCAGGACGGTGAAGCAGGCCGTCAGCGGATCGTCGAACGGCCAGGTGGGGGAATCGTCGACCGATCCCCAGCGTGCCCTGACCTCGGCCGTGCCGATGATCCGCCGCAGCTCCGGGACGTGGGCTTCGGTGACCGGGGCCAGTATCACGATCTCCCCGCGCAACTCGGTGGTCAGTTCCCGCTCCGTCCGCTCGTTCGAGTGGCGCCAGTCTAGGGAGAAACCGGCGAAGGCGCCCTCGGAACCGCAAGAAAACAGGGGGTGTTCTCAGCCGGAATCAGGTATCAAAGAAGACGAAGGGGGAGGTGGGTCATGGGGAACCTGCACGAGGGGTCGCGACCGGCCGGGGAACGCGTCGACGCCGGGGAGACGGTCGTGCGCGCGGCGGTGCTGCGCAAGGCGACCGAAGCGGTGGTCGCGAACGCCCGCGACGCGACGGATTGCCGGATGCTGCTGGAAATGCTCGGATTGCACGCCGAGCCCCGGAGCCGATCCGGCGAGGAAGCCGCCTGACGCCTCGCGAATGGCGCTTCACCGCCGCGGCAGCACGCAGAACTCGTTGCCTTCCGGGTCGGTCATGACCACCCAGTCGTCGTCCTCGGGATCGTCGACGATCTTGGCGCCGAGCGAGACCAGCCTGGCGACCTCTTCGCGTTGCTCGAGTTCAGTGGGGGCGAGGTCGAGGTGCAGCCGGTTCTTGCCGGACTTCTCCTCGGGTACCGGCTGGAAGAGCAGGCTCGGCGCGTCCTGACTCTTCAGCTCGACGTAGGTCAGTCCGTGGCTGTCCGTCCAGCGCTTGGTTTCGGGATAGCCGAGCGCCTCCTTCCAGAACGCGGCCAGTGCTTCGGCCTCACGGCAGTCGACGGTGACGGCGAGCATCCGGGTTCGCATCGTTCAACGGTGCCACGGGACGGCGAGGTTTGCCGGATGCGCCTGCGGGCATCCGGCGGGCAGCAGGGGCCACTTCGCCGAAGGGAGCATCATGAAGGCCGTCACCTGGCACGGGAAACGCGATGTCCGGGTGGACACCGTGCCGGATCCGAAGCTGCTCGAACCGACCGACGCCATCGTCCGCATCACCTCGACCGGGATCTGCGGCTCCGACCTGCACCTCTACGAGGTCCTTGGTGCCTTCATCGACGAAGGCGACATCCTGGGACACGAGCCGATGGGCGTGGTCGAGGAGGTCGGGGCCCAGGTGAGCGGCCTCAAACCCGGCGACCGCGTCGTGGTGCCCTTCAACATCTCCTGCGGCCACTGCTTCATGTGCGACCGCGGCCTGCAGTCGCAATGCGAGACCACGCAGGTCACCGAGCGCGGCAAGGGCGCGGCGCTGCTCGGCTACACCAAGCTCTACGGCCAGGTCCCCGGCGGCCAGGCCGAATACCTGCGTGTCCCGCAGGCGCAGTACGGCCCGATCAAGGTGCCCGACGGCCCGCCGGACGAGCGTTTCGTGTACCTGTCCGACGTCGTGCCGACGGCGTGGCAGGCCGTCGAATACGCGAACATCCCCGAGGGCGGCACGGTCGTGGTCTTCGGGCTCGGGCCGATCGGCCAGTTCTGCTGCCGGATCGCGAAGCACCGGGGCGCGGGCAAGGTCATCGGCATCGACCTCGTGCCGGAACGGCTCGCGAAGGCGGCCGCGGCCGGTGTCGTCACCTACGACACGCGCGAGCACAAGTACATCGGCGACCTCATCCGCGAGGCCACCGACGGCAGGGGAGCGGACTCGGTGATCGACGCCGTCGGCATGGAGGCGCACGGCGCCCCGGTCGGACGGCTCGCGCAGAACCTCGTCGGGCTCCTGCCCGACCCGATCGGCGCGAAGATCACCGAGAAGGCCGCGATCGACCGGCTCAGCGTGGTGTACGCGGCGATCGACGGTGTCCGGCGCGGCGGCACGATCTCGCTGAGCGGCGTCTACGGCGGCATGGTCGACCCGCTGCCGATGATGGACCTGTTCGACAAGCAGATCACGCTGCGGATGGGCCAGGCCAACGTCCGGCGCTGGATCGACGACATCATGCCGCTGATCACCGACGACGCCGACCCGCTCGGCGTCGAGGGCTTCGCGACGCACAAGCTGCCGCTCGCCGAAGCGCCGCACGCCTACGAGATCTTCCAGAAGAAGCAGGACGGCGCGGTCAAAATCCTCCTGGAGCCTTCGGCGGCTTGAGGTGTCGCGCCGCGCACAGCGGGTACCCGATAGCCGCGGATCCTCACGAAGGGAGTGAACGATGACCAAGGCACGGGAGATCATGACGGCGGACGCGACCTGCGTGTCCGGTTCTGAAACCGTCCTCGAAGCGGCCAAGAAGATGGCCGCGGAGTCAGTCGGCGCGCTGCCGATCTGCGGGGAGGACGGCAAGCTCCAGGGCATGCTGACCGACCGCGACATCGTGGTGAAGGTGCTCGCCGAAGGCAAGGACCCCCGGGCGTTGCACGCTTCGGAACTCGCGCAGGGCGAAGCGGTGACGATCGGCGCGGACGACGACGCCGAAGAGATCATGCGCACCATGGCGAACCACAAGGTCCGGCGGCTGCCGGTGATCGACGGGCACAAGCTGGTCGGGATCGTCGCGCAGGCCGACGTGGCCAGGGCACTGCCCAACCCGGACAGTGGCGAACTGGTCGAGGCGCTGTCCTACGACTGAGTGAGCCGTGACCGGAAAAGGCCCGCCCCGTGCGGGCCTTTTCCGGGTCCTGGCACGCTTGGCTTCGTGGCTTTCTTCGACATCGACGGGTACGAGCCCGTGTGGCTCTCCGGGCTGAGCACCATCCGGAAGGCACACGGTGACCGGCTGCGCGGATTGGCAGGGCGCAGGCTGCGGCACGTCCACCTGACCTGGTTCGTCGAATACGACGAGTGGCTCCAGGAGGCGCCGGTCGTGGTGGACTTCGGCGAAGAGCGGCTGGAGATCACTCACTTCAAGTTCGACGATCTTTCGCTCACCTGGAACACGATCGACCCCTACGGCAAGAGGGAATGGCTCTGGGGCGATCCTGCGGAGCCCAGCCCGCTCCGGTGGCGGCACGACGTCCACCCCGAACTGTCCGCTTTGGAGGGACAGGAACTCCAGGATGTCGAACTCCTCGAATGCGTGACCCGGGACATGGCCGAGGGCATGGTCGCGCTGGGCTTCGTCTTCCCGCGCGGCCGGTTCACCGTCTTCAACGCGATGGACGAGAACGGGATCGAGTTCACCGAGCCGGACGCTGACTTCCGGGTCTTCCGCGTTTAGTCCGCTGAAGGCGGGGTGGCGTTCCCGACACTCTGCGCGCGGTCGGACCATGGGCGGAGCTGATCGACTCTGTGCCAAGGTTGAGGGAGAACAACCCTTGAGCCCAGGTGGTGACCCCGGATGGCACTGAAGATCGGTTACAAGGCGTCGGCCGAGCAGTTCGGCCCGCGCGACCTCGTCGAGTACTCCGTGCTCGCCGAGCAGGTCGGGCTGGACAGCGTGATGGTCAGCGACCATTTCCAGCCCTGGCGGCATCAGGGCGGCCACGCGCCGTTCTCGTTCGCGTGGATGGCCGCGGTCGGTGAACGCACCGAACGGGTGGTCCTCGGCACCAGCGTGCTGACCGCGACGTTCCGCTACAACCCGGCCGTGGTGGCGCAGGCGTTCGGCACCCTCGGCAGCCTGTACCCGGGCCGGATCCTGCTCGGCGTCGGCAGCGGTGAGGCGCTCAACGAGGTCGCGGTGGCCCGGATCGAGTGGCCCGCGTTCAAGGAGCGGTTCGCGCGGCTGCGCGAGGCGATCGAGCTGATGCGGAAACTGTGGTCCGAGGAGCGGGTGACCTTCGAAGGCGAGTACTACCAGACCACCGACGCGACCGTGTACGACCGTCCCGAGGGCGGGGTGCCGATCTACATCGCGGCGGGCGGCCCGGTGATGGCGAAGTACGTCGGCAAGCAGGGCGACGGCTTCATCTGCACCAGCGGCAAGGGGATGGAGCTCTACACCGACAAGCTGCTCCCCGCGGTCGCGGAAGGCGCGGAGCAGGTCGGCCGGAGCACCGGCGACATCGACAAGATGATCGAGATCAAACTGTCCTACGACCCGGACCCGGCGCAGGCGCTGGAGAACACCCGGTTCTGGGCGCCGCTTTCGCTCACCCCGGAGCAGAAGGCCGGCATCGAGGACCCGGCGGAGATGGAGAAGGCCGCGGACGCGCTGCCGATCGAGCAGGTCGCCCGCCGCTGGATCGTCACCTCCGACCCGGCCGACGCCGTCGAGCAGATCAAGCCGTACGTCGAGGCCGGGTTCAACCACCTCGTCTTCCACGGCCCCGGCCACGACCAGGAGCGGTTCCTGCGCTCGTTCTCCGAGCAGGTCGTCCCCGGGCTGCGCGAACTCGGCTGAACCGGAACGGGTAGCGGCGCCCGCACGGCACCGCTACCCGTACCCCCGGTCTCACACCGGCGACGGAAGGTTCTTGCCCTTCTTCCCCGTCGGCTTCTTCGGTTCCTGTGCGCTCTTCTTCGCGGTGCCGCCGCGCTGCGCGTCCGCGCGGTCCAGCTGTTCCTGTTTGCGGACGGCGAGTTCGCGGGCGGTGGGCACGTGTCTCCTGACGGGGCCACCACGTTGCGCGTCCGCGCGGTCGAGCTGTTCCTGTTTGGCGATCGCGTCCCTGCGCGAGTAGACCGGCCTCCTGATCGGGCCACCGCGTCGCGTATCCGCCCGGTCGATCTGCTCCTGTTTGAGAATCGCCGCTTCCCTCGGCGTGAGAGGCCTCTTGATCGCACCGCCGCGCTGCGTGTCCGCGCGATCGATCTGCTCCTGTTTGCGGATCGCCTGTTGGCGCGGCGTCGGCACCTTCGTGGGGAAGGCCCTCGTGATGTGCTCCTCCCATTCCGTCCGGATCGGGTTGACCGCCTTGACGTAGCCGCCCTTGCCGTCCGGCACGATCTGCGGCCGGTAGGTGTCCCGCAGGGCTTGGAGGAACGTCTTCCGTTTGTGCGGATCGGGAAGGACGTGCTGGAGGATCGCGTCCTCGATGAACCGCCTGCTCTTTTCCGTCGGCGCCGACTGCAGTGCTTCGGCGAACCGGTACGCGGTGGGCAGGTAAGGGTTCTCGTGGACCTCCTTGATGGAGAACGGCGGCACCACACCCTGCATGGCGCCGATGCCGGCCCGCACCTGGCTCGACCCTCGTAACGCCTTGTCGAGGCCGTACCCCGAAGTCGGGACGCGCCCGGTCGTCCCCGTCCTCGTCGTCACCGTCTTCGGGGTCACCGGAGTCTTGGCGCCGGTCATCTGGTTTTTCGGCGGTGGCGGCGGGGGACCTCCTCCTCGCCGTTTGGCCGGAGGGCCGTCCTCGTCGCCGCCCCTGCGTTCGCGCTCGCGATCCGCGAGCGCCGTCGCCAGATCCGTCCGGGCCTGTGCGAGGCGATCCTTGATCTTCTTCTTCGACTCCTCGCCGAGCTTGCCGTTGACGTGCTGCTGAAGTCCCCAGATCGCCCGTTCGAGCTTCCGGATGTGAGCTTCCCGGTTGTACGGCTTGGCCTGGTGCTCGGCTTTTTTGAGAAGTTTGTTCAGTTCCCTGCGGCTGTCGGTCGCCTCCGTCAGCCTCGCGGTGGCCCTGGCCCGCTGCTTGTCGGTCTTCGCGGCGGCCACCCGCTGCCGAAGGGCGGCGAGTTGGTCGTCCACTTTGGACATACGCTTGCGCAGGCCCTCCGCCGTCTCCCCGGCCCGGCGGTGGATCTCGAAGGCGTCTGTCAGCAAGCCTTGGAGGTCGCTCGGGGAGATGCTGGGGTCGCTCAGCTTGGCGATGGCCCGGTTGGTCAGTACCTGCTGATACAGCTTCCGCAGGTACTTCGGGTCCGCCGGGTCGAGCGGTGCGGCCAGATCGAGTATTTTGCCCAGGATCTTGGCCTTCAGTTTCTCCTTGGCGTTGGCAGGTCCGTTCTTGTCGGGAGGCGGGTCGGTGGTGAACGCGACCTGCTGGACTCCCGTCCCCAGCGTGGGTTCGAGCGAGTTCGACAGTCCGGACATCAGGACCGTCGCGGTCATCAGGCCCGCGACGGCGAGCGTGCCGGTGCCGAGGACCCGGGGAGGCTTCACCAGCGGATTCATTCGACCTCGCTCTCGGCCTTGGCCACGGAGACGGTGTCACCTTCGACGAGGCTGCCCGTCGTGCCTCTGTCCGTCCTCTTCTCCTCGCGAGGTTCGGGTTCGGCCGGGACGACGATCGCGTCGCCCGAACTCACCTCGGTGATCGTGTGAGCCGCGATCTCGGGTTCGGGGGCCGCTTCGACCTGACGTGCTGTCCGGGGCGTACTTTCCTGGGCCGCGAAGGAGACGTGGTCTTCCGCCGCCGCCACCACGGCCGGCTCGGGCTCGGGCTCGGCTTCCTGCCGCGCGAGGACGGGCGCGGTGTCGACGGCGGCCTTCACTACGTCAGGAGCGGCCTGGATCACCGGCGGTGGGACCCGCAGGGGCAAGGCGACCGGCTCCGGCGCGGGCTCGATCGGCCAGGATCCCGATCCGGTACGGGTCGAAACGGGTGCCACCGGAACCGGCGCCGGCACCGGTATCGGGACCGGCGCCGGAACCGGTATCGGGACCGGCACGGCGGGTGCGGGTGCCGGGGGAGGAACGTCGGCCGGCGCCGGTAACGGGGCGGGAGGCGGTTCCTCAGCGGCGCCCGTGGCAGGCCGGTATCCCTCCTCGGCGAGGTATTCGGCGACGAGGTTCTTGAGCGCTTCCGGCAGCTCGCCCGCGGCGAGCTGGGTCGTCGGGGGCGGCGGCTGCTCGTCGTTCCCGGCGATCAGCGTGGCCGCGAGCGCTCCCATGGTCACCCCTCCCGCGAACCCGGCCCAGGCCAGCGGGCCGGGGGCTCGTCGCCGCCGGACCGGGCGGAATTGACGTCGCGGCATTCGGCACTTCCTTTCATCCTCAGCGTCGGACGATGCCGAATGAAGCCGTCCGGCCCAGCTCGGACAAGGTTTTCCGGACGGTCCCGGACGATCCCGGACACCCCTAGACTCGGTCGGGTCCACCGACCTGGGGAGGAACCGTCGTGGCCGAAGACTGGCCGGATCCGCGTGAAGCCACCGATGCGGCGCGGTTCGTCGCGGCGATGCGCGCCCTTCGCGTCCGCAGCGATCTGAGTTACCGCGTTCTCGAACGCCGGGCCGCGAAGGCGGGTACGCCGTTGCCGAGTTCGACGATCAGCGGGGCGCTTTCGCGGGACACCCTGCCGAGGGCCGATCTGCTGGCGGCGTTCGTCCGTGCCTGCGGCGCCGACGAGGAGACGGTCGAGCGCTGGCTGGCGGTGCGGGCCGATCTCGCCGCGTCGGAGCGGGAACCGGCCCCCGAGCCCGCCGAGCCGGAAAGCGTCCCGGAGGAATCCCCGCGACGGCGGCCGAGGTTGCTCTGGCCCGTGGCCGGGGTGGTGGCCGTGGTGTTCCTGGTGGTGGCCGGGCTGGTGGTACTCGACGATCCACCGCGGGACCAGCCCGTCGTCACCACGGGTTCTTCGTCACCCGCGCCACCGGCTCCGACGACGGTTCCGGACGCCGAGGACGCCGGCCTGGCCGCGCCCCCGACCGGGCGTACGCGTATGCGGCTCGCGCATACCGGGTTGTGCGTGGGGGAAGGGCCGGAGAAATTCGTGCGGGAGGAGCGGATCGTGCTCGGCCAGCAGGACTGCGCGACGGCGTCGCCGCCGATGTCGGTCGAGAAGGTCGAGGGCGGGTACCGGCTGCTCCTGCACAGCCCGGAGCATGGCGAAGGCTGTGTGACCGTCGACTACGGCGGCACGAACGCGTCGACCCTGCTGGCCGGCGACAACTGCGAGCCCGGACGTGCCGATCAGCGGTTCGCCTTCGAGCCGGTGGCCGCGCCGGTGAAGGGGTACCTGCTCAAATCGGCCGCCGGCGCCAGGTGGTGTGTCGGGGTGTACAAGGGGAGCGGCGAGACCGGCGTCCAGCTCATCCAGGATCGGTGCGACGGCACCGCCGCCCAGGTGTTCCTTGTCGATTCGGTGGTCTAGGCCGGGTGGACCGATCAGGACTCGGTGACGAGCTTGCCGATCTCCTGGTCGAAGTCGAACCATTCGGGCTCGGAACCGGCGGGCACCACGTCGTAGGTGCGGTCGAGGAATTCGGCCAGCTCCTGCGCCGGGGCTTCGAGGACAGCGCAGCCGTCGGGGGCGCTGAGCGCGAAAATCACGATCGAGGTGTCGTCGGCCGGGCTGATGATCACATCGCCCTCACCCGATGGGGTGAGGAGGCCGTCCGCGAGCAGATCGCGGCCGAACATCCAGCGGACCGTCCCGCCGCCCGAGTGGTAGGCCACCACGACGGCGTAAGGGTCTTCGGGGTCGTACTCGAGATCGGCGTGGACGGGGAGGGGGTCGGCACCGAAAGTGCGCAGGCCGAAGATGATCGTCCCCCGGATGAGGTCGTTTTCCTTGTCCAACGCTTCAGCCCCTTACGTTCGGTTGCTGTTGATCTTCAGCTATGGATAACGCAATGTGAAGCCTTTTCGTGACCCCAGTCGACAACTTTCACACGTTCGGCTGAGAGCTGTGTCTCATGTGCTCACAGACGGTCTTCGCCGGCCACGTGCGGTGAGCGAGCCGGAATGCGATCAGCCGTGCAAAAGAAAGAGAGTCCGCACGTGCATATTCCGGTGAATGGAAATAGCACCACCATTCGGCGGATGGTTTCGATGTTTACAGTGGTTAACATCATCTTGCGTCGTTCATGAAAATTCCAGGGACCGGCGTGGCTCCGTCCTGGACCTCGACGAGCTTTGATCGTTGTGGATTGGGAAGGACCTATCAAATGGGCGTGCGAATCACCGTAGTCATTCCCGAAGAAGACCGTCAGCGGCGCGAAGCCGTTTACGGCTCGCGGCCGCCGGTGCCGCGGGGCCGCTTCCCGGACCAGGGCCGGTCCGGCCGCGATACCGCTCCGGTGGTGCCGCGTGCCCAAGGGCGGCGCCGTGATTGACCGGCTCCCGATGCGCGTCGGGCATGCCGACATCGACCGGCTCGAGGGGGTCATCGCGGCACTCCGGGCCCGCGACTACCGGGAAGGCGGCGGCGCCTGCCGGGAGCTGCTGCGGGTGCTGGAACCCTATGGCGCGGCGCTGCGGCGCGGCATCATGTCCGAGGCGCTGGCCCGGCGGCTGGCGGGGGTGGTCGCGGATCTGCACAATCTGGTCGGCTGGACGGAATTCGATTCCGGTCGCCCCAGCCGCGCCGAGCGGCACTTCCGTCGCGCGCTCGAACTCGCGGCGGAGGCAGGCAACGACGACCTCGTCGCCAACATCCACTACCGGCTCGGCCGGATGTACCTGCATCACCGCTCGCCGGTCGAGGCGCTGGATCAGTTCGGGCAAGGGCAACTCGCGGCACGCCGGGCCGGAACACCGCTGTCGCAGGCGATCCTGTCGGCGAACGAGGCGTGGGCCTACGCGCTGCTCGGCGATGTCCGTCAGGCACTGGACAAGATTTCCCTTGCCCCGGAGCAATTCGCCAGTTCCGCGACGGACGCCGTCCCGTCGTGGTCTGCCTTCTTCACCGCCAACGACATGGCCGCGATGATCGGCACGGTGCGCACCGAACTCGCCAGGCTCGTCGACGTCGAGCACAGCCGGAAGGCCATCCCCGCGCTCACCGAGGCCATCGACGGCTATGGGCCGGACATGGCGCGCAGCCGGTCGCTGACGATGATCTGGCTCGCCGTCGACCACGCGCTGGAGGGTGACCTCGACCGCGCGGCGGAGGTCGGGCGGGCCGCGATGGAGATCGCGGGCGGAATCCGTTCCGCCCGTACCCGGGATCGTTTGCGGCCGCTCTCGGAATGCGTGCGGAAGCGGGTGGTTGATATTAACGCGCGCGATCTTCTTGACCGGATCGAAACATTTCGCGCCAGCGCGTGAGCGCCGGGGAATGGGTGGAGGAATGACCGGATCAATTGCGGCGAGCGTAGGCTCGCCGTCATGAAACGGACTTCGTTCGCGCAGTGGCCGTGTTCGATCGCGCGCACCATGGACCTGCTCGGCGACTGGTGGACCCCGCTGGTCTTGCGGGAGGCGTTCTACGGGATCCGCAGGTTCGACGAGTTCCAGCAGGAACTCGGGATCGCCCGGAACACCCTCGCCGACCGGCTGCGCCGCCTGGTCGGCGAGGGATTGCTGGAAAAGCGCGCCTACCAGGCCGACCCGGTCCGCTACGACTACGTGCTGACCGAGAAGGGCGCCGATTTCTACGGTGTGCTCGCCGCGATGTCGCGCTGGGGGGACCGCTGGCTCTCCGGTGAGGCCGGGCCGCCGGTCACCCTTCATCACGACACCTGTGGGCACGACACGCACGCGGAGGTCGTCTGCGCGCACTGTGCCGGACCGCTCACCGGGGAGAACACCCGCGCGAAGCTGGGTCCCGGCTACCCGGCGAAGCTCGCGAGCCGTCCCGACGTGGTGCGCCGCTTCGCTGCCCAGCAGGTTTGACATAGTCAGTCTACCTACGCAACTATCGAGGTCACGAGCACGGAGAGGTGGCCACGATGGAGTGGACCGGCGCCAAATACGCCGACGAACCGACGGTCGAGGTCCAGGCCTGGGTCGACGCCGTCCCGGAGCGGGTCTGGCCGATCGTCTCGGACGTGCGGCTGATGCCGGAGATGAGCCCGGAGCTCCAGTCGGTCGAGTGGTGTGACGGAGCGGCGGGCGAGGCCGCGGTCGGCAGGCGATTCGTCGGTCGCAGCAGGCACGACGCGCTCGGCGAGTGGGAGACGACGTCGTACGTCGTCGAATGCGAGGCGCCGCGCGTGTTCACCTGGGCGGTCCAGGACCCCGCGACGCCGACCGCGCTGTGGCGGTTCACGCTGGAGCCGGAGAACGGCGGAACGAAGCTCCGGCAGTGGATGCGGCTCGGACCGGGACGTTCGGGGCTTTCGCTGGCGATCGACCAGATGCCGGACAAGGAAGAGAAGATCGTCTTCGTCCGGCTGCGCGAGTTCGAGACCGCGATGACCGGCACCCTCGCCGCGATCAAAGAGCGGGCCGAGGCGGCGCACGCGTGATGCGGACGGCGACCACTGTCGAAGCCTCGCGTGGCTGGCCGGAAACGCTGGACTTCGTGCTGGAGGCGGAAAAACTGGGCCTCGACGACTGCTGGGTCGCCGAGGCGTGGGGGTCGGACGCGCCATCGGTCCTCGGCTATCTCGCCGCGCGGACCGAGCGGATCCGGCTCGGCTCGGGGATCATCCAGCTCGGCACGCGGACACCGGTCGCGATCGCGCAGGCCGCGTTGACCCTCTCGGAGCTTTCCGGCGGCCGGTTCGCCCTCGGGCTCGGCGCTTCGGGGCCACAGGTGATCGAGGGATTGCACGGCGTTTCGTTCGCCCGGCCGCTGACCAGGATGCGCGAGACGGTCGCGGTCATCCGCCAGGCGTTCGCGGGGGAGAAGATCTCGTTCTCCGGCAAGGAATTCGAGATCCCGTTGCCGGGTGAGGCCAAGCCGATGCGGCTGTCGACGGTGCCGAATCCGGACATTCCGATCTACCTCGCCACGCTCTCGCCGAAGCTGCTGGAGCTGACCGGCGAGATCGCGGACGGGTGGCTGGGCACCAGTTTCGTCCCGGAAGGGGCGCGGGCCTATTTCTCGCATCTCGACGCGGGTCTGGCGAAGGCGGGCCGGAAGCGAGCGGGCCTCGATGTCTGTCAAGGCGCCGAAGTCGCCTTCGCCAGAGACGACGACGAGTTGCGCGGAATGGTCGCGGGCCGCAAGGCCGAACTCGCCTTCAGTCTCGGCGGGATGGGTTCGGCGAAGACGAACTTCTACAACAACGCCTACAGCAGACAAGGCTGGGCCGAGGTCGCCGCGGCCGTGCGGGAACGCTGGCAGGCTGGAGACCGGGAAGGCGCGGCCGCGCTGGTGACCGACGAAATGGTGCTCGGCACGACGCTGATCGGCACCGAACCGATGGTGGCCGAACGGCTGCGGGTGTGGCGTGCCGCCGGGGTCGACACCGTCCGGCTGTATCCGGCGGGGGAGACGGTCACCGACCGGCTCACCACCCTCGGCCGGGCGCTGGAGCTGGTCCGCGCCCTGGGCTGAGCGAATTCGGCCGAATGCCCGCGCCGGTTGAGGTGAGCGGCGGAGCGCGACCGGCCCGCCCTGCTCCAAGCGGGTAGAACTTGTTTCACTTTCGCGTCCGGCTGGAGAACATGGCCTCGCTCGATCCCCACGCGAGGAGGACTCATGGGAGCCGATTTCCACCTGTCCCGGCGCCAGGTTCTACGCGGCACCGGGATCGCGCTCGCCGCGGGATTGCCGTTCGCCGGAACGGCTTCGGCCGACGCCGCGGTGATCGGTGAGTACGACGTCGTCGTGGTCGGCGCGGGCGCGGCGGGAATGACCGCGGCGCTGACGGCGGCAAAACGCGGGCTCAGCTGTGTCGTGCTGGAGAAGGCGTCGAAGTTCGGCGGCTCGGCCGCCAGGTCGGGGGCGGGGATCTGGATCCCGTGCAACTCGGTGCTGGCCGCGGCAGGCGTCCGCGACACCCCGGACCAGGCCGCGCGATACTTGGCCGCCGTGGTCGGCCCGTCGGTCCCCGCCTCGCGGCAGCAGGCCTTCCTGTCCAACGGTCCGGCGATGCTGTCGTTCGTGATGGCCAACAGCCCGCTGCGGTTCCGGTGGATGGAGGGTTACAGCGACTACTACCCGGAACTGCCCGGCGGGATGCCGGAGGGCCGCTCGATCGAACCCGACCAGCTTGACGGCACCATCCTGGGTGCCGAACTGGCCAACCTGAACCCGCCTTATCTCGCCACGCCCGCGGGCATGGTCGTCTTCAGCGCGGACTACAAATGGCTCGCGCTGGCCGCGGTCAACCCGAGGGGCGCCGCCGTGGCCGCCGCCTGCCTCGCGCGCGGCACCGCCGCCGCGCTCGCCGGGCAGAAGCCGCTCACCATGGGCCAGTCGCTGGCCGCGGGACTACGGGCCGGGCTCCAGCGCGCGGGCGTCCCGGTCTGGCTGAACACGCCGCTGACCGGTCTCGTCATCGAGAACGGGAAGGTCACCGGAGTCACCGTCTCGACGGGGGTGGTGAAGGCCCGCCGCGGCGTCATCGTCGGCTCCGGCGGTTTCGAACACAACGCCGCCATGCGGGCCGAATACCAGCGCCAGCCGATCGGTACACAGTGGACGGTCGGCGCCCGGTCGAACACCGGGGACGGGATCCTGGCGGGGAAACGGGCAGGGGCGGCGCTGGACCTGATGGACGACGCCTGGTGGGGACCGGCGATCCCGCTGCCCGGCGAGCCCTACTTCTGCCTCGCCGAGCGGACGCTGCCCGGCGGCCTCATGGTGGACGGCACGGGTAAGCGGTTCGTCAACGAGGCCGCGCCCTACAGCGACGTCGTGCACACGATGTACGACCGGAACCCGGTGTCGCCCACGATCCCGGCGTGGCTGGTCGTCGACCAGCACTACCGCAACCGGTACCTCTTCCGCGACGTCGCGCCGCTGCTGCCGCTTCCCGATGAGTGGTACTCGGCGGGCGCGGTCACGAAGGCGTGGACCGTGGAGGGGCTCGGCACCGCGATCGGCGTCCCGCCGCAGACGTTGCGCGCGACGGTCAATCGGTTCAACGGTCAGGCACTGTCCGGTGTGGACGGTGACTTCCGGCGTGGTGCCAGCGTTTACGACCACTACTACACCGATCCGTATGTCCTGCCGAACTCCTGTCTCGCCGCGCTGTGGGAACCGCCGTTCTACGCGTTCAAGATCGTCCCGGGAGACTTGGGCACCAAGGGTGGAATGGTGACCGACGCGCGGGCACGGGTGCTGCGTGGCGACGGCTCGGTCATCCCCGGCCTGTACGCCGCCGGGAACGCGAGCGCGGCGGTGATGGGGAACAGTTACGCGGGTGCCGGCTCGACGATCGGTCCGGCGATGACTTTCGGGTACGTCGCGGCGAACGACCTGGCCGGGTGACCGGGCCTTTCGTGCGGCACTGGGTGGAACTGCCCGTGGCCGCGCGCGGACCGGCTAAGGTGGGGCGTTCGCGTGGCATCAAGGGCTGGGGGGTCCGCCATGGTCGTCAACCGTGCTTACCACCACGGGGACCTTCGTCGTGCGCTCGTACTGGCCGCACGGGAGGCCCTCGTCGAGCGAGGTCCCGAGGGAGTGAGCCTGCGCGGCACGGTCGCGAAGGTCGGCGCGTCCACCGCGGCGCCGTACCGGCACTTCCGTGACAAGGGCGCGCTGCTCGTGGCCGTCGCTCTGGAAGGGCACGCCGAGTTGCAGGGACGTCTGCGGGGCCCGAGCGCCGGGACGGTGACCGCGCTCGGGCATTCCTACCTCCGCTTCGCGGTGGAGAATCCCGCGTTGTACCGGCTGATGGCCGGAGCCGGGATCGGGGACCGCTCCGCGTATCCGGAACTCGCCGAGGCGCACCGGATGACCTGTGCGGTGCTGGCCGAACGGGTCGGCGAGCGGAACGATCCCGGCGGCTTCGCCGTCACGCTTTGGTGCCTGCTCCACGGGCTGGCCACGCTGGTGATCGACGGCCACGTCGAACCCGGCTCCGCCGTCGCGGAGGCCGAGCGCAGCCTCGCGTACCTGGCTGCCTGGCCGTGAAGGCCTCCCTTCCCCACTCGACCGCACCGGCAACCTGCACAAGCTCCACACCAGTGGGTAAACAACTACGAGTCCCTCAAGGAGGCCTTCACGGCACACTGGCCGCGACTCGCGAGGTCAGCCGATGGACGGGATGAACGTCGGCAGCCGCCGGACCTTCGTGTCCTGCTCGAAGGCGTAGGCGATGGCCAGCAGTGACGGTTCGCTGAACCGCCCGCCCATGATCGACAGCCCCAGCGGCAGTGGCCCGGAGTACGCCATCGGGACGGTCATGTTGGCGTAACCCGAGACCGCGGCCGGTCCCGACGAGTCGATGAGCAGCGCGCCGTCGCCGACCCCGAGCTGTGTCTTCCACGCGGCGTTGTTGGTCGGCGCCACGATCGCGTCCAGGCCGTTACCGCGCAGCGTCTCGTCGAGGCCCCGCCGGGCGGCGCCCGTCGCGGCTTCCCGCATCGCACGGTAGGCCGGATCGGTGAGGTCACCGGTGGTGGCCTGCGACCGGTCCCACAGGTTGTGGGTCCAGTACGGCATTTCGACCGCCGCGTGGTCCAGGTTGTACTGGATCAGGCCGGCCAGATCGGCGGGGTGCTTGCCGCCGGTGGACGCGAGGTAGGCGTTCATGTCGTGCTTGAACTCGGTCCGGATCGCGGGGAACTCGTTGGCCGCGATGACGTCCAGGTAGGGGATCGTGATCTCCACCGTCGTCGCGCCGAGCTTCCGCAGTCTGTTCAGCGCCTGCTCGAAGGCCGCCTTCGTCGCGTCGTCCGGGGTGTAGACCTCGCGCCAGACGCCGATCCGCTTGCCGCGCAAAGCGTTGGGGCGCAAGTACTTCGTGTAGTCGTCGAGGGACTGCCTCGCGGCGTCGACGGTGATCGGGTCGCGGCGGTCGGCGCCGTTGAGGGCCGCGAGCAGGATCGCGGCGTCGACCACGTTGCGCGCCATCGGGCCCGCGGTGTCCTGCTGTTTCGACACCGGCACGATCCCGCTGCGGCTGACCAGTCCGAGGCTGGGCTTGACGCCCACGATGCCGTTGGCGCCGGACGGGCAGGTCACCGAGCCGTCCGTTTCGGTCCCGACGGCGACGGTCGCCAGATGCGCCGCGACCGCGACCCCCGAACCGGCCGACGAACCGCACGGGTTGCGGTCGAGGACATAGGGGTTGGCGGTCTGGCCGGCGAGCGGGCTCCAGCCGTTCGACGAACTGGTGGACCGGTAGCTCGACCACTCCGACAGGTTGGCCTTGCCGAGGATGACCGCCCCGGCCTCGCGCAGGTTCTCGACCACGCCGGCGTCACGATAGGGGCGGGATTCCTGTAGCGCGGTCGACCCGGCCGTGGTCGGCTGCCGGTCCGCGGTGTCGATGTTGTCCTTGAGCAGCACCGGAATGCCGTCCATCGGACCTTTCGACTGATGCCGGAGCCGTCGCACGTCGCTGGCCGCGGCGAGCCGCAACGCGTCCGGGTTCGTGGTGAGCACCGCGTGCAGCGTCGGGTTCAGCTTGCGGATGCGATGCAGGTAGAAGGCCGTCAGCTCGACCGAGGACAGCCGTCCGGATCGCATCGCCCGCTGCAGATCGGGGATCGTCGCCCCTTCCAGATCGATCCCGGCCACGACCGGACGGTCGGAAAGCGACGTGGCCTGTGCCGGGACGGCGGCGGTGGCGGACGCGACGAACACCATGACGAGAAATGCGGACACGGCCGAGCCGCGTCTTTTCAAAGAACGTCTGTTCAAGGAATTCCCTCCTTGGGCGAAAGAATGCCTGAACCGTACTTGTGGCGCTTCACGGCAGCACCGCCGAACGGAGCAGTGGAAACGGGGATTGAATTGTCGGCGCGGTGTTCTCCGGTAAGCGAGTGGTCACGGAAGGGTTCGACAAGAAGGAAAAACGGTGGCTTTCGGCACTCGGTGCCGCCGTTCGCGGACGCAGCGTGAGGTGGTTCGCCGTATCCGCGCACTTCGTCAGAAATATTCCGCCGGAACTCTGCTTCGAAAGACCTCCGGTTAATTGATCGGGAATTGGTCGTTGTTCTTCGATCATCCGGCCCGGTTCGAGGGGGAAAGCCCGGCGAGAGCGGAACTGAAAGAACGTGCGGTGCTCGCCAATCCGGCGACGGTCGAAACCGGGTCGCGCCGTGCGGGCAGGACGGCGGCGAGCGCGGCGCCGATCCGGCCGTCCGGTGTCCTGATGCCGACGGCCGCGCAGCCGAGCCCGGCGGTGATGGTCTCCGACTCGGCCGCGTACCCGGTCGCGCGGATCTCCAGCGCGTCCGTGTCCGGTTCCGCGAGCGCGGGGTGATGGGCGGCGAGAAGCCGTCCGGCGGCGGTCCCGGGCGGCAAAGGGCTGCCCGGCGACACGGGGATGTCGTCGGACGGCAACACGGCGCCCGCCACGACCAGGGCGCGGCCCTCTCTCGGGACCGTGAGCACGAGGCTCACGCGCATCCGCGCGGAAAGCACCGGCAGCCATTCCTTGGCCAGCTCACGTAGTTCGGGCTGCCAGAACCGGCCGAGCCGGAACACCCGCGAGCCGATCCGGTAGCCGCGCTCGGCCCGCTCGACCGCGCCGAGGTCGGTCAGCTGGTCGAGAAGGCGGTGCACGGTGGTCTTGGGGAGCCCGGTGGCACGCACGAGCTGGGTCAGCCCGGCCCGCCCGCCGTGCTCGTTGAGTGCTTCGAGCAACGTGAACGCCCCTTCGAGCACGCCACGTCCGCCGATGGTTTCCCGCATCGCCGCCCTTTCCCGAGAACAAGTCACACCGGAGAAGTAAAGTGCGCGTCCGGTGCTCCGGGATACGAACTTCCGGGCAGCCGAAAGGGCAGGGTTCCGCTGAACGGCCCAGCGGGCGACGTGACCGACACCGCGCCCGGAACGGCCGTGCCGGGTCCGCCGCTCCGGCGCGTTCCTGGCATGCTGGCAAGGTTCGCGCGAACACCACACCTGCCAGGGGGACGTCGACAATGGAGGAGATCCGCCGCCTCGCCGACCGGTTCGATCTCATCGAGCCCGTCGGCGGCGGCTCCATGGGCACCGTGTGGCGGGCGCGCGACGACAACCTGGAGCGCACGGTCGCGGTCAAGGAACTCCTTCTGCCGCACGGGCAAGGGGAAGAGAAGGCCGACGAGGCCAAGAACCGGGCGCTGCGCGAGGCGAGGATCGCCGCGCGGCTGGTCCATCCGCACGCCATCACCGTCTTCGGCGTGATCGACGAGCAGGACCGCCCGTGGATCATCATGGAGTACCTGCCTTCGACCAGTCTCGCGGACAAACTGCGCGACGGGCCGATGGAGGTCGACGAAGTCATCCGCCTCGCCATCCAGCTGTGCTCGGCGCTGGCCGCCGCGCATCGGGCAGGCATCGTCCACCGCGACATCAAGCCCGGCAACGTCCTGCTCGGCGAGGACGGCACCGTCAAGATCACCGACTTCGGGATCTCGCGGGCGATGGGCGACGTCCAGCTCACCGCGACCGGGGAGATCTCCGGGACGCCGGCGTTCCTGGCGCCCGAGGTGGCCCGCGGCGAGGACGCCACGTCCGCTTCCGACGTGTTCTCGCTCGGCGCGACGCTGTACACCGCCCTCGAAGGCGGCACGCCCTACGGCACCGCGGAGAACCCCATCGCGCTGCTCTACCGCGCGTCGAGCGGGGAGATCACCCCGCCGGTCAGGTCGGGCATCCTCACGCCGTTGCTGACCAGGCTGCTCGACGTCCGGCCGGACAGCAGGCCGACGATGGCCGAGACCGAGCGGGAACTGCGGGCGCTGGCGGCGGGGGAGCCGACGACGCTGGTCGCCGAGGAGCCGCCGCCACGGGCGCGCAAAGGCGTCCTGATCGGTGTGATCGCCGGGTTCCTCGTGCTCGCGGCCATCATCGCCGCCGTGGTCGTGGTGCTCACCCGCGGCGACGACACCCCGTCGAACGCGGCACCGCCGGTCAGCTCCGCCGCCCCGACGCCGACCCCGTCGCCGTCGGTCGAACCGCAGCCGCAACAGCCGCCGTCCTCGGCCCCGTCGTCCTCAGCGCCGCCCCCGTCCACGTCGTCCTCGGCGCCACCGCCTCCCGCGCAGACGCCGGGGCAGGCGCTCGCGGCCTACTACGCGCTGATCCCCGGGAATCTCCAAGCCGGGTTCGCGACACTGACCGACAACTTCAAGCGCACCAGGAACCAGAGTTTCGAGCGGTACTCGAGCTATTGGAAGGACTACAGCTCGGTCCGCGTATCGAACGTGACCGAATCCGGGAACACGGTGACGGCGACGCTCACCTACGTGAAGGCATCCGGCGGGACCACGAGCGGGAGGGAAACCTTCGTCCTGGTCCAGCAGGACGGCCGGTATCTCATCGACTCCCAGCGGGCAGGCTGAGTTTCCCGGCGAGGCGCCGAAGCCAGGCTTCGACCTCGTCGGGGGAGCGGTCCGGGAGGCCGAAGATCGTCTCGGTGACCCCGGCCGCTTCCAGTGCCGCCAGTTTCTCCGGATCCGGCCGGACGCCGAGCGCCGAGATCTCCGGCTCCCCGGCGCGGCCCGCTTCCCGCCAGATCTCCCGCAGCCGCCGGGCCTTTTCCTCGATGTCGGTGTCGCCCGGGGTGGTGAGCCAGCCGTCGGCCGATTTCGCGATCCAGCGGAAGGTCTTCTCCGTCCCGCCGGCGCCGACGATCACCGGGATATGCGCCTGCACCGGTTTCGGCCATGCCCAGCTCGCCCCGAACGAGACGAACTCGCCCGCGTACGACGCTTCGTCGTCCGTCCAGAGCGCGCGCATCGCCTCGAGATACTCACGCAGGACCGTCCGCCGTTTGCCGCCGGGGACGCCGTGATCGGCCAGTTCGTCGACGTTCCAGCCGAAGCCGACGCCGAGGGTGACCCGCCCGGCCGAGAGGTGATCGAGACTGGCGATCGTCTTCGCCAGCGTGATCGGATCGCTCTCGACCGGGAGGGCCACCGCCGTCGCGAGCCGGATCCGCGTGGTCACCGAGGCCGCCGTGGCCAGCGCGACCCAGGGATCCAGCGTGCGCAGGTAACGGTCGTCGGGCAGCGACGAGTCGCCGGTGCGCGGATGCGGAGCCTCCCGCTTCACCGGGATGTGCGTGTGTTCCGGCACGTGAAAGGTGTCGAAGCCCGCGGCTTCCGCCGCCCGGGCGGCGGAAGCCGGGGTGATGCCCCGGTCACTGGTGAACAGCACGATCCCGTGTCTCACAGCCGGTCACATTATTAGAACGTGTTTCAGTTTGCAACCGCCGCGCGCAGGGTGACCGGCAGTGCGTTCAGCCGCCAGGTGCCCGGGTCCGGGATCCGGAGCAGTCCGTCCGCGAGCGCGAGATCGGGGAACCGGCGCAGCAGTGCGGTGAGCGCGACTTCGGTCTGCACTCTGGCCAGCGAGGCACCGAGGCAGAAATGCGGGCCATGGGCGAACGCCAGATGCCATGCCGGTCCCGCCGCACGCCGGATGTCGAGGACGTCCGGGTCGTGGAAGGCTCTCGGATCCCGGTTCGCCGCCGCGATCGCGACGGTAACAGGTTCTCCTTCGGGGATCAGGACGTCGCCGATCCGGACGTCCGTGGTGGTGATCCGGGGGACCGTCAGCAACTGCGGGCTGCACCAGCGCATCAGTTCCTCGACCGCGCCGGGCATGAGGCTCGGGTCTTCGCGGAGCGCGGCCAGCTGGGCGGGATGGGCGAGCAGGACTTCGACGGCGTTGGCGATGAGGTTGCCGGGTACCTGGCCGCCCAGGACCAGCTGCCAGACGAGGGCGACCAGTTCGGTTTCGCTGAGCCTGTCGCCGTCTTCGGCCTGGACCTGGAGCAACTGGGAGACGACGTCCTCGGCGGGTTCGAGTTTCCGGTCCGCGATGGCGGCGAGCGAGTCCTCGACGATCCCGGGAACCGCCTTCGCGAGCCCCGGACCGTCGCCTGCCGCGACCATGGTGCCGTACTCGCGCCAGCGTGGACGGTGGGTTTCGGGGATGCCGACCAGTGCGCAGATCACGTCGACCGGCAAGGGGCGTGCGAAGGCGGTGACCAGATCGATCCGGTCCTGCCCGGCCAGGCTGTCGAGGAGATCGTCCACGAGCCGTTCGATCCCCGGGCGGAGCGCGGCGGCCTTGCGCGGGGTGAACGCGGGGGCCACGAGGCGCCGGAGCCGGACGTGCTCCGGGCCTTCGATCTCCTGCATGGACCGCATGTACGGGCGGCAGTGCTCGGGGATCTCCATGCGCTGGTAGCTGGCCGGGCTCAGGGCGAAACGCGGGTCGCTCAGCATCTTCCGCGCCTCGTCGTGGCGCAGGACCGCCCACATCGAGAACCCCGGCGCGGAGAGCTTGGCGATCGGGGAGCGCTCGCGGACGGGGCTGTACGCGGTGAACGGATCGCGCAGGACATCGGGGTCGGTCAGGAGGATCTCGGGCACGTCGGACAAGGCGGGTCTCCCAGTTCGGATGTTCAAATCAGATGTTCTCATCATCTGAATGGTCAAGGTATCTTGATCCGGGTTCGAGGGCAACGACGGGAGGCCGATGGTCCGGCTCAGCAGGGCGGAGACGCAGGAGCGCAATCGCGCGAAGGTGCTGGCCGCCGCTCGCGACGAGTTCGCGGAGCGGGGCTTCCGGGACGCCAAGATCGACGTCATCGCCGAACGGGCGGAACTCACCCGCGGCGCGGTCTACTCGAACTTCCCCGGCAAACGCGCGCTGTACTTCGCCGTGCTGGCCGAACTGGCGGAGCGGTCCGCCGGCGCGCCGCACCCTGTGCCGGGCGAGACGCTCCAGGACGCGTTAGGCGCGCTGGCCAGGTCCAGGGTCGCCGCGCTTCCCCTGGACGACGAGCAGGCAGGCCTCGCGCGCGACCTGATGCCGGAGGTACTCGCGGACGAGCGGATCCGGCGGCCGTTCGCGCAGCTGATGAAGCTCAACGGGTTGCTGCTCGGGCTCGCGCTGGAGCGGCTCGATCCGCCGGAACGCCCGGCGGGCGCGCCGATCCCGCGTCGCGTCCGGCTCGCGGAGACCGTGCTGACCACCCTGCACGGCGCCGGTCAGCTGGCGGCCGCCGCGCCGGGGCTCGTCGAACCGTTCGACGTCGTGAGCGCCTGCGAACGGCTGGCGGGCCTGTCCCTCAACGACTGGTGGGCGCCGCCGGTGTTCTCGCCCACCGCGCAGGCGGCCGACCGGCCCTGGTCGCCGCCCGAGGCAGTGGACCTCGTGCGCGCCGAACCGTTCGTGCCCGCCGACGGCGTGGTCGTCGTCCTGGGTACGCACCGGCTGTCCGGCGCCGAGGAGGCCGTCCGGGCCAATGGCCACGACGTCACCGTGGTCGTCGCGACCAGTGAGCCCGACGAACTGGTCCCGCTGACCCGGCTGATCGTCGCGGAGGTGTGCGGTGGCCTGCGGCAGGCCTTTCCGGAGCGGGCTTGGCCGGGCGTACGCGTGGTGTGCGACGCGACCGGGACACTGGCGGCGGCCGCGGGGGTGCTCGCGGTCAGCGACGAGACCGAGGCCGCGGTCCGGGTCGAGCGGGGGCGGATCGTCGCCATCGCGGACGGGCGCGGCGCGGGACACGCCGTCTCGGTGACGGGCGATGTGTCCCGTGTGGACCATCAGGGCTAGGCACGCGAGTTACGCGTCTGAGCACGCGAGTTGCTCGCGGCTAGACGACGTCCGTATGCCGGATCCGGTACACCTGCAGGCGGAGCCCGTAGTACTTCTCGGTTTCCCCGACCCAGACCATCCCGAGCCGTTTCGCGGTCGCGATGGCGCGCACGTTGTTCGGCCGCGCGACGGCGAAGAGTTCGTCCGTGTCCTGCGTGAACGCCCAGCCGATCAGCGCGCGGGCGGCCTCGGAGGCGTATCCCTCGCCCCAGGCGTCCGGATGCAGCTGCCAGCTGATCTCCAGGTCCTCTTCGTACGGTGGCAGCAGATGGATGCCCAGCCCGCCGACGACCGCGCCGTCCTCCTTGCGCTGCACCGCCCATCGCCCGCGTGGCGGCACCAGATTGGGCTGCGCCTGTTGCCAGGCCTGCAAGACCGAGCGCATGGCCGCGGCGTCGGCCACCCGGTCCATCGCCGGGGTGAGCCAGCGCGTCACATCCGTGGTGCCGTAGATCGCCAGCGCGGCTTCGGCGTCGTCCTCGGACCAGTCACGGACGATGAGCCTTTCGGTGGTCAAGTCCATAACAGAACGCTACGCCGCCTTCCTCTCGAGTGGTAATGACGGTTATTGAGGGGTAAGGCACACGTGGCGTGATCGGCTGGCCTGGCGGCGGGCGGGTAGCTCCCTGCTGAGAGGGTCCTTCATGTACTTGGGGAGCGCGTGAAGGCCCCCTTCCCTCGGCTCAGCCGAGGGAAGGGGTCCTTCACGCGCAGCCGGTGTGACTGGTGCTGCTGCTGAGGCTCGCGATGGCCTTCCGGTCCGTGAAGGGCTCCTTCAGGGACCCTGAGTCCCTCAAGGAGCCCTTCACGGACCGGCCGCTACGGACGCACCCACGTAGGCACCTAAAACATCCTTGACCAGAACCCACGCAAACCGCCCAAGTCGGACACCGGTCTCCCGAAAACCGTCCCTTGTGGACGCTGGGAGCGCGGCATGGCTTCCGTCGGTGAGTCCGGCCCCGCGTCGGGATGCGCCACGTTTGCCTTACCCCTCAACAGAACCAAGGGTGTTTCGAATATCTGCGGGCGGGTGAGCGATAGCGGGCCGGGGTCGGGGATGTCCTCAGCGCCTCGCTGGCCACGATCGCAGCCTCAAGCGAGGCGCTCGCGACCCTCGGAGAAGGCTCGCCAGAACCGTCGTCGCCACTGACGAGACCCAGCCCACACCGCCGCTTATTTGACCGACTGTTCCATATAGGGCTAGTCTTCTCTCGTGTCCCGGGTGAAGGAATTCGACGTCGACGCGGCCTGCGACGCCGCGCTGGAACTGTTCTGGCGGCAGGGGTACGAGGCCACCTCGGTCAATGACCTCGTCGCCGCGCTGGGTATCGGCAAGGCGAGTCTCTACGCCACCTTCGGCACCAAGCACGAGCTGTACCTGACGGCGCTGAACCGCTACATCGCCCGGGGCAACGAGCGGTTCGTCGAGGACTTCGCCGGACCGGGGCCCGCGCTCGCGGGGGTGCGACGGCTCATCGAGCGCTATCTCGCCGAAATTCTCGACGAATCGGGACGCGACGGCTGTTTCGTGGTCAACGCCGCGATGGAGATGATGCCGAAGGACCCCGAGGTCGCGCGCGCGGTCGAGCGCAGCTGGGACGCGCTCGAACTGGCCTTGCGGATGGCGTTGAGCCGGGCGAAGGCGCAAGGCGAACTCGGCGCCGCCGCCGATCCGGAAGCGCTCGCCCGCTTTCTGCTCACCGTCCTGCAGGGCATGCGGGTGCTGAGCAAGGGGCCGGATCCGGCGCCGCGGGCCAAGGCGACGGCGAAGCAGGCTCTCGCGGTACTCGATGCCGCCCGCTCGCACTGATTTTTTCAGCCTGAATACTAGAACGATCGGACCAGAAAGTTGGGTACTGTGGGGAAGCGATTCAGCGGCAAGGTCGTCTTGGTCACCGGGGGAAGTTCCGGGATCGGCCGCGCCACGGCGGCGGCCTTCGCGCGCGAAGGTGCGCAGGTCGTCGTCTCCGGACGCGACAGCGAGAAACTGCGTCAAACGGTGAAGGAGATCGAGGCCGAGGGCGGCGCGGCCGACGCGGTGGTCGCCGACGTGGGTGTCGGCGCCGAAGTCGAGCACCTGGTCAGCGAAACCGTGCGGCGCCACGGAAAACTCGACATCGCGTTCAACAACGCAGGTGTCCTCGGCACTCCGGCGCCGACGGCCGATCTCGACGAAGACGGGTTCGACGCCGTCGTGCGCACCAACCTCACCGGGACCTGGCTGTCCATGAAGCACGAGATCGCGCGAATGCGGGCGGGCGGCGGCGGAGTGATCGTCAACATGGCGTCCAACATCGGCTCGCACAACCGCCTGCCGGGCATGGCCGCCTACGCCGCTTCGAAGGCCGCCGTAAGCGTGCTGACCCGCACCGCCGCCCGCGACCACATCGCCGAAGGGATCCGCATCAACGCCGTCAGCCCCGGCGCCACCGACACCGGAATGTCCTTCCGGCCCGGGGAGACCGAGGCCGACCGTGCCGAACGGCTCGGCGCGGTCATCCCGCTCGGCCGGATCGGCACGGTCGAGGAGATCGCCGCGGCGGTCCTCTGGCTGGCCTCCGACGAGTCCTCGTACGTCGTCGGGCACGACATCGTCCTCGACGGAGGCGTCACCGCCTGAGCGTCAGCGGCGCGAAGGCAGCAGTTCCTGCATCTTCGTCTTGATTCCCTGCGTCACGAGGTGCCAGGCGTCGGGCTCCCCCTTGAGGACGGCTTCGGTCATCGACTTGAGCTGGTCGAAGGTGGCGTGCGGCGGGATCGGCGGCACCTCGGGGTCGCAGCGGATGTCGAGCACCGTCGGCACATCGGCCGACAGCGCGACGTCCCACGCTTCCCCGAGCCGGGCGGGATCGTCGACGGCGATCCCGCCGAGGCCGACTTCGAGTGCGAAGTCCGAATAGGACACTTCCGGCAGGCTCTGCGAGGGTTCGAACTTGGGCGAGCCGCCCATGGCGCGGAGCTCCCAGGTGACCTGGTTCAGGTCGCCGTTGTGGAACACGCAGATGACGCACCGCTGATCCGCCCACAGTTCGCGATACCGGGCGATGGTCATCAGCTCGGCCATCCCGTTCATCTGCATCGCGCCGTCGCCGACCAGCGCGATCACCGGCCGGTCGGGATGGGCGAACTTCGCGCCGATCGCGTACGGGACGCCGGAGCCCATCGTCGCCAGCGTTCCGGACAGTGTGCCCCGCATCCGGCCGCGCATCCGCAGGTTCCTGGCGTACCAGTTGGTCGCCGAACCGGAATCCGCCGTGACGATGGCGTCTTCGGGGATCCGTTCGGACAGTTCGTGCACGATCCGCATCGGGTTGACCGGATCCGCCTCCAGCATCGCCTGGCGGGTCACGGTTTCCTGCCATTCGGCGGTGTTCTTCTCGATCTTCTCCCGCCAGCCGCGTTCGGTTTTGCGTTCCAGCACCGGGATCAGCTGCTGCAAGGTGCCCTTCGCGTCACCGAGCAGGTTGACCTCGGTCGGGTAACGCAACCCGAGGAACCGGGGGTCGATGTCGATCTGGACGGCGCGGGCCTGGCCGAATTCCGGCAGGAACTGCGCGTACGGCATGTTCGAACCGACGATCAGGAGCGTGTCGCAGTCCCGCATCATCTCGTAGGTGGGCCGCGTGCCGAGCAGGCCGATCGAGCCGGTGACATACGGCAGGTCGTCAGGCAGGACATCCTTGCCCAGCAACGCTTTCGCCACTCCGGCGCCGGTGAGTTCGGCGACCTCGCGCAACTCGGTGACGGCGTTGCGCGCGCCTTGCCCGATCAGGATCGCGACCTTTTCGCCCGCGTTCAGCACTTCCGCGGCCCGGGTGATCTCCTCGGTCGGCGGGATGACGCTGGCCCGCGGGTGATCCGGCGGGGAAGACGGCACGTGCTTGAACTCGTGCTGCGGTGGGTGGTAGGTCTCCTCCTGCAGATCCGCCGGGATGATCAGCGCCGTGGGCGCGCGCTGGGCCATGGCCGTGCGCAGGGCGCGATCGAGCGCGTTCGGCAGCTGTTCGGGAACGTTCACCTCGACGAGGTACTCGCTCGCGACGTCCTTGAACAACGCCTGGAGGTCCACCTCCTGCTGGTAACTGCCACCCATCGCGCTGCGCGCCGTCTGCCCGACGATCGCGACCACCGGAACGTGGTCGAGTTTGGCGTCGTACAGGCCGTTGAGCAGATGGATCGCGCCCGGGCCGGACGTCGCCATGCAGACGCCCGGCCTGCCGCTCAGCTTCGCGTATCCGACGGCCGCGAACGCGGCCATCTCCTCGTGGCGTGTCTGCACGAAGCGAGGTTTGTCACCCGCCGCGCCGAACGCGGTCACCAGCCCGTTGATCCCGTCGCCGGGATAGGCGAAGACCTGCTCGACGTCCCATTCGCGCAGCCTGGTCAGAACATGGTCGGCAACGGTTTCGCTCATGGGCGCCGGATACCGCCGCCGTCCGGCGGTTAAACGTCCTCGAGGAGCTTGGTGATCCCGGCGACGACATCCGGATGCCCGAGCGGCAGCGGCGGCGGAACCCGGTTGAACGGTTCGCCGGTGCTGTGCGGGAGCACGTCGACGGCGGTCCCCGCCGACCGCACGCGCTCGGCCAGTTCGGAGGTCTCGTCCGGTACGGGATCGACGAGCAGCACGTGGCCGACCGTGCGGGGGTGCCGTTCCGCCAGCCGCAGCGCGTCTCCGGCCGCCTCGCCGCTCGCCACGAGGTCGATCGGCGGACCGCCGGGCTCCGCGTCGCCGACCACGTCCTCGGCCTGGGTCAACGCGCCGTCCACCGGCAGACGGCACCAGATGACCTGACGCTGGGCCGTGAGCGGCCGCCAGGTCGCCGGGAGTTCACCGTTCTTGCCTTCGCCCGCGGGGTCGAGGACGACGAGTTTCGCCGCCACGTTCCCACCATCGGTGACGACCGAGGGGCCATCGGCGCGGACGGGATCGGGTTCGCCGGACATGGTCACCTTTCCTCTAACACCTGGTACGGGGAAGTTCCGGCGAATCGGTGTCCAACGGCACCGAGCCCGACCGGACAAGTCCTAATTGGACGGTTTGCCGTTTGCCCACCGCTTCCAGCGCCCAGTCGGTGGCGGTCCGCAGCCGGTTGCCCGGCATGGCGAGCAGATGGTAGCCGCGGGTGACCGCCTTGGCCGCGAGACCGGAAAGCGGGATGTGCAAAGGATTCGCCGCCGCCTGGTGGGCGCCGAGGTCGACGACGAAGCCGAGATCGTGGTGCCGGTAGGTGCCGTGCGAACCGTGCCCCAGTGACGCGGCCACGTTCCGTCCGGCGAGTTTCCCTTGCCGTTCGGCGTGCTGTGCCGTCATCGGGGTGTATTCGCCCGGCCGGGTCAGATCCGGGACGGCGGCCGCGTCGCCGCAGGCGTAGACGTCCCGCCGTCCGGGGACGTTCAGCTGTGCGGTGACGACCAGCCTGCCCTTGGCCGTCTTGAGGCCCAGGTCCTCGATCAGCGGATCCGGGCGGACACCGACACACCAGACGAGGGTGCGGGTCGGCACGGATTCGCCGGAGGTCAGCGTGACGCCCTTTTCGTCGGCGTTGTCGACGGACGTCTTCATCAGCACCTCGACCCCGCGTGCCCGCAGCACCTCGTCGGCGGTCGTGCCGAGCCGCCGGTCGAGTTCCGGCAGGACGCGTTCGGCCACGTCCAGCAGCAGCCACCGGATCTTCTGGCCTTCGAGTTCGGGATGCCGCGCGGCGAGCGCGGCGGTGAAGGCCGGACCCTGCGCGGCGACCTCGGTCCCGGTGTACCCGGCGCCGACCACGACGAACGTGCACCGCGCGTCCCGTTCGGCCGGATCCGTCGCGGAGGCGGCGAGTTCGATCTGCCGCGTGACGTGATCACGAAGATAGAGCGCCTCGGGAAGACCGCGGAAGCCGTGGGCGTACTCGGGCACACCGGGGATCGGCAGCAGTTTGTTGACGCTGCCCGCGGCGAGCACGAGCCTGTCGTACCCGATGTGGTGTTCGCGGTCCTCGGGGTCGGTATAGCTCACGGTGCGGCCGTCGAAGTCGACCGACGTAGCGGTGCCGAGCACCAGGCGCACGCCGCGAAGGGTGCCGGGGATGGACACCGAGATCCGCCGGGGTTCGAGGATTCCGGCGGCGACTTCGGGCAGCAGGGGGAGATAGAGGAAGTAATCGGTCGGGTTCAGCACGACGATCTCGGTGTCGTCGCCGACCGATTTGAGCAGGGTTTTGGCGGCGTTGTAGCCGGCGAAACCGCCGCCGATGATCACTACGCGCATCGTCACCCTTCCGGGTCAGTCCTTGGTGGGCCAGTCACCGGTCGCCTTGCGGTAGCCGACCGCGCCCGCTCGTTCCGTGGCCGCCTTCACCGCGCCGAAGATCGCGCCCTGCGCGGCGGCCGCGACGATCACCTGGGTCCAGGTGAAGTCCCGGTCCATGGCGTCCGGCGCGTCTTCGTCACCGCTGACGCGTTTCCAGATCTGCTTGAACGCGGCGCCGGCGAGGATCCCGCCAAGGGCGCTGATGACCATGTTCATCGGTTTGTAGAGGACCTTGTTCACGACGAAGACCTCTTTCGCATGATCAGCCGGATCGTCACGAGGAGCGCGAGGGCTCCGGCGAAGATCGGCAGCGGGTTGGCGCGGACGACTTCGGTGCCCTGACGGAACTTGTCCGCGGCAGGCT
This sequence comes from Amycolatopsis sp. NPDC033938, assembly GCF_055575975.1. Classification (NCBI taxonomy): domain Bacteria; kingdom Bacillati; phylum Actinomycetota; class Actinomycetes; order Pseudonocardiales; family Pseudonocardiaceae; genus Amycolatopsis; species Amycolatopsis sp. NPDC033938. The sequence continues at coordinate 186,570 of NZ_JBVIRO010000013.1, forward strand.
CCGAAACTTTTTCGGCGATCTTTTCGCTGGCCTGGTCGACCTTGGCGTCCAGGTTTTCGTTGACCCTGGCCTTCACGTCGAGTTTCTGGCCCAGCGCGTCGAGGGTTTCGGTGAGTTCCTCGCGGGTCACGTCGCGATCGGCGCGGGCTTCTTCGGCGTTCTTGGGAAAATCACTCATGAGCGCACTCCCTGCTTGACGGTGTCGACATCCTTGCGGACGCCTTCGATGGCCTCTTCCGGCATCGGCGGGGTCGCGCTCGCGACCTCCTTGCGGCCGACGATGGCCGAGATCCCGCCGATCAGCAGCAGCGCCGCGCCGGTCACCACGGCCGCCAGCCACGCGGGCATGACGAGGGCGAGTGCCAGCACCACCGCGGCGATCAGGGTCGCCAGGCCGAACAGGGCGAAGACACCGGCCGCGCCGAACAGCCCGGCGCCGAGTCCGAATCGCTTTCCTTTGCCCTGCAACTCGAAGACGGCCAGCCGCATCTCGTCGCGGACCAGGTGCTTGACCTCGTCGCTCAGGTCGGAGACCAGTTCGCCGACCGATTTGTCGGCCGATGGCTTCCGGTGGGTTTCTTCGATCATGGAGCACCTCCTCGGAGCGTTCTGCCCGGCGGGTACCCGGGAGTACGGGTGGTCAATCACGGCGAGTTTCGGCCCGAGGAACGCCGGGTAGCCGAGAGAGTGCCGGCTCGAAAAGCACCCAACCGACAGGAGGATGCATGAGCACGATCACCGAAATGGTGGACGTCGACGTACCGGTCAAGACCGCGTACAACCAGTGGACTCAGTTCGAGTCCTTCCCGAATTTCATGGAGGGCGTCGAGGAGATCCGTCAAATCGACGCGACCCACACCCACTGGGTGACCAAGTTCGGTGGTGTGAGCCGGGAATTCGACGCGACCATCACCGAACAGCATCCCGACGAGCGCGTCGCGTGGACGTCGGACTCCGGTCCGGACCACGCGGGCGTCATCACCTTCCATCGCCTGGACGACAACAAGACGCGTGTCACGGCACAGATGGAGATCGACCCCGAGGGCTTCGCCGAGAACGTCGCCGACAAACTCGGCGTCCTCGACCGCCGGGTCAAGGGCGACATGAAGCGGTTCAAGGAGTACATCGAGAGCCGCGGTCACGAGTCCGGCGCCTGGCGCGGCGACGTCGATCGCCCCGGCAGCTGACCCCACTCTGGGACTCCCGCCTGGAAAACCGCGTTTTCCAGGCGGGAGTCCCGGGTATCTCAGTGGGTGAGGTCCTCTACGAAGGGAGCGTCCCGGCATGACTACCAACGCATACGTAGCCTTCCTCGTCATCGGGGTGGCGCTGGTCATGCTCGACGGCCTGATCATCTACCAGAGCGGTAAGCGCTACCTGCGAGGTTCGCACGGCGATCCGGCTGCCGGGGCGTCCATGACCTGGCTCGTCACGGTGTTGTTCCACCTCGCGACACTGGGTGTGCTGGCGTTGCTGTCGACCGTCGACATCGGCGGCAGTGACCTGCCGGGTGTGGTGGGCAGGCTCGGTGTGCTGTTGCTGGTACTGGCCATCGCCCACGCGATCACGCTCAGCGTGCTTTCCCGGATCCGCGGTGAGCAGGAAGCCGAAGCGGTGATCAACCGACCCAGGCAGCGTGTCGAGCCCGAACAGCAGGGGACCACGGTCGCCCCGGTTCCCGGGCAGGAAGGGCGTTTCCCGACGGCCAGCCCCTCGATCGAGCAGCACGCGCCGTACACGACGCCGTAGGAAAACCGAGTGCTGGCAGGAGGTTTCGCCATGCACGAGATCGAAGACGAACTGTGGGACGAGTTCCATCGCGTGGTCAACATGACCTCGCGGGAACTGGCCGACTGGCTGCGCACGCGGTCGGCGGAGCCCGAGGACGAAGCGCTGCCGGATCAGGCGGGAACGCCGACCGGGCGGCATGTGCTGAGCATTCTCGGCAAGCGTAGGACCGACCTCACCGCCGAGGACGAGCGCGTGATGCGCTCGGTCGTCCGGCGGGTCGAGGACGAACGTCGCGACGACCTCGAACCCGTCGCGGGCGAGGCGCACTGGCGGCACAAGCTGATGTCGCTGGGGCACGATCCGCTGAAACCCGCCTGACGGCTGTCTTCCCTCCGTCCGTGAAGGCCTCCTTCCCTACTCTCAAGGTAGGGAAGGAGGCCTTCACGGACTTTTGGCTGGAGGCTGCCGGTGAGGGTGGGCTGAGTTGGTCGTGAGTGGCGGTTCGGGTGCTGGCCAATGCTGGCGTGAGGTACCCACGGTGGGTGGGTCCGGACGGCCGTCACGAGCCTCAGCGGCACCACCGGTCACAACGGCTGCGCGTGAAGGACCCCTTCCCTCGGCTCAGCCGAGGGAAGGGGTCCTTCACGTCCTCCCCAGTACATGTAATGACCCCAGGTGGAAGGAAAAGGGGCCATCATGGACTTCCCGGCGAGTCAGGCGTCGGTACAGGTGGTGGGGGGTGGGGGGGGGGGGGGGTGGGGGGGGGTGGGGCCGGCCGCCCAAAGAACCCCCGCAAACCCGAAGACACACCACTTACAACCCCCGGGGGGGACGGGGGGGGGGGGTGGGCG
>NZ_JBVIRO010000013.1:189161-246221 GCF_055575975.1 Amycolatopsis sp. NPDC033938
CGGCGGCGGGTCGGTGGCGGCCTGGGGGCTGTGTGTGGGTCGAGGCTGTACCACCCCCCCCCCCCCCCCCCCCACCACCTGAACCGCTTACTCCGACAGCTTTCCCCGCAGCTGGTCCAGCGTCTGGGAGAGAAGCCGGGAAACGTGCATCTGCGAGATGCCGACCTTTTCCGCGATCTGCGTCTGGGTGTAACCCCCGAAGAACCGCATCACGAGGATCGCGCGCTCCCGCTTCGGCAGCTCCCGCAGCAACGGTTGCAGTGCCTCGTGGGTCTCCACCAAGGCCATCTCGTGGTCCTCCTCACCGATCGTGTCGGCGAGGGAAAGCGCTTCGGTGGCGTCGTCGTGCACTGGCTTGTCGACCGACAACGTCTGGTACGCCTGGCCGGCGAGGAGGCCTTCACGCACCTCGTTGATGTCGAGACCCAGGTATTCGGCGAGTTCCGTCGGGGTCGGCGCGCGGCCGAGGCTCTGGGACAGCGCGGCCGTGCCCTGGCTGAGCGAAACGTGGAGTTCCTTGAGCCGCCTCGGCACCCGGACCGACCAGCCGGTGTCACGGAAGTGCCGCCGGACCTCGCCCATGACCGTGGGCACGGCGAAGGAGAGGAAGTCGTGGCCCCGGGCGGGATCGAAGCGATCGACCGCGTTGATCAACCCGATCCGCGCCACCTGCACCAGATCCTCGCGGGGCTCACCGCGGCCGGAGAATCTGGTCGCGATGTGCTCGGCGAGGGGCAGCAGTTCGGTGACCAGCCGGGCACGCAGCTCCTGGCGGCGCGGGGAATCCTCCGGCAGGGTCGACATCTCCTGGAACAGCGGTTCGCAATGGGCGTAGTCGTCTGCCTGCCGCGCGAGTGTCTTACGCTCGCCGCTCACCCGTCGCTCGTTCCCGGGGTCAGGACGAGTTCGATCGTCGTCGTACCCCCAGTTTCGCCGGGAATCGGCTCGGCCCGCGCCGTCACCGAGCGCGTCAAGGTCGTCAGGACATGCCAGCCGAACGTCGTTTCGCTCGGCAAGAAGGGCTTCGAAGTCCGTGTCGAGATCGAGACGGCGATGCCCTCCGGAATCTCGTGAAAGACACAGCACAGCACGGCTCCCAGTTCCGCGGGCTGGACGAGTTGTGAACAGGCTTCGTCGACGGCCATCTTCGCGTCCGAGATGGCGTCCAAGCCGAAGTCCGCACGCGCGACCACCCCATGGGTGAGCGTGCGGACCAGCGGAATCTGTTCCGCCTCGGCCGGCAGGCGAAGCTCCACCCGGTCCACCAGACCGTCTGACTCGGGCCGGGTTTGGGGGGTGAGACGGCCCCCTCCGTGTGCATCCATTCTGAAACCTATCCGTCCGTGGCCGTGGGACAACCGCGGAGGGGACCCGCCGCGGGACGCGTGATCAACGGCCGAGGGCCCGCTGAAGCTCCTTTTTGGACATCTGCGACCGGCCCTTGACGTCGCGTTTCTTCGCTTCGTTGTAGAGCTGGTCCTTGGTCGGGCCGTTCGGCCCCAGCCGGTTGCCCGAGCGCTTGCCACCCCGTCGCTGCGGTGACATGTCCTCGATGGAGGAGCGGCTCGCCTCGCGCGACTCGCCCGCCTGCGCGCGGTTCTTGTTGACCGTGCGCGCGGCGATCTCCTCGGCGCGGTCGGTGCTCGCGCCCCGGTCCTCGGCCGATTCCTTGATGTGTTCGTACTGACGTTCTCGTTTGTCGCTCCAACTCTGCTGAGGCATCCGTGGCTCCTCTCTCCCGGGTCAGGTACCCCGATCGATTCGCCGGATAAACCTCCGGTTGACCTCGGGAACGGGCGGGTACGCGGTGATCAGACACGAAGGGAGGCTTCGATGCGCATCGGCTACACGCTCATGACCGAACAGGCCGGACCGAAGGACCTGGTGAAGTACGCCGCCGGGGCGGAGAAGGCGGGATTCGACTTCGAGGTGATGAGCGATCATTACTCACCTTGGCTGGACGAACAGGGCCATTCGCCGTACGCGTGGAGCGTGCTCGGGGCGGTGACCCAGAGCACCGAACGGGTCGAGTTGATGACCTTTGTGACCTGCCCGATCATGCGGTACCACCCGGCGGTGGTCGCGCAGAAGGCGGCGACGGTCCAGGGACTCTCGGACGGCCGGTTCACCCTCGGCCTCGGCGCGGGGGAGAACCTCAACGAGCATGTCATCGGCAAGGGCTGGCCACCGGCGAACGTCCGCCACGAGATGCTCGCCGAGGCCGTCCAGATCATCGGCGGGCTGTTCGACGGCGGGTACTTCAACTACGCGGGTGAGCACTTCCGGGTGGATTCGGCGAAGCTCTGGGACCTTCCGGAGCAGCGTGTCCCGATCGGGGTGGCGGTGTCCGGGTCACAGTCGGTGACCAGGTTCGCCCCGATCGCCGACGCGATGATCGCGGTGGAGCCGGACGAATCGCTGAGCCGGGAGTGGGACGCCACCAAACTCGGCCCGCCGAGCCGGAAGATCGGCCAGATGCCGGTGTCCTGGGGCAAGGACCGCGACGCCGCCGTCCAGCGCGCCCACGAGCAGTTCCGCTGGTTCGGCGGCGGTTGGAAGGTCAACGCCGAGTTGCCGGGTCCCGCGGGCTTCGCCGGGGCCACGCAGTTCGTCAAACCCGAGGACGTCGCCGCGGCCATTCCGTGCGGACCTGACGTGGACCAGATCGTGAAGCAGGCCGCCGAATACGAGGCGGCGGGATTCACCGATCTCGCCCTGGTCCAGATCGGCGGGGATCAGCAGGAGGGTTTCCTCCGGTTCGCCGAGGACGAGTTGCTTCCGGCCTTGCGCGGCTGATCACCCGAACTCCAGTCACCTGTGTTCAAGCCGGCGGTCGTGGGTACTTGACCCTATGTCGGCCTTCACCCGAAGGGGAACTGATGAACAACGAACTCGGACTTCACCCGGTACCCGACCTGCTCCCGGAGGGCCAGGACACACCGGAGCAGCAGGCGGTACGCCGGAAGGCGGCGCTCGCCGTCGCTTCACGGGCGACGAGCGCCGACGACTGCGCGAGGCTGCTGGACATGCTCGGCCTGCACGAGAGCAGCGGTCGCAGCTCCGAAGTGGCCTGATCCTCCCGTGATTCAACGGCCGCCGCGCGCCGCCGCGAGGTCCGCGACGAAGGCCTGATAGGCCTCGTCGCGGTCCGGCGCGCGCAGCACCGCGGACGGGTGGACCGTGGCGACCGCGGTGACGTCGTATTCGGGGAGTTCGATCCGCTCGCCGCGGCTACGGGTGATGCGGAAATCGTCGCCCAGCATCGCCTTCGCCGCCGTCGCGCCGAGGAAGATCAGCAGCTCCGGGTGAATCGCGGACAGTTCCGCGTGCAGCCACGGACGGCACGCGACGATCTCGGTCTTCGACGGCGTCTTGTGGATGCGCCGCTTACCGCGTTCGTCGCGTTTGAACTTGAAGTGTTTGACCGCGTTGGTGACGTAGATCTTCCGGCGGTCGAAACCCGCTTCTTCGAAGGCCCGGTCGAGCAGCCGCCCGGCCGGGCCGACGAACGGGGCGCCCGCCCGGTCTTCCTGGTCACCGGGCTGTTCTCCGACCACCATGATCTCCGCCTTGCGGGGCCCCTCGCCGAAGACGGTCTGGGTCGCGTCGCGGTAGAGATCGCATCCGTGACAGGAGGACGCCGCTTCGCGGAGCCGGTCCAGGTCAGTGGTTTCGGGCGGAGCCGCCCCGGGTGCCTTGGTCGCCATTCCGAGCGATTTCCCGGCCCACCACCCGGTCAAACCGTTTTCGCGTCCGCCGCGGCGGGTAGCCGGGAGACATGGGCACCGACACCGAACCGGCCACCGCTTCCGTCCAGGACACGCTCCGCGTCGCCGCGCAGGTCGTTTTACCCACCCTCGCGGGCGGGGTGATCAAACGCAGGCCGCTCGGCTTGGCCGCGGCCCAGAAACTGCAGCTGGACCGGCCGGCGGTCCGGCTGCTCGGGCGGCTGAGGTCCCGGTACGGACCGGGGCCGCTGCGGCTGCGGGTCCCCGGGCGTTCGATCGATCTGGCGCTCTCCGGTGAGGACGTCGCCGAGGTGCTCGCCGCCGCGCCGGTGCCGTTCAGCCCGTCGACGAAGGAGAAGAGGGCCGCGCTCGGGCATTTCCAGCCGCACGGTGTGCTGATCTCGGACGCGACCGACAGGCCCCCTCGTCGTCGGTTCAACGAGGAGGTCCTCGAACCCGGCCGTCCGTTGCACGACCTCGCCGAGCCCTTCGCGACGGTGATCGCCAAGGAAGCGGCGTCGTTGTGGGACAAGGGAACCCTGGACTGGGACACCTTCAACGTCGCCTGGTGGCGGATCGTCCGCCAGGTCGTCCTGGGTGAGTCGGCCGCGGGTGACGATGCCCTCACCGACATGCTCGCCCGGCTGCGCAAGGACGCGAACTGGGCTTACGCGCATCCCCGGCGTGAAAGCCTCTACACCCGGTTCCGCACGCGGCTCATCGAACATCTGGAGCGGGTCGAGCCGGGCAGCCTCGCCGAGGTCATCGCGTCCGCCGAAGCGGAACGGAAACCCGAGATCGTCGCGGACCAGGTCGCCCACTGGCTCTTCGCGTTCGACGCGGCGGGGATCGTCACCTTCCGTGCGCTCGCGCTGCTCGCCACCCACCCCGCCGCGCGGGAACGAGCCGACGAGGAACTCCGCGACGCCGACCTGGGTAGCCCGAACCAGTTCGCCTATCTGCGGGCCTGCGCCCTCGAATCGGTCCGGCTGTGGCCGACCACGCCGGCCTTGCTGCGCGAGAGCACCGCCGAAACCGCGTGGGGCCCCGCGGGGACGACCGTCCTGATCTTCACCCCCTTCTTCCACCGCGATCCGGAGTCGATGCCGTATGCCGACCGGTTCGAACCCGAAATCTGGCTGGACGGAAGCGCGGCGGTCAATCCGGCGCTGGTGCCCTTCAGTGCCGGTCCCGCCATCTGTCCCGGCCGGGATCTGGTGCTGTTCTGCGCGAGCACGATGCTCGCGCACCTGATCCGCGACCGCCGTTTCGACCTGGTGTCGGGCGCCATCCTCGGCCCGGAGCGGCCGTTGCCCGCGACGCTCGACAACTTCCACCTGAAGTTCGAACTCGTCTCGGACTGAAATCCGGTCACTGCTCCTCTTCGACCCATTCGAGCAGGTCGCCGGGCTGACACTCGAGTACGCGGCACATGGCTTCCAGAGTGCTGAACCGCACGGCCTTGGCGCGTCCGTTCTTCAGTACGGCCACGTTCGCCGGGGTGAGCCCGACGAGTTCGGCGAACTCGCCGACACTCATCTTGCGTTTGGCCAGCTCGACGTCGATGCGGACGACGATCGGCATCAGATCACCTGTTCCAGATCGGACCGCAGCGTGGTGGCCTGCCGCAGCAGCGTGCGCATCACGACCATGAGGAGACCAAGGACGGCGACGCCGATCAACGCCAGGAACAACAGCAGCGGCAGGCCGGGGTCGTCGGCGTTGAAACCGACGTAAAGGAACACGCCCGCGAGGACCAGCCAGCCGGCGAGGATCGCCCAGACGATCGCGTCGACCCACCTCAGCGACGCTTCGGTGAAGATCCGGTCCTTCTTGACCAGGGTCAGCAGCTGCCAGGTGGCGATGACCACGACCTGGACGCACAGCACCCAGAAGACGGAAACGGCCGTCGCGGGCCAGCGGAGATAAGCCATCCCGGGGTCCTGACGGGCCATGTGCGCGAACTGCCCTGGCAGGGACATGGTCTGGAAGAGCACCAGGATCCCGAACAGCAGCACGAGGAACACTCTGAGAGGCGCGACCGCCCGTTGTGCCGTGATCATGCATCGAGTATCGCGCGGTATCTATCGAAAGTCAATCGGTACCTATCGTCTTATGGTCATCGCTACGGCCTGCGGGCAAGGAAAAGGCGCATTGAGGAAATCACTTACCGCATTCGGTGAACGTCGTTGAATTTTCGTCGCCCGACCGGATTCACCCGGCCGTAGTTCCGTCGTTGTCGCGTCCGGTGGTGTCTGCCAGGATGCTCGTGACCCGATCCGAAGGAGCGTCCGATGGCTTCCCGTCTCAACCCCTATATCAGCTTCGCCGGTGACGCCCGGCAGGCCATGGAGTTCTACAAATCGGTGTTCGGCGGGGAACTGACGCTGAACACGTTCGGCGAATCCGGGATGGCGGGCTCGCCCGTGGCGGACCAGATCATGCACTCCCAGCTCGAATCGCCGAGCGGGTACACGATCATGGCCTCGGACACGCCGCCGGGAATGGATCACCACCCGGGCACCAACGTGTCGGTCAGCCTCAGTGGTGACGACGGTGAAGAATTGCGTGGATACTGGGAGAAGCTGTCCGCCGAAGGTACGGTTTCGATCCCGTTCGAAAAGCAGATGTGGGGTGACGAATTCGGTGCCTGCACCGACAAGTTCGGCATCTCGTGGATGGTGAACGTCGTCCAGTCCTAGGGCTTTCGGCCCGGTCCTTGCCCTGCCGGAATTCCCGACTTCCGGGGACTTACGGCCTCGAACACACGTTTCTTGTCATGTCACCGGTGAAACCGCCGACCTTTCTCTGGAGAGGATCCGGCGGTTCCATCGGGAGGCAAGGATATGAACAGGAAGATCACGGCACTGCTGGTTTCCGCGGGGGTCACCGTTTCCGTCGGGGGACTGGGCGGTTGCGGGATACCGACCGCCGGTACGCCGATCACCGTGGTGCGGGAGATCGCGCCGCCGTCCACGACCACCGCCGTCGTCGTCGCGCCACCGCCGCCCACTTCGGTGATCGTGGTGGAACCGCCGATGACGGTCACCCGGGCGCCCGCGGTCCAGCGACTCACCTCGTGTCAGCGGCTTTTCGCCGAGGGGTACTCCTTCGAGTACGCGTTCAACTCCTGGGTGGCCGCGGGCCGTCCGCTGAGCTGGGACGCCGACCGTGACGGGTACCCGTGCGAGCAGTCCTACGGGAACCGCAACTAGCGTCCGGAACATCGAGTAGGTCGTGAGTGGTGATGACGGTTCTGGCCCTGGGTGTTTCAGGTGCGTACGCCGGGTGAGTCCGCATAACTGCTGGTCAGCCCCTCACTGGGGCGGGACAAGGCGAACCTGTCGTGATGGACCCCGGCGAGAGTGGGCTCACCCAAAGGGATCACGCCCGGCCCTTGACTGTCCACAAGGGACACTTCGTGGGACTAACGTGCCCGATTTGGCCGAACTGCACGGTTTCACGAGGGGGTCGTGAGTGCTAATGAGCGTTCTAACCCGAATCGCCACTCACGACCTCCCGCAGAACCGCACATAACGACACTAATCGGACACTCGATCGCCCGGCGGTGTCCCTTGTGGACACTGAAGCCACGCCGGTGTCCGGAATCAGGCCTACCCACCTCGACGTTGCCGGGACCCTGGCGCTCAAGGTAGGGAAGGGGGCCTTCACGGACTTCACCGCGAGCAGCAGCCCGCGAGTAGGTACCTGGGAGAGCTCCAACCGTCATTTCCACTCACGAGACGTGACTTCCCCGCGCATCCCGTTGATTGTTCTGCCCGAATCAAGGGTTCCGGTCAACCAATCCCCGGGATGTAGTAGCCCGCGACGAAGCGACGGGCTGGTGGGGAGAGGGAATGAGCTCAGCGGAGGGTGTTGTCCTGGTCATCGGCTGCGGGATGCGGTCGTACCGGGAGTACCTGTTGGCGTCGGCCGGTCACCGGCATCCCTTGTGGCTGTTCAACGGGGCCGAACCGACCTGGCAGGAGCGTTACATCACCGGCGCCACGGTGCTGGACCTGCAGGACCGCGACGCCGTGCTGGCCGCGGCCCGCGCGCTGAACGCGGCCACACCGGTACTCGGCGTGGTGTCGTGGGACGAGGCGTTGATCGTGACCGCGGCGCACGTCGCGGACGAACTCGGCGTGCCGGGCGCGGGGATCTCCGCGATCGAGGGCTGCCGCGACAAATGGCTCAGCCGCCGGACGCTCACCGCGGCCGGGGTCGCGCAGCCGGACTTCGGTTTCGTGCACGACGAGGAGCAGGCGGTCCGCGTGGCGGAGCGGATCGGCTACCCGGTCGTCGTCAAGCCGCGCGGGGGAGGGGCCAGCATCGGCGTCAGTCTCGCCGAGGACGGTGAAGCGGTGCGGAAGGCGTTCCGGACCGCGGAGGACGCCAGCTTCGGCGGCTCTCCCGCCTATCAGGGCGGGGCGCTGGTCGAGGAGTACCTGACCGGCCCGGAGATCAGTGTGGACGGCGCCGTCGTCGACGGCGAGTACACGCCGATGTTCCTGGCGCACAAGACGGTCGGCATGCATCCGTACTTCGAGGAGCTCGGCCACCTGGTCAGCTCCTCCGACGAACTGCTCGCCGACCCCGTACTCCGGTCGACGCTGGCCCGCGCGCACGGCGCGATCGATTTCCGGTACGGCATCACCCATACCGAACTCAAGCTCACCGAACGCGGGCCGGTGATCGTGGAGATCAACGGCAGGCTCGGCGGGGACCTGATCCCGTTGCTCGCCCGGTTCGCGACCGGGATCGACCCGGGAGCCGCCGCGGTCGACGTCGCGCTCGGTATGCGGCCCCACATCCCGCACGAGGCCGAGGACCGGTGGGTCGGCGTGCGGTTCGGCTACCCGAAACAGGACTGCGTCGTCGAGTCGGTTTCGGTCCCGGAACCTTTGCTGGGTAACGGGATCCTCGCCTCCGGCGGGCTGGTCGAACCGGGTGCGCGGATGCGGCTGCCGCCGGCGGAGTTCATTTCGCGCCACGCGTACGTGATCTGTGCCGGTCGTGATCCCGACGACTGCGAGGTGGTGCTGGACAAGGCCATGGCCCAGGTCCGGCTGACCGCGTACCCCCTGCTGCCCTCGGTGGCCACCGGTGGCTGACCGCGTGACGGCACCGCAGAACACCTTCCAAGCACTCTCAACGATGGCGGAGCAAACAATGGCGAACCGTGATGTCGAGCTTCTCGCAGTCGGAGCAGGACCGTCCAACCTGGCACTCGCAGTGGCACTGGAGGAGCTCGCGCCCGGCCTTGCCCGCGATTCGGTCCTGATCGAACGCGACGAGGAGGTCTCCTGGCAGCGGGGAATGCTGCTGCCGGAGGCGCTGTCGCAGGTCTCGTTCCTCAAGGATCTGGTGACCCTGCGCAATCCGCGCAGCCGGTTCTCGTTCCTCAACTACCTGCACGACACCAACCGGCTCAACGAGTTCGTGAACATGGGCAGTTTCGTCCCGTACCGGGTCGAGCTGGCCGACTATCTCAAGTGGACGGCCAACTCGCTGTCGATGGTCGATCTGCAGCGCGGCCGCGAATGCCGCGAGATCACTCCCGTGTGGACGGACGGCACGCTCACCGGCTGGGAGACCCGGATCGCCGACGGCGAGGTCATCCGCAGCCGGTACCTGGTGGTCGGCGCCGGCCGGGACGCGCGGATCCCGGACCAGCTCCGGACGGTGAACCAGGACCGCGTCATCCACAGCACCCAGTATCTGCCCAGGATCGCCAAGCTGCGGAAGGATCTCCCGTACCGCGTCGCGGTGATCGGCGCGGGCCAGAGCGCGGCGGAACTGTTCGGCGCGGTGCAGAACGACCTGCCCGAATGCAAGCCCACCATGGTGATGCGCTCGATCGGCCTGAACTACTACGAGAGCAGCAAGTTCAACAACGAACTGTTCTTCCCGTCCCATGTGGACAAGTTCTTCGACGCGCTGCCGGAGGCCCGCGAGCAGATGCTCAAGGAGATGCACCACACGAACTACTCCGGGCTGGCGCCGGGCACGATGGACGCGCTCTATCGCTCGGTCTACCTGGACCGCCTCTCCGGTCGTTCGCGGCTGCGCATGATCACGATGAGCGACATCACCGACGCCCGCGACGAGGGCGACGAGATCGTGCTGGAACTGACCGACCGGCGCACCGGCGAGACGCAGGAACTGCGCACGGACCTGGTCCTGCTCGGCACCGGCTTTTCGCCGGAGATGCCGAGGATGGTCCAGGAGATCGCGAAGTCGATCGGTCTCTCGGAGATCAAGGTGACCCGCGACTACCGGCTGGAGATCGACCAGCCCGCCACCGCGGCCGTCTACCTGCAGGGGGTCAACGAGGCGACGCACGGGATCGCGGACTCGCTGCTGAGCGTGCTCGCCCCGCGCGCCAACGACATCCTGCAGGACATCCTCGCCCATCGCGGCGAGACCCCGTCGGTGCCCCCGCAGCCGACGTCGGACACCGCACCCATCGTCGCCACCCGCTGAGCCTCGGAAAGGAAGAAGCAGTCATGGAGATCCGTCCGCTGGAGCGGGAAAAGATGGTCTTCGAGAACGGCGCCTTCGGACAGCGGCTGCTGCCGTGGGCGGCGCTGAACGCGCCGTTCGAGGGTGCCTGGGTCACGGTGCCCGCCCACGGCGCCACGGGTGCGCATTCCCACCACGAGTACGAGATCTTCATCGCGGTCAGCGGTGAGGCGGTCGTCGAATCCGGGGGAGAACGCCGCGCGTTCCGGCCGGGCGACATCGAGTTCCACGCGCCCGGTACCGAGCACCGCATCCTCAACGACGGTGCCGAGGACTTCGAGATGTACGCGATCTGGTGGGACTCCGACATGACGGCGAAGTTCGCCGCCCGGCACGAGGAGCGCGCGTGACCACGCCCCGCGACACCAGGCCGGTGGTGATCATCGGCGGCCCCCCGACGTCCAACGGGGACCTGCACATCGGGCATATCGCCGGTCCGTACCTCGGTGCCGACGTGCACCGGCGGTATCTGCGCGCGGCGGGCCGCGAGGGCGTGTTCGCCTCGTGCACCGACGACAGCCAGACCTACCTCGTCACCAGCGCCGCCCGGGTCGGGGTGACCCCGCCCGAACTGGTGGAGCAGTCGACCGCGAACATCCAGCGCACCTTCAAGGCGATGGGCGTCGAGGTCGACGGCTTCTCGCCGACCGACGACGGCTACAAGGCCCTCGTGTACGACTACGTCAACCGCTTGTACGACAACGGAAAGCTCCGCCTGCGCAAGGTGCGGTTGCCCTACAGCGAGCGGCAGGGCGAATTCCTGGTCGAGGGTTTCGTCGGCGGTGGCTGCCCCACCTGTCTCGCCGACAGCCGCGGCGGGTTTTGCGAGGGGTGCGGGCATCCGATCGACTTCGACGCGCTCATCGAACCGTATTCGGTGCTCGACCCGGCCGACGAGGTGACTTACCGCGAGACGGAGATCCTGGTCTTCCCCGTCTCGGAGTACCGGGAACAGTTGCTCGACTACTACGAGCAACGCGGTCCCGCGTGGCGGCCGCACGTGCTCGGGCTGATGCGCGAACTGCTGGCCGGACCGTTGCCGGACTTCGCGATCACGTATCCGGTCAAGTGGGGACTGCCCGCCCCGTTCGCGGAGACGCCGGGGCAGACGCTCAACGCTTGGGTCGAAGGTATGCCGGCGTCGATGTACTGCACCGAGTACGCCTTGCGGCGCAACGGAAAGCCGGTCCTCGCCGACGACGACGCGTGGCTCGCGGAGAACGACGCGCGGGTCGTGGTGTTCATGGGGTTCGACCCGCTGTTCACCTGGGGCGTCGTCCACGTCGCGGAGCTGATCGCCCACGACGGCCGCTACGTCCTGCCGGACACGTTGCTGGTCAACGAGTTCTACGAACTGGAGAACGAGAAGTTCTCCACCAGCAAGGGCCATGTGGTCTGGGCCCGCGAACTGGCGGCCGAGCTGCCGCGTGACCTCGCGCGGTTCTACCTCAACCTCACCGCCCCCGAGTTCGCCAGGACCAACTTCAGCCGTGCCGCGCTGGAGAAGATCGCCGGGGAACGGCTTGTCGCGCCCTGGAACGAACTCGCGGAGTCCCTGGCCAAACTCACCGCCGAGGTCGGTGGTGAGAGCAGCCTTCCGGTATCCACCGAGGCCACGGAACGGGCGGCGGCGATGGTGTCCCGGTTCGTCCTGAACTACGAACTCGAGGACTTCAGCCTCAGCCGGGCGGCCGATCTGGTGGTGCAGCACGTCGAGCGCCTGCGGGCGGCCACGGAACGCACCCTCGCGGGCAACCTCGACCAGGAAGTGCTCCGCGGCAGGCTGGGTGACCACTTCCTGGAACTGCGCGCGCTGATCGGCTGCGCGTCACCGATCCTCATCGACCTCTCCGCGCGTGCGGCGAGCGCGGGCGGATTCGAGCTCCGGATCACCGCGGCCGCCTTCGACGTCACGCACACCACGGCGTTCGCCGTGCCACCACTGGAATTCCCCCCGACGAGCGAGGTCTGAGCCCCCATGTCACTCGACAGCACCCTCTCCGCCGACGCGGTCCGGCGGTCCCGGCTCGCCGAACGCCTGCTCGTCCCGGCGGGCTTCATCACCACGGCGGGCAACGCCTTCCAGATCACCGCGGCCGCGATCCTGGTCTTCCACGCCGAGCAGACCACGCTGTCCGTCGGCTGGCTGTTCATCGCGGTGTCGATCCCGCAGGTCGCGCTCGCGCTGATGTTCGGCAAGCTGGTCGACCGGGTCGACCGGCGGATGCTCTGCGTGGCGGCGGACCTGGTCAGCGCGATGACCGCGTTCGCGCTGCCGGTGTGGCTGTGGATCGGCGGCCCGGCGAACCTGGGCTCCTACATAGCGAACTTCATGCTCGCCTGCACCGCGGCGTTGTTCATGCCCGCGAGCAACGGCCTGATCAAGGAACGGATCGCCGACGAACGGCTCGGGAAGTTCAACTCGCACTTCGAGATGGCGAGCAACGCCGGCATGCTGCTCGCCTCGTCGCTGGCGGGTTTCCTGGTGATCTGGTTCGGCGCCACGCCGCTGTTCATCTTCAACTCGCTGACCTTCGTCCTCTCGGCCATTTTCGTCTACTCGATCGGCCGGAAGCCGGTCAAGGCGCCGGTCGTCGCCGAGACGGTGACCGCGGACCCGTCGGCGCCGGTCGAAGCGCCGGTGCGCCAGCCGATCAAACGGCTCGCGCTGTTGTACGCCAACGGGAACATCGGCCTGATGGTCGCCAACGTCATCCTGACGACGCTGATCCTGCAGACGTTCAACCAGGGCGCCTGGATGATCGGCGTGGTCGACGCGCTGGCCGGAGTCGGGTTCATCGTCGGCGCCGCTCTGTACGGCAAGGTCAGCAAACGGTTCAAGGGCATCCACCTCGCCGTGCTCGGCACGCTGGGGAACCTGATCTGCCTGGCGATCCAGCCGTTGCACTACATCGCCTTGATGGTGGCGATCCCGTTCGCCGGGTTCTGCTTCGCCCAGGGCCGGATCGCCGCCCGCACCCTGCTGATGCGGGCGAGCCCGGAGGAACGGGTCGGCCGGATCTTCGGTGGCACCCAGGCCGTCGGCCTCGGGCTCGGCGTCGGCGCGACGGTGGGTCTGTCGACACTGGCGGACGCGACCACCGTGCCCCACGCGTTCTGGGGGCTGGCGATCCTGCAGGGCGCGATCGTGATCGGCACCTACTTCAGCCTGGCGAAACCGCTGTCGGCGCAGGAAAACAAGCAGCCCGCCGAGGTTCTCGAGGCGACCGCCGCCTGAGCGCGGCCGAATTCGGAGGAAGCGAAAACCATGACGGACAAGCCGATCAAGGGCGGCGTGGCGACCTGGGCCTGCCTTCCCGGGTTCCCGCCCGCGGTGATCTTCCCGTTCACCCCCGGAGAGCGTTTCGGCATCCGGAACCTCTACGAGTTCCAGATGCTGATGTACCGGCCCCTCTACTGGCTCGGCCGTGACGGCGAACCCGCGATCGACTACGACCTCAGCGTCGGCGAAGAGCCGGTGTGGGACGAGACCGGCCGCACCTGCACGGTCCGGATCAAACCGTGGAAATGGTCCAACGGCGAGACGGTGTGCGCGGACAACGTCATCTTCTGGATGAACATGCTGAAGACGAAGGGGCCGAAGTTCGGCGCCTACAGCGAAGGCTACTTCCCGGACAACCTGGTGTCCTTCGAGAAGGTCGCCGACGACAAGGTGAGCTTCACCTTCGACAAGGCGTACTCGAAGAACTGGGTGCTGCTGAACCAGCTCACCATGATCACGCCGATGCCGAAGGCGTGGGACCGCACCGAGGACGGCCCCGCCGACGCGACCCACGACATCGACCAAGCCGAAGCGGTGTACGAGTTCCTGATGGCGGAGAACGGCGATCCCGTCGCCGAGGACAACGCCCATCGCACCCAGTGGGCGGACAGTCCGGTGTGGAGTGTCGTGAATGGACCGTGGCGGCTGAAGAGCTACACCGAAGAAGGTGTCATCACCTTCGTCCCGAACGAGCACTACAGCGGCCCCAACCCGCCACATCTGGACGAGTTGCGCCAGGTTTCGACGACGTCGGACGAGCAGCAGTACGAACTGCTGCAGTCGGGTGAGGTCCAGGTCGGTTTCCTGCCGCCGGGCATGGGCGTCCAGCCGGACGGCGACCCGACCCGGGGCGGGCCGAATCCGCTCGGCGAGGGATTCCAGCTGGAACCGCAGATCCTGTTCAACATCAACTTCATGGCGGTGAACTTCGGCAACCCCACCGTCGCCGGTCACCTGATCAGGCAGCCTTACGTGCGGCAGGCACTGCAGAGCTGTTTCGACCAGGAGTACGGCGCCCGCGAGGTCTACCAGGGCTACGGCTGGAGCCAGACCGGGCCGATCCCGGTACTGCCCCAGAGCGACCTGGTCTCGCCGAAGATCACCGAACGCGGCGGCTTCTGGCCGTTCGACCTGGAACGGGCACGGACGCTGCTGGCCGAAAACGGCTGGGACACCGAGGCTTCCCCCGCGGTCTGCGTGCGGCCCGGCACCGGGCCCGGTGAGGCGGGCGAGGGCATCCCCGCCGGAACCGAGCTGAGCTTTTCCCTGCGGTATTGGGAAGGCAGGCCGTCACTGGCGCGCCTCATGACGCAGTTCCGGGACGACGCGGCCAAAGCCGGCATCGAGATCCGCCTGGAAGAGGTGATGGGTTCGGTCCTGGTGGCGGAGGACGGACCGGGTGAGAAGCGGCTGTGGGAGCTGTCCTGCTGGGGCGGCGGCTGGGTCTACAACTACCCGACCGGCGAGAACCTCTTCCAGAGCGGCGCCGCCTGCAACTTCAGCAACTACCGCGACGCCAGGGCCGACGAGCTGATCGCGAAGACGGTCACCACCGACGACCTCGAAGCGCTGTACGAGTACCAGGAGTACATCGCCGACCAGGCCCCGGTGATCTTCATGCCGACGTTCCCGCGGCGCCTGTTCGAGGTCGCCGGGAACCTGCGCGGATTCACCCCGCTCAACCCGTACGGCCTGATCAACCCCGAGAACTGGTACTACGTGGAAGAGGACGAGTCATGACGCGCCCGGTGGTGCTGGTCGGCTTCGTGGCCGCCGCGCTGGGTTCTTCCATCAAGGACTTCCAGCCCGACGGAACGGTCATCTTCGTCGAGGAGCCCGACGTCGTCCGCAAACGCGGCGCGCGGGAGACGGTGGCGGGTTCGGCTTTGGTGCGGGACCTGATCGAATGGGAGTTCCACCTCCCTGGCAAGGCGGACGAGTTCTATCACGTCCACGACGACCTCGATCCGGCCGCGGTGGTCCCGCTGACCGAGTACGCGACGCCGTTCGCGGCCCGGCTCGCGGAACGCTACGGCCTGCCGGGCGCGGGCTTCGGCGCGGCGCAGATCCTGCGGGACAAGGGGGTGCTGCGCCTGGTCAGCCGGGCGGCGGGGATCGCGAACCCGGCTTCGGCACGGGTCGAAAGCCCGGCACAGGTCCGCGAGTTCATGGCGCGGCATCCGGGGAAGATCGTGCTGAAGCCCGCGAACCGGCAGGCGTCGGTGGGCACCCAAGTGCTCACCGACCCGGCCGAGGCCGAGCAGGCTTGGGCCAACTGCGTCGTGCAGGACGAGGGCGTCTTCGTCCCGGACCGCGCGATGGAGCTGAAGATGCTGGCCGAGAGCTTCGTCGACGGCGACGAGTACAGCGTCGAAATGCTGCTGCGGGACGGCGAACCGCTGTTCGCCAACGTCACCGGCAAACAGCTGTTCCCCGGGCCGCGCCCGGTGGAACTCGCGCATATCGTCCCCGCCGACATCCCGGACGAGCTGACCGCGGCGCTGACCGAGGAAACCCGGCGGCTCACCGAGGCGACCGGATTCGGCACCGGCATCGTCCACTGTGAATGGATCGTCTCGAACGGGGTCCCGTACCTGGTCGAATGCGCCGGCCGGTTCGCGGGCGACGGCATCATCGAGCTGATCCAGCGCGCCTATCCGGTGGAACTGAACCGCGCCTACTTCTCGGTGATGAAGGACGAGCCGATCGTGGACGCCTTGCCGCGCAAGGCCGAAGGCGGTGCGGCGGTGCGGTTCGTCTCCATCGAGCCCGGCTTCATCGAGGACGTGCGCGGTGTCGAGAAGGCGTCGCAGGCCGAGGGCGTGTTCCTGTGCGACGTCGGTGTTTCGGCCGGTGACCGGTTCGACGGGCTGCGCAGTTCGTGGGACCGCGTCGGCGATCTGATGGTGACCGCCGGCAGCCCGGCCGAGGCGATACGCCTGGCCGAAGAGGCGGTCGCGCTGATCGAGATCGACGTGCGGCCGGACGGCGAGGAGAGGGAGAGCGCCGCGCCATGAGCATCGAAACCGTCCAGCCCGCCCTCCCGGACGCCGGTCTCGACGTGATCGTCACCGGGCTCTCGTCCGACGCGCACACCTGGAACCTGGTGTACCTGGAGCTGCTGCTGGAGGAACTGGGGTGCCGGGTGACCAATCTCGGCGCCTGCGTCCCGGACGCGACGATCGTGCGCGAATGTGTCACCCGGCGGCCGGACCTCGTGGTGATCAGCAGTCTCAACGGACACGGCTGCCAGGACGGCGTCCGGCTGATGGACGCTTTCCGCGCGCAGCCGGCGCTGGTGACGACGCCGGTCGTGATCGGCGGGAAACTCGATGTCACGGGCGGGATCAACGCCGCACGGCTGCTTGAGGCCGGGTTCGACGCGGTGTTCGAGGACTCAGGCGGGCTGAGCCCGTTCCGGAGCTTCCTGCGCACGCTGTCCGTGCGCACCCCCGGTGTCCCGCTGGGTGCCGGATGAGCGTGCTCACCCCGCGACGGGGACTTTCGTTCGGCGCGGTGGTCGAACGCCACCACGCCAGGGGAGACCTGGTCGTCCAGCCCCGGATGGGCTTCGCGGATCCGGAGCGGATGGCCGGGGGACTGCTGGCGACCAGGGCGGCGCGGGCCGCGACCGTCGGCACCATCACGATCGACAGCTACACCAGGGTCGGCGACCGCGAGGCGGCACGGGCGGCGCTGGCCGCCGGGGCCGACCTCAACGGGTACCCGCTCGCCGACCACGAGCCCGCCACCACGGCGGCGTTGCTCGACGGGGTGCTGACCGAGGACTTCCCGGTGCAGATCCGGCACGGTTCGCCCGACCCCCGCCGGATCGTGCGGACGCTGCTGGACTTCGGGCTGCACGCGACCGAAGGCGGGCCGGTGTCGTACTGCCTGCCCTACAGCCGGATGCCGCTCTCGGCGGCCGTCGACAACTGGCGGCGCTGCTGCGAAACGCTGGCCGAGGCCAGGAGCCCGGAACTGGAGCCGCATCTGGAGACTTTCGGCGGCTGCATGATGGGGCAGCTGTGCCCGCCCGCGCTGCTGGTCGCGCTGAGTGTGCTGGAGGGGATGTTCTTCTGGCGGCACGGTGTGCGCTGCCTTTCCTTCAGCTACGCGCAGCAGACCCACGCCGGGCAGGACGAGGAGGCGATCGCCGCGCTGCATGCCCTGATCAGGGAATACGTGCCGCACGCGCGGACGCACATGGTGGTCTACGGCTACATGGGCGTCTACCCGAGGACTCCCGGCGGCGCGCTGGCGCTGATCGCGGAGTCCGCGCGGCTGGCCGCCCGCACCGGCGCGAGCAGGCTGATCGTGAAGACCACCGCCGAAGCGCACCGGCTGCCGACCGTGGCGGAGAACGTGACCGCCCTCGAACACGCCGCCGAGGCCGCGCGGGGTGTCTCCCGGATCGGTCACCTCGGTGACACCGGGATCCACGCGCAGGCGAAGGCGTTGGTGGACAACGTCCTTTCGCTCGACGGCGACCTCGGCCGGGCGCTGGTCACCGCGTTCGCACGGGGCCAGCTGGACGTCCCGTTCTGCCTGCACCCGGACAACGCCGGCCGCGCACGCGGACGGCTGGACTCCAGCGGGCGCCTGGAATGGCAGCGGATCGGCGCGATGCCGCTGGGCGATCTCGTCGACCTGCCGTCGGAGCGGCGGATGACCTCGAGCGACCTGCTGGACGCGCTCCGGTACGTCGAGCGGACGTTCGACGAGCGCCACGGGATGCCCGGAATCGACACCGTTCAACTAATTCAGGGGAGTAGGACATGACCGGAACACCGGAGCAGGCACTGCCGCCGGGCACCCGCGAGCATCTCACGTCGCCGGTGACGCAGGCGGCGTTGCGCATCCAGAACAGCATCACCGCGGGCACCCGCGAGTACCTCGGCATGAACGGGTTCGTGGAACTGCAGCCGCCGCTGATCGGGCCGGTGACCGATCCGGGTTGCCGCGGCGCCAAGCAGGTCGACGTCGACTACTACGGGCACAAGTACAAGATGATGACCAGCGTCATCCTGTACAAACAGGCGTCACTGCTGGCGTTCGACAAGATCTTCTACGTCGCACCGAACGTGCGGCTGGAGCCGCTGGAGACCTCGACCACCGGGCGGCATCTGGTCGAGTTCACCCAGATCGACGTCGAGGTCGCGCGGGCGAGCCGCGAGGACGTCCTCGATCTCGCGCAGGGACTGCTCCGGCACGTGGTCACCTACACCTTGCGCGAGTCCAAAATGGACCTCGCCGCGCTCGGCCGGGACCAGGACGCGTTCACGCCGCTGCTGGAAGAGGACTTCGAGCGGATGACGCATCGCGAGGCGGTGTCGAGGCTGCAGGGTCTGCTGCACGGCCAGAGCGCCGACGCGGAGATCGACTGGCAGGGTGAGCGGATCATCTCCGAGCAGACGAACCGGCCGTTCTTCATCGTCGACTACCCCAAGGGGTCGCGCGGATTCACCGACGGCGAGTCGAGCACCGAACCGGGTGTGCTGCGGAACTTCGACCTCATCGCCTCGGACGGCTACGGCGAACTGTGCAGTGGCGGTGAGCGCACGCACGAGTACCGGCGGCTCATCGAGCGGATGCGGGAGACGGGGGAGAACCCGGCGAAGTACGGCTGGTACCTCGACCTCGCGCGCGAGGGGTTGCCGCCGAGTGCCGGGTTCGGGCTGGGGCTGGAACGGGTGACGCGGTACATCGCCGGGCTGGACGCGATCTGGCAGGCGAACGCGTACCCGAAGCTGCCGGGGATCGCGGCGCCGTGATCACCGCACGGCAGCTTCCGGAGGACGCGATCCGCGCACGGGCCCGGGAAGGCAGTGCGGCGATCTTCCCCGACGTCGGGGGATACGGCCGCACGTTGTTCGGCGCGGACGTCGATTCGGGCACGGACGAACTCGACCGCGCGCGGATCGTGCCGCCGGTGTTCGTGCCGCGGCGCCTGGAGAAGATGTTCGACCTCGCGCGGGAACCGGTCTACGGTGACGTCGGGCTGACGACGGTCCTCGGTGGCTTCACGGCGCCGTCGCCGGTGTTCCTGTGCGCGTTCGGGTCCACGCAGGTGGCGGGCAGCGGGCTCGGGATCGCGGCGAGCGAGCAGGCGGGCAGGCTCGGGATGCCGATGGTGATCGGCGAGAACGTCGTGCCCATGCACGGCTACGGCCGGATGGGCGAAAGCGCCGAAGACGGCCTGCTCGGCCGGATCCGCGCGTACGCCGGCGCGGTGCCGGACGGGCTGGGCGGCGTCGTGGTGCAGCAGAGCACCGAGGACGCCGACGCGGAGGTCTGGAACCTCGTCTACAGCGACCCGTCCGCGACGAAACTGCTGGAGAGCGGGCGGCTGGCGTTCGAGCTGAAGGTCGGCCAGGGCGCGAAGCCGGGTCTCGGTGGGATGACCGTGCTCTCGCGCACAGCCGCGGGCGAGGTCGCCGAACAGTACACAGTGGACGAAGCGTTCGGCACGGACACCGCGATGGTGCTGCGCTCGAGCAGCCCCGGCACGTTCACCGGGGAGATCCTGCGCCAGCAGATCCACCTGATGCGCAACAACTACCCGCGGGCGCGTGCCTGGGTGAAACTGCATCCGGGCCGGGACGTCGGTGAGGCGGCGCGGGTCGCCTGGGCGGCGGGGGCGGACGCGGTCACCGTGGACGGTGCCGAGGGCGGCACCGGCTGGGCGCCGTCGGTGTTCCTCGACCAGGTGGGCCTGCCGCTGGTCGAATGCCTGCGCCGGGTCGGCAAGCACGACGCGTCGCTGCTGGTGTCCGGCCGGATCTGGGAAGGGGCCCGCGCGCTGAAGTGCCTGGCGATGGGCGCTTCCGCGGTCGGCCTCGGCCGGGCGGCGCTGCTCGCCGTCGACGAGGACGGGACCGAAGGGCTCGTGCGGCTGGTGCGGTGCCTCGAACTCGAACTGCGGTTGCTCGCCAGCGCGCTCGGGAAGTACGACCTCACCGATCTCACCCCGGACGATCTCTGGTTCCCGGGTTCTCCCGGATCGAAGGAGCAGGACACATGATCAACTACGACGGGAAGCGGTTCCGGAAGGTCAGCACCGACCCGGACGCGCCGGTGACCCTGTACCGGCAGAAGGACGACCTGGTGTGGGCCGAACTGTCCGGTGGCGGCGTGCGGCTCGGGTCGCTGACCGGGAAGTGCGGCGAGGACGGGACGATCGACCTCGCCTACACGATGGTGCTGGCCAGCGGGCAGGTGATCTCGGGGCACAGCACGAACACCCCGGAGTTCCTGCCGGACGGGCGGATCCGGCTGAACGAGGTGTGGGAGCGGTACGGCGCCCACGGCTCGCGGGGGATCTCGGCGATCGAGGAGGTCGTCGAGTAGGCGGCGGCTGCTGGCCCGCTTGTCGCGCGTGAAGGCCCCCTTCCCTCGGCTGAGCCGAGGGAAGGGGGCCTTCACGCGCAAGCCCGGACCTGCGGTGAGGTCGGTGTCGGAAGTCCGTGAAGGCCTCCTCCACACTCGGGGTGAACCGGGCCACGGGGCATGTCCCCGACCCTCTGTTGATCAAGCTTGGCAACGGGTGTGGCCCCGCGTCGATGAAGGAATTGGGACACTCAACGTCCCAATTCCTTCATCGACGGCCTGCACCCTGATGAAGAGGTCCCTGACCTGCACAATGCCGACTTTGCCGGGACCCTGACCCTCAAGGTAGGGAAGGAGTCCTTCACGGACTTCCCGCACCTGACCAGCGGACCGCGACCGGCGCCGTGTGGGTGGGTGCGGTGTGGGCGGCGCACCGGATGCCATGAAAGGTCCTTTCCTTGCGAAATTTGCCAGGAAAGGACCTTTCCTCGCACGTGGGAGTACATGATGGCCCCCTTCCCCGCGCCTGGCGCAAGGAAGGGGGCCATCATGTACTCCGCCGCGAGCGAGACCACTCCGACGCACGCGCCACCGCGGCCCGCGGCGGTCGCCCCTTGGGGCACCCAAGGGCGCATTTGCCGTGAAGGAACCTGCGGACTCGGCCGAAAGAGAATTCACGCGACCGAAAAGGGGAGTCGGCGGCGCCGAATGGCTCACGTCGAAAGGCTTGTCACCGCGGGTTCTTTTCGAGGTATTCCGCCCAGACCTTCTTCGGCACGCACATTCGCCAGGAGTCGACGATCAGCTCTCGTAACTCTTCGTAATCGATCGCGGACAGTCGGACGCGGACCCACTGATAGCGCATATCGGACGCGATCGGCATCATGAACTTGTCCGGTTCGCCCGCCACGAGCGCTTCCCGCTCCTCTTTGGGATAGCCGAATCCCAGTACGGTTTCGTCAGGTGAGAGCGAAAGGAACACGATTCGCCCCACGCGGAACTTCACCCGGTCCCGGACCAGTGCCTCATACGCGCGGGGCAGCTCCGAAGCGATCTTTCTGACGTCATCCCCGGTTACCATTTTTCCACCATTCTCCGCTGTCCGTTCCCCAGTCACCCACGGCGCCCATGGTGATGGTGACGTAAAGATATTCGTCGAGGATCTTCGCCAACGACACCGGTCTGCCCACCAGGGCAGAAATACCGTCGCCGTTCGAGTCCGCCTCCGCGAGCACGGCGCCGGCCCACTCGCGGCCGAGCCGCAGGTGCCTGCCGAACGCGGCGCCGTCCCTCGCGCCGTGGAGCGCGGCCGCGATGGCGGCATCCCACGGCATGATGGTGTTGGGCCGCAACGCATACAGTGCCTTGGCGGCCGCGGTCGGGCCGAGGGTGCGCCTCGTCCTTCCCGCTGAGACGACGACGCCGGAGAGGTCCGCGTACGCCTTCGCGGCGGTGTCGATCCCCGCGTCCGTCAGGTGGGCGAGATCGGCGTCCGGCAGGGCGGTACCCCAGGTTTCCCACCAGGCCCGGATTCCGTCGTCGAAGGGGGTGGGCTCGCCTTCGCGCGGATACCGGATACGGCAACCCCACGAGTTCAACCAGCGAAGAAGAATTGTGCGATGTGCGGGCTGTGACAGGTCGATCGCGGAGAGCCCGTTTCGAACGGGTACGGCTTTCAAGAGCCGAAGCCAAGAGGTGTCGGCATTCGCGAACCCGTTGAAGACTTCGGCGGCGCGTCGGAGTTCCGCGAGAGGCGGGAGGGGGCTGGACATGGAGGAACCCTATCCGGTGCCACCAAGCAGGTGAATTTCCGCGTCCAACTATTGGACTTTGTACATTGAGTCACCTATTTGTATCTGCTGCATGGTTCATTGGTCCTTTAGGGTTGTGGCCAGGAAGGCCACAAGGATGTTGGTCACGCAGCGCGATCGCGTTGCCCCATCCAGGGGAGGAGATGGCATGGGCAGACCCGAGCGACCGTTGGATGGTTCCACTGGTCCGATCGCCGCATTCGCTCATGATCTGCGGGTGTTACGGAACCGGGCGGGAAACCCGAGCTACCGGGAACTCGCGAGGACGGCGCTGTTCGCGCCTTCCGTGCTGTCCAGCGCGGCGAGCGGCCACCGGTTGCCCACCCTCGCCGTGACACTGGCGTTCGTCTCCGCGTGCGGGGGAGACCGCGCCGCGTGGGAACGGCGTTGGCGGAGCGTCGCCGGGCAAACGGGAGGCGGCGTCGAAGCGCGCGAGGAGCGCGCGCCCGCACCACCACCACCCGAGATTACGGCGGATGGCCCGCACGCACTGGCATCCGGCGTCATCCACCTGGCCCGTCCGGCCCAGCTGCCGATGGGATCGAGGACTTTCGTCGGCAGGGAAAGGAATCTGGCCGAGGCCACCCGGATGATCAGGGCCACCGGCCCGGTCAAGGCGCCACTGGTCGTCAGTGGTCCGATCGGGGTCGGCAAAACGGCCTTCGCTCTGCGGCTGGCCGAAGAGGTCGCCGTCGACTTCCCCGACGGTCAGCTTTACGCCGATCTGAGCAACAGCGGAACCGGCGGCCGGTCGGCCAACGGGATCGTGCGGGGTTTCCTGCGCGCGCTCGGGGTGCCGGCGCATCTCGTGCCCGACGACCCGATGCAGCGCATCGGCCTGTACCGGTCCTTGCTCGCCGAACGCAGGTTGTTCGTGTTGCTCGCGGGGGTCAGTGACGAAGGTCAGGTACGGCCGTTGCTGGGTCAGGCCACGCACAGCCAGGTCGTGGTGACCAGCCGCGCCCGGCTGCTCGGACTGGAGGACACGAACCGTGTCGAGCTGGATACGTTCACCCGCAACGAATCGCTGGCGTTGATCGGGCGGATCGCCGGGGCGCACCGGGTCCACGCCGAACACGACGCGACCGACGCGATCGCCGACCTGTGCGGTGATCTGCCGCTGGCGATCAACATCGTCGGCCGCAAGATCGCCGCGCGTCCGGAATGGGCGATCGCGTACACGGCGGGCCAGCTCGCGGATCGCGAACGCCTCATGGACAGCCTCAGTGTGGGTGACGTCAACGTCCGGGACCGGTTCACCTCGGCGTACGAACATCTTTCGCCGGCCGGGCGGGAGGCCATCCACCACTTCGGGCAGAGCGGGGCGGGCTGGGCGACGTCGATCGGGGTCGCCGCGGCGATGGGCATCATGATCGAGACCGCGGACGAACTCCTCGAATCCGTGGTGGACGCCGGACTTATCCAGCGCGCCACCGTCGCCGGCCGGTACGCGGTCTCCCGGTTGGTCAGCGCGTTCGCCGCCGAGCGGCAGCGGGAGCCGAACCCGCTCGCCGCCGCGGTCCCGATGGTGGGCCGCCGGGCGCGGAAGAACGCGTTCGAGTCGTTGCGGCACGAGGCCGTGCGCACCCTGCCGGGCAGCTCGTCGGAAGGTTGATTGTTCTCCCCGCGCGGAGCTTCCGGTCAACGGGCGGCGCGGCTTGAATGAGTCGACGAATGAAGGCGAGCGAAATTCGGTGACACAATGCTGATTCTGTCCATGAAAGAGGGTCACGATGGCGGGATCGTGGCGATCGAGGACGGCAAGCTGCTGTTCGCGCTGGAGTCGGAAAAGGACAACTACCCGCGTTACGACCGGATCACCGGCGAGCTGATGGCGCGAGCGGCGGGGATGCTCGACAGGCAACCTGACGTGGTGGCGCTCGGTGGCTGGGTCAAGGGTGAGTTCTCGGTGGAACCCCCGTCCCGCACCGGATACTTCGGTGTCGGCGAGGGTGCGATCTCCGACGAGGCGGGCAAGTTCTTCGGCAAGGACGTGCGCTACTTCTCCTCGACCCACGAGCGCTCGCACATCTACACCTCGCTGGGAATGGCTCCCGCGGCACCCGGCCAGGCGTACTACTCCCTGGTGTGGGAAGGCAACATCGGGGACTTCTACCGCATCGACGAGCGCGGTGAGGCCACTCACCTGCAGCACGTGCTGACCGACCCCGGCGCGAAATACGCCTATCTCTTCGCGCTGGCGGATCCGGGTTTCCCGCTCGGCAAGGGAAAGTTCCGGTTCAACGACGCCGGCAAGCAGATGGCGCTGACCGGGTTCGCCGAACCCGGCCCGCTCACGCCCGACGAGCAGAAGACCATCGACTTCATCCTCGACCGCGACGGCATCATCCTCGGTCTGTCCAAAGAGGAAATGTCCTGGTCCCATCTGTACAACGCCGGGGTCTGGTCGCAGGAGTACCGCAACGCGGCGGCCAAGCACTCGCAGGCGATCTTCAACCGGTTCCACGACTACGCCGAGAAGAACCTGACCGAAGGCCTGCCGCTGCTGATCTCCGGCGGCTGCGGGCTGAACTGCGACTGGAACCGGTTGTGGCGGGAGAGCGGCCTGTTCTCCTCGGTGTTCGTGCCGCCTTGCCCGAACGACAGCGGTTCCGCGCTGGGCACGGCCATCGACGCGCAGTGGTTCTACACCGGGCAGGCGACCATCGAATGGGACGTCTACGCGGGGGAGAACTTCGTCGAGGACGTCGTCCCGGATCCGGCCAAGTACGAGACGCGGCCGCTGGTGGCGAGCGAGGTCGCGAAATACCTCAAGGACGGCAACATCATCGGCTGGGCGCGGGGCCGGTACGAGATGGGCCCGCGGGCACTGGGCAACCGGTCCATTCTGGCCGCGCCGTTCACCGTGGACACCACCGTGCGGCTCAACAAGATCAAGCGCCGCGAGGACTACCGCCCGATCGCGCCGATCGCGCTGGAGTCGGACGCGCCGAAGTGGTTCGTCGGCTCGGTGGAGGATCCGTACATGCTGTACTTCAACCACGTCACCTCCGACGAATTGAAGGCCATCACGCACGTCGACGGTACCGCGCGCACCCAGACGGTGACGCGGGAACGCAACGCCGGCATCACGGATCTGCTCGAGGCGTTCCGCGAGCAGACCGGGTTCAGCGTCCTGTGCAACACCTCGCTGAACAACAACGGGCGCGGTTTCCTCAACCGCACCAGTGATCTCATCGAGTACGGGGAGACGTACGGCCTCGACGGCTACGTCATCAACGACACGTTCGTGACCCCGCGCCAGTCCTGATTTCTTGCCCGACGGGGGCAAGACCCGGACGCCGCCTGCCCAGTGGCGGCGTCCGGGCATCCCGTCGCGCCCACTCGAACCACCGACACCGAGGGGAAGGCCATGCGAGTCGTGCTCGCGGGCGGTGGCGTCATCGCGCTGCTGACCGCCGTCGAGTGCGTGTCGGCCGGGCACGAGGTGATCGTCGCCGACCAGGCCGACATCCCGTTCTCCGGCGCCACTTCGTTCGATCGCCACCGCGTGCTGCGCGCGCTGCATCCCGGCGACCTGGCCACCACGGCGGCCGCCGTCAGCGCACATCACGCGTGGATCGAGCTCGAACAGCTGCTGACCACGGAGTTCTACGAACAGGTCGGCGCGCTCACCGCGCTTCCGGCGGACCAGGCGACCGCCGCGCGGAACCTGCTGACCGCGGCGGGCTCCCGTGCCGAGGTGTTCGGCGCCGACGACCTCGCCACCCGGTTCCCGCACGCGGGGTTCGTCCCCGGCACGGGTGCGGTCTTCGAGTCCCACGCCGGGGTCCTGCTCGCCGATCGGGTACTGGCGGCCTGCGCCGGCTGGCTGCGCTGGCACGCGCACGCGGAACTCCATCCGCATCGCAAGGTCGTCGGGGTCGACGCCGACCGGGCCGAGGTGCGGCTGGCCGACGGCGAGCTCCTCCGCGGCGACGCGGTCCTGCTCGCCGCGGGGCCGTGGTCGCGTGACCTGCTGGCCCCCGAGCTGTCCAGGGAGCTCGTACTGCACCGGCAGACGATGCTCTACTGCGATGTGCCGCCCGCCGACGCCGCCGTGTGGGCGGCGACCCCGGCGATCACCTCGCTCGGCACCCCCGGCGGCGCGTGGCTGGTCCCGCCGGTCGCCGGGACGCCGTTGAAGCTCAGCGCCGCCAGTGCCTGCCGGATCGTCGACGAGGTCGGCGGCGGTGCCGCGCCGTCGTGGTGGCGTGAGCACCTGATCGACACGTTCGCCGCGCTGATCCCGGGTTTCCGCCGGGATTGGCTGATCGACACCCGGGACTGCCACTACCTTGCCCGGCGTTCCACCCTCGGTCCGATGCTCGCCATCCTCGGCGACCGGGTCCTTTCCTACGCGGCGTGCGGCGGCTCGTCCTTCAAGTTCGCCCCGCTGATCGCCAGGTCCCTCGCCGCGCGCCTGACCGGCGCGGATCCGGCCCCGACCGGACTCGAACCGCTCGACCGGCCGCTCGTGCGCGCGTCCGGCGTCCACCCAACCCGCCCTGCCCTACGAGGTGTGTCGTGAAACTGCTCGCGCTGGAAGCCAGCCAGAACTCCTACTACTACCTGCCCCGGTACCAGCAGATCGAGGACTTCGGCGGCGTGCTGTACGTCCTCAACGGCATCGGCACGGAAGACCTCTGGCCGCGGGAGCGCTACCGGATCGCCGGCAGCAACCACCTCGACGACCTGATCCGGCACGCGAAGGCTTGGCACGCCGAGGAAGCCTTCGACGGGGTCCTCACCTTCTCCGAATCCGGCGTGGTCCTGGTCGCCGCCGTCGCCGAAGCGCTCGGGCTGCCCGGGATCGGCGTCGACGCGGCGCGCACGAGCCGGAACAAGCTGATCATGCGGCAGGCGCACGAGAAAGGTGGCGCCGCGCATCCGGACTTCCGGTTCGTCGAGGACGTCGACGCGGCTCTGCGGGCGGCCGAGGACTTCGGTTACCCGGTGATCCTGAAGCCGACGCTCGGCGCGGCGAGCAACTTCGTCTTCCGCGTCGACGACGAGGAGAAGATGCGGGAGCGCTACGCGCAGGCTCAGGCCGGGATCGACAACATGAGCTGGTACAACATGGAGGCCGAAGGGCTGGACCTCGGCCCGCACGGCCTGCTCGTCGAGTCCTTCTTGGACGGTCACGAACATCTCATCGAGGCTCTCGCGTGGGACGACGAGGTCTACCTTGGATCCATTGTGGACAGAGTCACGTCGGAGGGCGAGACCTTCGACGACGACGTGCACCACGCTCCGACGTCGCTCACCGCCGAACAGGTGGCGGAGGTGCATGCCGTCGTGACGGCCGGGGTGCGGGCGCAAGGGCTCACGCGCGGCGCCTTGCACGCCGAGGTCCGGTTCCATCAGGGTAGACCGTACCTGCTGGAGATCGCCGTCCGTCCCGGCGGCGGCGGGCTGGACCATATGGCGCGGCTTTCGGCGGGCTACGACCCCATCAAGGGACTCATGGACGTCTCCCGCGGCGTGCGGCCGGACGTCCACCACTTCAGCCCGACCGGGGTGCACACCGCCGCGATGTGCCTGATCTGCCCTGGCGGCGTGATCTCCTCGATCGAGGTCCCGCCGGCGGTGAGCGAGTCGGAATCCCTGTACTACCTCAAGATCTTCGCGAAGCCGGGTGACCTGATCAAGCGGCCGCCGCTCGGCAACAACATCTTCGGCGGCATCGGCGCGCTCGGCTCGACCTTCGACGAAGCCATGCGCAACGCGAACGATCTGGCCGGGAAGATCGAGGTCAAACTCTCCGAAACCCAGAAGTAGCACCGAATCCCGTTCGACGAACCCGGGCCCTTACCCAGGGCTCGGCGGTGGAAGACGCCCAAAACCGCGTGGAGGACAGCGTGTCACGTACAGCCACCCCAAGGCACTACCTGATGGTCAGACCGACGTACTTCGACGTCGAGTACTCGATCAACCCCTGGATGGACCCGAAGAAGCCCACCTACACCGAACTGGCCATCGCCCAGTGGGAGTGGCTGCACGATCTGTATGTCGATCTGGGACACCGCGTCGATCTGCTCGACCCGCTGCCGGGACTGCCCGACATGGTGTTCGCGGCCAACGGCGCGACCGTGGTCGACGGACAGGTACTCGTCGCGCGATTCCAGCACACGCAGCGGTGTGGCGAGTCCGAGGCGTACCTGGAGTGGTTCCGCGCCAACGGATACCGCTACGTGCGGCAGGCGCAGTGGGTCAACGAGGGGGAGGGCGACTACCTCGTCGCCGGGCAGAAGATCCTCGCCGGGACCGGGTTCCGCACGAACCCGGAGGCGCACAACGAGTCCCGTGAGTTCTTCGGCCGCCCGGTGATCGGGCTGACGTTGATCGACCCGCGGTACTACCACCTCGACACCGCGCTCGCCGTCCTTGACGACGAGACGGTCATGTACTACCCGGAGGCGTTCTCCGAAGACAGTCTCATGGTGCTGAAGGAGCTGTACCCAGACGCGATCCTGGCGTCCGAACGCGACGCCGCCGTGTTCGGCCTCAACGCCGTGTCCGACGGCAAGCACGTCGTGCTCCCGCAGGCGGCCACCGGGCTGACCGCCCAGCTGCGCGAACACGGTTTCGAACCGATCGGCGCGGATCTGTCCGAATTGCTCAAGGCGGGCGGCAGCGTCAAATGCTGCACGCTGGAACTGCGTGCGGGATAAGGAGAACAGATGGAGTCCGCGCAGCCGGAAACCCGCCGGACGCTCACCGTCCGGCGAGTACTGACAGGCGCCGTGCTGGTCGCTGTCCCGCTCGTGGTCGTGATCGTGGTGCTCGGGCTCGGCTCGGCTTACGATCAGGGCCACGTCGCGGCTGCCACGGCCGCACCGGGCGGGACGGATCCGTATCCGCGCCTGCTCGTGGCGCTTCCGGTGATCCTGGCCGCGTGTCATCTGGCCGGGCTGGCCGCGCGACGGCTCGGCCAGCCCGCGGTCATCGGTGAGATCGTCGCCGGTGTCCTGCTGGGGCCGTCCCTGCTCGGGTGGCTCTGGCCCGCCGGGTTCGCCTGGCTGTTCCCCGGCAACGTGGTCTCCATCATCAACATCCTCGCCCAGCTGGGACTGATCTTCTTCATGTACCTGGTCGGCTCGGAGATCGACCTCGACGCGGTGCGGCGGCGGGGGTTCACCGCGGTGACGGTGAGCCAGGTGAGCATCGCGCTGCCGATGGTTTCGGGCATCGTGCTGGCCTTGGGGCTGTATCCGGTCTTCGGCGGTGACGTCGGATTCCTGAGCTTCGGATTGTTCATCGCGGTGTCGATGAGCGTGACCGCCTTTCCCGTACTGGCGAGGATCCTGACCGATCGCGGGATCGCGAAGACCACATTGGGCGCGCTCGCGCTGACCTGCGCGGCCGTCGACGACGTCGCGGCGTGGTGCCTGCTGGCCGTCGTGATCGCGCTCAGCCAGGGCGGATCGGGTACCGAGGTCTTCCTCACCATCGCGCTGACCCTGGTCTTCGTCCTGGTGATGGTCTACGTGGTCCGCCCGGTGCTCGCGAAAGGGCTGCCGCGGGTCCCCGAAACGGCGGTGCTGGCGATCCTGCTCGCGGGGATCATGCTGTCGGCGCTGGCGACCGAGGAGATCGGCATCCACCCGATCTTCGGCGCGTTCCTGTTCGGCGTGGTCGCGCCGCGCAAGGATCCGGTGGTGAGCCGCGCGGCGGGCAAATTGGGCAGTGTCACGGTGACCCTGTTGTTGCCGCTCTTCTTCGCCTACACCGGTCTGCGGACGCAGTTCGGCTTGCTGGGCGAGGCGAGCCTGTGGGCGTGGTGCGCGCTGATCACGGCGGTGGCGGTGTTCGGCAAATGGGTCGGCAGCACCACCGCCGCGCGGCTGACCGGCGTCGGCTGGCGCGATTCGCTGTCGCTCGGGGCGCTGATGAACTGCCGGGGGCTGACCGAGCTGGTGGTGCTCAACGTCGGTCTCCAGTTGAAGGTGATCAGCCCGACGGTGTTCGCGATGCTCGTGATCATGACGCTGGTCTCGACGGTCGCCACCGCTCCCGCGCTCGCCCTGATCGCCAGATTCGGGAAGAAGTCCGCAAGGGACGAAGAGAAGTCCGCCGGTCCAGCGGCGGCGGAAAGTAGATAGGACGCCATGACCAGCAAGCAGGAAACCCTA
Source organism: Amycolatopsis sp. NPDC033938 (assembly GCF_055575975.1). NCBI lineage: Bacteria > Bacillati > Actinomycetota > Actinomycetes > Pseudonocardiales > Pseudonocardiaceae > Amycolatopsis > Amycolatopsis sp. NPDC033938. The sequence continues at coordinate 219,973 of NZ_JBVIRO010000013.1, forward strand.
GTCAGCACCTTCGCCGAGATCGTGCTCGCCGACGAGGTCCGCGAGACCATCGGAAGCGAGTTGCGGACCTTCCCGAATCCCGTCGACGACATCGACCGTTCGCTGGCGATGCTGCGGGTGGCCTTCTCGCGGCTGCCCATCGACCAGCTGCAGACGATCCTGGACTTCGGCAGGCACGTCGACACCCCCGGCGTCGCGCTCGTGCGCAACCTGCCGGTGGATCCGGAACTGCCGGAGACGCCGGTCGACGGGGAACCCAGCAAGGACAAGAAGACGTTCGTCGCCGAAACCGTCCTTTTGGGACTGAGCCAGCTGCTCGGCGAGCCCGTCGGGTTCACCACCGAGAAGAGCGGGCGACTCGTGCACGACGTCGTCCCGGTCTCGGCCGGGGCGCGCAGCCAGACGAACCAGAGCTCACACGTGTTCCTGAACTTCCACAACGACATCGTGCACGACGACCTCGGCCGGTACGACGTGTCCAATCCGGACTTCCTGGTGCTGAACTGTGTGCGGCAGGACGGGAACAAGGAGGCCGTCACCTACTACGCCGACGGCCGGGACATCTCCGCCGCCCTCGACCCTCGGGTACTGGACGTTCTGCGCCGTCCCCTCTTCCGGCTCAACGCGCCCGGCAGTTACGTGCGCGACGTGGCCAAGGGGGCTGACGTGCTGTCCGACCTCGTGCCCATCATCTCCGGGCCGTCGGATTCGCCGGAGGTGTCGGTCTCGGCCAACGGCGTGGTGGGGGAGACCGTCGAGGCGGAGCAGGCGCTGGAGGAACTGCAGCGGGTCTGCCGCGAGGTCGCGCACCAGGTCAAACTGGAGCCCGGGACGGCACTGCTGATCAACAACCGGAAGGGGCTGCACGCGCGGTCGCAGTTCTTCGCGCGGCACAACGGGCGGGACCGGTGGCTGCAGCGCACCTACATCCGGCGCAGCCTGTGGACGATCCGGTACCGGGGCAAGGACGGGGACCGGCGGGTGCACTGACGGCAGGCCGGGTGCCTTGCCTCGTTACCGGCCCGGTCCGTGAAGGCCTCCTTCCCTACCCTGAAAGTAGGGAAGGAGGCCTTCACGGACTTGGCCTACGCCTGACCTGGACGAGGGTGGTTCCGCGGGCATCGTCGCCCGGTCTCGCCCCTTGAGCAACGGAAGATCCGGGACACGCAACGGCCGGAATCTTCCCCGCTCGGCCGCATCAGCAGTTATATCGGCTGCGCGTGAAGGCCCCCTTCCCTCGGCTCAGCCGAGGGAAGGGGGCCTTCACGCGCAAAGACGCCACCACAAAAGTCCCCTTAGACACACCAGCCTCAGGTGCAACCACCATCGCTACTGACGAGCGCCCGGCCGAAGGCTTCTCGAGCGGACTTTGTGACCGCCACATGCGGCTCGCTGGCGACCGCGCCCATGTTCAGAACCGCGCCGGCCCGGGTAACCGCTCGGGGAAGATCCACAACCCGACCGGAGGGAGCCCCGATGGCCGACAAGTTACGACCGCCGCAGCAGCAGGACCCGCCGGGCGTGACGTCGAAGATGGACCCGCAGCCGCGTGACTCCATGGCGGATTACGAGGGCCGTGGCCTGCTGAGCGGCAAGCGCGCCCTCATCACCGGCGGTGACTCGGGGATCGGCCGGGCGGTCGCGATCGCCTTCGCGAAGGAGGGCGCCGACGTCGCGATCGCCTACCTCAACGAGCACGAAGACGCGAAGTACACCGAGGAACGCGTCCGGGCCGAGGGCCGCGAATGCCTGCTTCTGCCGGGCGACCTCGCCGAGGCGGCGCGGTGCCGCGAGATCGTCGACCGGACCGTGAACGAACTCGGCGGACTCGACATCCTGGTCAACAATATCGCCACCCAGTGGCCGGTCGATTCGCCGGAAGAGCTCACCGACGAACAGTGGACCCACACCTTCGACGTGAACATCCACAGTTACTTCCGGGTGACGAACGCCGCGCTGCCGCATCTGCAGAAGGGCTCGGTGATCATCAATACCGGCTCGGTCAACGGCTTGCGCGGCAACAAGTCCCTCATCGACTACTCCGCGACCAAGGGCGCCGTGCACGCCTGGACCTACGCGATGGCGCAGGCACTGGCCGACCGCGGCGTCCGGATCAACTGCGTCGCGCCGGGTCCGGTGTGGACCCCGCTGATCCCGTCGACGTTCCCGCCCGAGAAGGTGGAGAAGTTCGGCCTCCAGGTGCCGTTCGAGCGGGCGGCCCATCCCGACGACCTCGCGCCCTCGTACGTCTTCCTGGCCTCCAACCGGCTTTCGTCGTACTACAGCGGTGAGGTCATCGCGGCACTCGGAGGCGAGACGACGCCCGGCTGAGCCGGTCCACCGCCTCGACGACGTCTTCGGGCGGCACGCGGTCGAGGCAAGGGTGGCCGGGTACCGGGCAGATCCGGGCCCGGCTGTCCCGGCACGCGGCGTGCTGATCGCCCAGCAGCGCGGTCGGCACGCCGTACGGCGCCCAGCGTGCCGCGGGGACGACCGGGGCGAACAGGGAGACCACCGGAGTCCTGACGGCGGCCGCGAGGTGGGCGGTTCCGGTGTTGGGCGCGACGACCACGTCCGCGCCGGCGAGCACGGCCGCCAGCTCGGGCAGCGTAGTGCGCCCGCCCAGGTCGAGGGCGTCCCCGGCGACTTCCCGGGTCAGGCCGCGTTCCGACGGCGAACCGGTGACGACGACGCGCCGCCCGGCGTCCTGGAGTGCCCGGACGATCGCGGCGGAACGTCCGGCGGAGGGCTGGCGGGCCGGAACCGACGCTGCGGGATGGACGACGACGTAGCCGTCCTCGACCGCTTCGGATTCGAGCAAGTCGTCCACCGGAGGCAGCGGTTCGCGAAGCGCGAGACCGCCGTCGTCTTCCGACGGCAAGGAAAACCCGGCCTGCTGGGCGAGCGAGAGCATCCGGACCGGTTCCGGCGGATCACCGGGCACGTGATGCCGCAGGTCCAGCAGCGAACCCGGATAGTCCTCGCAGATCGCGCCGATCCAGGGCACGCCCGCCATCCGCAGCACCAGTGCCAGCGGGAGCGGAGACTGATGGAAGGACGTGAGCACCAGTGCCGCGTCGAGGGACAGCCCGCGCAACCGCCGGACGAGCCCCTCGATGTCCTCGCGGGTCACCGGCGGGGGTTCGGGGTCGATCCACGGCGCGCACCAGGTGACGACCTCGTCGACACCGGGCAGCAGTGCACCCGCCGCCCGGCCCCTGGGACCGGTCAGCAGGACGACGCGTTCGGCCCCGGCAGCCACCGCGCGGACACAAGGACCGGCGAGCAATACGTCGCCGAGGTTGTCCATCCTCGCGACCAGCACCGTCCCCCTCATCGGCCATCCGCGACGGCCAGATGGACGGCTTCCGCGAGATCGCGGGCGACGGTCGCGCGGCGGCGGGCCCGGACCACCTCTTCGGGCCGGGTACGCGCGGTCGGGATCAGGATCCCGCGGGCTCCGGCGGCGAGCGCCGCGTCGACGTCGGCGCCGGTGTCGCCGATGACCACGCACCGGCGGACGTCCACGCCGAGCGCTTCGGCGGCCTGACGCACCATGCCGGGCGCGGGTTTCCGGCAGGGACAGCCGTCGCCGTCGTCGTGCACGCAGACCTGCCAGGTGTCGAACGGCCCGAGCGCCTCCTCGACGCGGGCGTTCACCGCGGCCAGCCGTTCCGGCGTGATCAGGCCTTTCGCCACTCCGGACTGGTTGCTGACCACGCCGACGCGGATACCCGCGCTCCGCACGCTGTGCACGAGCTCCTTGGCGCCGGGCACGGGACGGACGCCGTCGGGATCGTCGAGGTAGGGCACGTCGAAGATGAGGGTGTCGTCCCGGTCGAACAACACCGCTTGCGGCCGCCGGGACAGCCGATGGCGCAGTTCGCCGCGAAGCCGGTGGTAGCAGGCCGCGGGCGGGATGAGCACGCTGGTCACGAGCATGCGCGAGATCTCGCCGGGCGTGAGCGGCCCCGGTGCGATCCGGCGGGCGGCGAACTCGGCGGTCAGCCCCGCCCACACCCCGGCCGCCGCGGCGGCGGCCTTACGCCGTCCCACCGCGAACAGCGCGGCTGCGCTCACCGCGCTCGCCGTGGCCAGTGCGTGCCGTTCGAGCCGTCCGTGGCCCGCGGCGGTCTGCTGACGCCAGAGGACACCGTGCTTGCGCCGCATGAGCGCGTCGTCGGCGTTGCCGCGCTGGGCACGCAGGCTGGCCAGCGGGCCCGACCGCTTGGGCGGATGGGTGGTGACCCGTTCGCCCTTCGCGATGAGGTAGCCCGCCTTGGCGACGTTCAACCCCAGGTCCGAGTCTTCGCGGTAGGCGCGGGGAAAGCGTTCGTCGAAACCGCCGACCTCGGCCAGCACCGTCCGCCGATAGGCCATGTCCGCGGTGATCCACCTCGCCGTCTCCAGACCGGCGGTCCCGCGTTCGTCATCGGTCGGACGGCGGTCCGGGGGCAGTGGCACGACGAGCCGGGCCTGGGACGCCGCGGTGTCCGGCCCGAGCGGAAGAAGGTCCTCGGCGAGTTTCCGCGGCCAGTCCGAGCCGACCAGCACATCGTCGTCGAGGAAGGCGATCCACTCGGTCGTCGCCCGCCGCCACCCGGCGTTGCGCGCCGCGGCGGGACCGCGGCCGCCGGTGCGGATCACCTCGACCTCCGGCGTGCACGGCGGCGGCTTCAGGTCGGCACCGCCGGGCCGGTCGTCGGCCACGATGATCCGCGCCGGTCGCGGTTCCCCGGCGGCTTCGATACCGGCCAGGAGCGTATGGAGATTCTCCCGGCCGGTGGTCGGGATGACGATGGTGTAATCCAAGTGGGTCACACTCTTCCGATACCCGGGTACGCTGGGCGCAAACGCGCCGGATCCCCGTGTGCTAGGCCGGAATCGAGTCGGTCTTCCGCAGCCAGGAGCGGTGTTCGCCCAGTTGCGCGAGGAACGACGCGAAGAAGCCGTCCGGGATGGTCTGCTCGGCCGAGGTGGTGGTCACGACGCCTTGGTCGATCAGGGTTTCGGCGTCGTCGGCCAGTTTCGCCGTCACTCCGGCACGGCGAAGCAGGTCCAGGCCCGAACCGAAACCCGCCACCGGCTTACCGTGTTTGTAGGCCTCGGCGACGAAGTGCACCGCGTAGCCATCGCGTTCCAGGATGTTGATCGCCCCGGGCCCGCACGGGACGACGACGGCGTCGTAGAGCACCGAGGCCATGGTGTTCAGCTGCCGGTCGGGCCGCAGGGGATTCCCTTCGCCGCCCGGTCGGAGCTCTGCTTCGGTGGGCGCCAGCACCTCGACGATCGCGCCCTGTCCGGTCAGGGCTTCGACGAGACGACCGACGCCGACCGTGTCGACACCGTCCGCGGCGAGCACGGCGACCTTCCGGCTGGTGGGGTCCCCGGTCGGCTGATTCAGCTGTGAGAGCGCGGGTGAAGTGCGGTCATGGTGCGGCGTGGCGGGAGCGGCGGGTGCGCTGACGCCGACCCCTTCGGCCACCCGGGCGGCCAGGTCGTGATCGACGTTGTTGAGCTCGGTGACCGTCCTCGCCCGGATCTCGCGGTCCTCCACCTTGCCGAGTTCGAACCGGAACGCCGCGACGATGTGCTCGCGCTCGACGGCGCTCATGCTGTTCCAGAACAACGTCGCCTGGCTGTAGAAATCCTTGAAACTCTCGCTGCGTTCCCGGATCTTGTGCCCGGCCACGGCCTCGGTGTAGTGCTTGAACACACCGGAGTCGGCGATCGCCGGGCAGCCGCCGCCGAGCGAGTTGGGGAAGTAGCTCGTCCGTCCCTTGTGGACGTTCTGCTGCCCATGGCCGTCACGCTGGTTCGTGTGCACCCGCGCGATCGGCCGGTTCACCGGCAGCTGGGCGAAGTTGGGGCCACCGAGCCGGATCAGCTGCGTGTCGAGGTAGGAGAAGTTCCGTGCCTGCAGCAGCGGGTCGTTGGTGAAGTCGATCCCGGGCACGACGTTCGCGGTGTGGAAGGCGATCTGCTCGGTCTCGGCGAAGAAGTCGTCGGGGTTGCGGTCCAGCACCATCCGACCGACCGGCTGGACGGGCACCTGCTCCTCGGGGATGAGCTTCGTCGGGTCCAGCAGGTCGAAGTCGAAGTCGTGTTCGGCGTCCTCGTCGACGAGCTGCACGCCCAGTTCCCATTCCGGGTACTGCCCGGCCTCGATGGCGTCCCACAGATCGCGCCGGTTGAAGTCGGGATCCTTCCCGGCGATCTTCTGGCATTCGTCCCAGATCAGGGAATGCGTGCCGAGGACCGGCTTCCAGTGGAATTTCACGAAGGTGCCCACGCCATCGGCGTCGACCAGGCGGAAGGTGTGCACGCCGAAGCCTTGCATCATGCGATAACTGCGTGGCAGCGCGCGATCGGACATCAGCCAGAGCACCATGTGCAGGCTTTCCGGCTGCAGGGAGACGAAATCCCAGAACGTGTCGTGCGCCGACTGTGCCTGGGGGATCTCGTTGTGCGGCTCGGGTTTGACCGCGTGCACGAAATCGGGGAACTTGATGCCGTCCTGGATGAAGAACACCGGCATGTTGTTGCCGACCAGATCGTAGTTGCCTTGCCGGGTGTAGAACTTCGTCGCGAACCCGCGGACGTCGCGAACGGTGTCGGCCGAGCCGCGTGAACCGGCGACGGTGGAGAAGCGCACGAACACGGGGATCTTCTCCCCGCAGGTGAGGAACTCCGCGACCGTGTAATCCGCCAGGGAGTCGTCGTAGGCCTCGAAGTATCCGTAGGCGCCCGCGCCGCGCGCGTGGACGACCCGTTCGGGGATGCGCTCGTGGTCGAAGTGCGTGATCTTCTCGCGGGCGTGGAAATCCTCCAGCAGGGTCGGACCGCGGCTCCCGGCGGTCAGCGAGTCGTTCGTGTGGTCGACCCGGACACCCTGCTGGGTGGTCAGAACGGAATCCCGCGGGTCCACCCGGCTTCCCTGCAGCTGCTCGTCCTTCGCGTCCTCTCGGTGCTGTGCCACGGGCCCGCCCTTCTCGGTGGTGGTCTTTCCGGACGGCTACCCGTACGCGGATCCGGTAAACGGCACATACGAGGTGTCGGAACGCTCGTTCGGGGTAACCGTTCGCAAAGACTTCGAAGGAGGTGCGAATGCCGGCAACGGACCGGACGGCCGTGCTCGAAATCCGCAACCCGGCCGACGACAGCCTCGTCGGGAGCGTCAAATGTGCGACCCCCGACGCTGTTCAGGCCGTGCTCACCACGGCCCGGCGCGAGGGGTCCGCATGGGCGGCGACCCCCGCCGCGGAACGCGGGGCCGCGGTGAAGGACGCGGCCCGCCTGCTGCGCGACCGGGCGGGCGAACTCGCCGTCCTCATCGAGAGTGAGACCGGGAAACCCCGGGCCGAAGCGGAGGAAGGTGTCCTGGCCGGGGCAGGGACGCTGGAGCAGTACGCCGAATTGGGCCCGGTGCACCGGGGCAAATCCCTGCTCGGTGACCCGAGGGCGACCGACTTGATGGTGCCGGAACCCCGAGGCGTGGTGGCGGCGCTGACCCCGTGGAACGATCCCGTGGCGGTGGCCTGTGGCCTGCTCGGAGCCGCGCTGGTGACCGGGAACACGGTGGTGCACAAGCCCAGCGAGCGCTGCCCGTACACCGGTTCCTGGCTCGGTGGCCTGCTGTCCCAGGCGCTGCCGCAAGGGGTACTCCAGACGCTGCAGGGCGACGGGAGCGTCGGCGCCGAACTCGCCGCCCACCCCGACGTGGACGTCGTCGCGCACGTCGGAAGCACGGCGGCGGGCCGCTCGATCGCCGAGAGCGCGGCGAGGACGGGGGCCAAGGTGCTGCTGGAGAACGGCGGCAACGACCCGCTCGTCGTCGACGCCGACGTGGACCCGCGCTGGGCGGCCGCACAAGCCGCGACAGGGGCCTTCGCCAACTCGGGACAGATCTGCGTTTCCGTCGAGCGGATCTATGTCCATCAAGACATCGCCGACGCCTTTCTCAGCGCGCTGGTGGCCGAAGCCGGCACACGCGAGCTGGCCCCGCTCGTCGACCGGCGGCATCGTGATCGCGTGCACGGCCACGTGGCTGAGGCGCTCGCGCAGGGTGCGGAACCGCTGATCGGCGGCAACCTGCCGAACGGTCCCGGCGCCTTCTACCCGGCGACCGTGCTCACCGGCTGCACTCCTGGGATGCGGGTCTTCGCCGAGGAGACCTTCGGCCCGGTCGCGCCCGTGCGGGTGGTGGCCGATTTCGACCAGGCGCTCAGCCAGGCGGCCAGCGACGAGTACGGTCTCGCCGCCACGGTGCTCACCTCGTCGATGACGCACGCGCAGCGGGCCTGGCGCGAACTCCCGGTCGGGACGGTCAAGATCAACAATGTCTTCGGCGGCGCACCCGGCGGGGCCGCGCATCCGCGGGGCGCCAGCGGGAGCGGGTACGGCTATGGCCCCGAACTGCTCGACGAGATGACGCAGACGAAGGTGGTTCACCTCGGGCCCCCGGGCGTGTGATGGCCGTCAGAAGCCGGTGGACGGCACCGATCGCCTGGCTCGGCCGGGCGATCCGCGTCCCGGGGGAGGAACGGCGAAGCCTCGTCCAGATCACGAAAGCCACGGCGGCGGCCGTGATCGCGTGGATCGTCGCGACGGCGGTCCTGCGGCTGCCGCAACCCTTTCTCGCGCCCTACGCGGCCGTGTTCCTGGTGCAGGCCACCGTTTACCGGTCCCTCCGCGGCTGGGCGCAACAGGTCGGCGCGGTCAGTGTGGGAGTGCTGCTGGCGGCCGCGGCGGGGCAGCTGATCCCCTCGATGACGGTGGCTCTCGGAGTCGTCGTCTTCGCGGGTCTGCTGATCGGCTCGTGGCCGGCGTTCGGCGATTCGGGGGTCTGGGTCGGGATCACCGGCATGCTGCTGATCTCCTACGGCAGCGCGACCGAACCCGTCCTGCTCGCCGACCGGTTGCTGGAAACGGCGCTGGGCGCGGCGATCGGCGCGGTGCTGAACGCGGTCGTCCTGCCGCCACTGCACGGGGAACGGCTGCGGACGGCGACCTCCCGGCTCGCTTCGGCGATCGGGGAGGTCCTCGAGGAGACCGCGGAACTGGTCCGCGGCGGTGAGGAGCCCGAAGCGGCCGACCGGCTTCAGGAACGCATGCGTGACGTCCGCAGTCTCGTCGCGGAGGCGGACGAGGCGATCGGCTGGACCCAGGAGAGCCGGTACCTGAACCTCCGCCGAGGGCGCGAGGCGCGGGAAGAGCCGCTGGCGAATCTCGTCTCGCTGTGGCCGCCGCTCGCCCAGCTGATCGACGCGGTGAGCGAAGCCGCCCAGGGCGAGCAGCCGTTCCAGCCTCCGGGGGAGTCCTCGCGCGGAGTGATCGGAGAGCTGCTCGAAACGCTCGCGGAGGTGGCCCGATCGGGTGACTCGGAGAAGCAGAGCCGGTGCCGCGGCCTGGTCGAGGAACTCGATCGCCTGCTCGTCACTCCCACGGACGAGGTCACGACGTCGATCGGGCTCGGCGCGCTGGCCTTGCCCGCCCGCCGCCTGGTCCAGCGCCTGGAGGCGGATTAAGCCGCGTCCACGGTGGGTAACCGTACCCATGACCGGAAGCGGAAAGCGGATCGTGGTCACCGGCGCCACAGGTAACGTCGGGACGGCCGTGGTGCGTGCGCTCGGCGCGGATCCCGACGTCGGGTCGATCGTCGGGGTGGCCAGGCGCCCCAGCCGATGGGAGAGCCCGAAAACCGAGTTCGTCACCGCCGACGTCGCCCGCGACGACCTTCGTGCCGTATTCGACGGTGCCGACGTGGTGATCCACCTCGCGTGGCTGTTCCAGCCCACGCATCGGCCCGAGGTCACCTGGCGCGCCAACGTGCTCGGCTCGATCCGCGTCTTCGAAGCCGCACAGGCCATGCGCGTCCCGGCGCTGGTGTACGCCTCGTCGATCGGGGCGTACTCCCCACGCGACGACGATCACCCGGTGGCCGAGGACTGGCCGACGCACGGGTCTCCCAAGGCCGCGTACACCCGGGAAAAAGCTTATGTGGAAAGGGTTCTCGAAGCGTTCGACCGGAGCCATCCACGGATGCGGGTGGTGCGCCTGCGTCCGGGGTTCCTCTTCCAGAAGGCCGCGGCACCCGAACAGCGCCGTCTCTTCGGCGGGCCGTTCGTGCCGGAAAAGCTCGTGCGCCCGGCACTGATCCCCCTGCTGCCGGACATCCCGCAGCTGCGGATCCAGACCGCGCACACCGATGACGTGGCCGACGCCTATCGCCGCTGCGCGCTGCAAGAGGTCAAGGGCGCGTTCAACATCGCCGCCGACCCGGTGCTGGACACCCGGTCACTGGCCCGGATCTTCGGTGCCAAGCCGGTGAAGGTCCCGGCGGTCTTCGTCCGGCGCGCGCTCGCCGCGGCCTGGTCCCTGCACTTGATCCCGGCCACGCCGGGCCTGTTCGACGCCGTCCTCCACCTGCCGGTGATGGACTGCACGCGGGCCAGGGAGGAATTGGGCTGGACGCCGCGATACTCCTCGGAGGAGGCGATCGAAGCCTTCCTCAAAGGACTGAGGGAAGGGGAAGGGCTGCCGACAGAGCCACTGAAACCGGACGTCGGCCGAGCCCACGAATTGGCGACCGGGGTGGGGGAGCGACCGTGAACGAGAAGGAACTGCTGCACACCCTGACCAAAGTGGTGACCACTTTGGACGGTACCTCGGTGCGGTTCGCCGTCGCGGGCGGTCTCGCCGTCTACGCGCGCGGCGGCCCCGCCTCCGAGCACGACGTCGATCTCTTCCTCAAGCACGAAGACATCGAGGAAGCGGCGGAAGCCCTGGAAGCCGCGGGGATGAGACGGGTGCACCCGCCGGAGGACTGGCTCACCAAGGTCTACGACGGCGACTGCCTGGTCGACCTGATCTTCCGCCCCAACCACCGTCCGGTGACCGACGAGATGCTCGACCGCGCTTCGCTGATGCGGGTCGGGGCGACCGCCGCGCCCGTGCTCAACGGCACGGATCTGCTCGTCGACAAGGTACTCGTGCTCAGCCCGCACCGATGCGATTTCGGGCCACTGTTGCGGATCGCGCGCGACCTTCGCGAGCAGGTCGATTGGCACCGGGTGGCCGAGGAGACCGCCGAATCGCCCTACGCGTGGTCGTTCCTGACCCTGCTCGCGGCACTGTCCATCATCGACGGAAAGGAGCTCCCGATGCCGGCGGAAGCACCCCAGTACCTGGTAGCGAGGCTGACCAAGGCGCTGGCAGAAGACCCGAGGACGGCCGAACTCGGTGTGCACGTCACGGTGCGCGGAGACCAGGTCCGGCTCAGCGGCGAGGTCGCCTGCGAGAACCGCAAGGCCGACGTCGAGGCCGTCATCTGCGAACAGATCGCGGCCGAACTCGTGCACAACGACGTCCGGCTGGCCGACGTGCGCGAGCCCGCCCGCGCCGAGGAGATCCGGTGATCCGGGTCGCCGCGGTCGGGGACGTCCACCTCGGTGAGGACAATCGAGGCCTGCTGCGGCCGGCACTGGACAACATCGCCGAACACGCCGACGTACTGTTGCTCGCGGGCGACCTCACCCGGCACGGCACCATCGACGAGGCCAGGGTGGTGGCCGACGAATTCGCCGGGCTCGACGTCCCGGTGGTGTCGGTGCTCGGCAACCACGACTATCACTCGGATCAGGCCGAAGCGATCAGCGGATTGCTGGAGGAAAGCGGGATCACCGTCCTGGAAGGCAGTGCCACCACGGTGAAACTCGACGGCGGGACGCTCGGCGTCGCCGGGGTGAAAGGGTTCGGCGGCGGTTTCGCGGGCAAATGCGCGAGCCGGTTCGGCGAACGCGAGATGAAGGATTTCGTCGAGCACACCATGGCGGCGGCCAACCGGCTGCGCACCGCGCTGGAAGGGCTCCAGCAGGAGGAGCCGGACGTGATCGTCGCGCTGACGCACTACGCGCCGATCCCCGGTACGCTGCACGGCGAACCACCGGAGATCCACCCGTTCCTCGGGTCGTACCTGTTGTGCGAGCCGATCGACGCGGCCGGGGCCGCCCTCGCGCTGCACGGGCACGCGCACTACGGCAGCGAACAGGGCGTCAGCCCGGGCGGGGTGCCGGTGCGCAATGTCGCCCAGCCGGTGATCCGGTCGGCTTACGCGACGTACGTCCTTGAACCAGCGAAGGTATCGGCATGAGGGAACGATTCCATGGTCAGCTGAGCGTCCTCGGCGAGCGCTTGTCGGATATGTGCGGCATGGCGTGCGAGGAGCTTCGCCTGGCGAACCGCGTCTTTCTCGACCACGACGTCGAAGCCGCCGCCGAACTCGCGACGGTCGAGGCGCGGCTGAACGCGGCACGGACCGAGTGCGAGGAGACCGCGCAGAAGCTGCTCGCCCTGCAGGCCCCGGTCGCGCGGGACCTGCGGACCGTGCTCGCGGCGGTGTACTGCGCCGACCGGCTGGAGCGGATGGGAGACCTCGCCCAGCACATCGCCGAGCAGGCCCTGCGGTCGCCGGAGTTCGCCGTCCCCGACGCGCTCACCGGGCGGTTCGGCGAAATGGGCGGACTGGCCTGTTCGATGGCGGAAGACCTCGCCGCGGCGATCGACGGGCCGACGGCCGAGGTGTTCCAGTCGCTCGCGCGGTCCGATCAGCGCGTCGACGCCCTCTATGAGGAGCTGATGGAGCTGGTGACCGGGCCCGACTGGACCGACGGCGTCGCGCCCGCCGTTTCGGTGGCGTTGTTGGCACGCTTCTACGAGCGGTTCGCCGATCAGGTCGTCTCCGTGGCGCGGCGGGTCGACTTCGCACTCACTGGGGAACTGCCCGCTTCAGAAGTGCGGGACGCCCTCGCCGAGCCGTGAGTGGCCCGGTCGCCAGCGTCTTCTTGGCGCTGCGGGAGCGCGTGAAGGCCCCCTTCCCTCGGCTGAGCCGAGGGAAGGGGGCCTTCACGCGCAGCCGGTGTGACTGCTGATGCGTCCGTGGCGGGTGTGGCGGTCACAAAGTCCGTGAAGGCCTCCTTCCCTACTTTCAGGGTAGGGAAGGAGGCCTTCACGGACCGGAAGGCCATCGCAAGCCGCAGCCGCAGCCGCAGCCGCAGCCGCAGCCGCAGCCGCAGCCGCAGCCGCAGCCGCAGCCGCCGCCGCCGCCGCCGCAGCCGCCGCCGCAGCAGCAGCTGCCGCCGCAGCAGCAGGCGCAGCAGCCGCAGCAGCACCACCGGTCACAACGGCGGCGCGTGAAGGCCCCCTTCCCTCGGCTCAGCCGAGGAAACTCGACCTTCACGCCTTCCCCAGTACATGAAGGACCCCTTCCTTGCGCTAGGCGCAAGGAAGGGGTCCTTCATGTACTTCACGCCTGCGGGCCCGCAGGCCACGCGTAGGCCCTAACTGGTCGGCGGTCAGGTGTTGCGGTCTTCGAGGGCGTCCCGGATCTTGTCGATGAACGCCGTGCCCGGCGCCAGGATCCGGTTCGCCGGCGGGCGGTCCGGGGCTGCGGGGTGCGGCCGCGTGGGCGCGATCTTCTTGGCCCGCAAGATCTTCTCGCCCAGATCCCGGAGCTCCTCCGCGGAGCAGGCGCCTTGCAGTTTCGGCAGCAGGTCGCCCTCTTCCTCTTCGATGTGGTGGCGGACGTCTTCGATCAGCTTCCCCACCAGTTCGTCGAAGCGTTTGTCCTTCGGCTCGAGGCCTTCGAGATCCTTCATGATCTGCTCGGCCTTGGAGTGTTCCTCGATCTCGTGGTCCGCGACCTCGTCGCCGTCGGGCAGATGCCGTCGTGCGGCGGGGTACATGTGCTGTTCTTCGGCGATGGAATGCCGTACGAGTTCGGCGATGAGGTGGTCCGCGAGGTCCTTGCGGTGCTCGTCGCCGCCCTTGCCGGATTCCAGCTCCTTGAAGATCCGCTCGAAGGCGCGGTGGTCCTCGGTGATCACCGAAACGAGGTCGTGTTTGGTGGTGGTGGTCATGGACACTCCTGTCCGTTTCATCAGTCCGACATCGCACGGTTACCCCGATTCGCGCGGAAATCACCCGGATTCGTCGGTGGCGTGATGGGGTGCGCCGACCGGTTTCGATTCCGGGGAGCCACGCTGGCGCAGATACACGCTGAACACCGCCATCGAGCCGATGGCGAGGAATTCCGACTGCCAGTTCTGCAGGGACCGGTTCCAGAAGTCGGGCGAGACCAGATAGTCGAACCAGCTCACGGGATCGCCGAAGTCCGCGATCTGCTCGGCGTTGTAGGCGCTCATCCCGGCCACCGATTGCGCCAGCCACGACAGCAGGAACAGGCCCAGCATCACCAAACCGAGCGACACCGAGAAGACGCCGGTGCGCCAACCGCCCGCCCGCACCCAGCGGGGTGACTCCTTGGTGGCGTGTGCCCCGACCTGCTGGGCCTTGTCGCTCTCCAGCCCGACCCGGTCGGCGGGTTTCGATTCGGGTGAACCGCGTTGCAACAGCCATACGGTGGCGAAAACGTAGAGGAAGAATTGCAGATATTCGGATTGCCAGTTTTCGGCGACATCGACGGCGAAATCGGCGGAGGTCAGGTAGTCGATCAGGCCGATGGGTTCGGCGGCGTGCCGTAATTGTCCGTCGTTGAAATCGGCGAGTCCGGCGAACGCCTGCCCCACGAGGCTGCCAAGGAAGAGTAATCCGAAGCCCAGTGAAAGCCCGTTGTCACGAAGAAAGCGTCGCATCTCCCGCCCCCTTCACCGGTGCAGCAGCCCGAGCAGGATGCAGTAGCCGAGGCCTGCCACGACGAAGACCAGGTAAACGGTGAACACCCCTCGCGCCCTCATGGTCCACCCACCGCACAGTCGTAGACCTGTTCGTTGCGGAGATGGCATCCCGCGCCGGTGATCAGCCAGCCGACGGAGAACTCGTGCAGGAAGAGGGTGTCGCCGCCGGTCTTCACCTGAGCTTCTTCACTCCAGACCGACACCGTTTCGGGGGTACCGCCCGGTACGGCCGCTCCGGCGAGACCGTGTTCGCAGCCTCCCGGGCCCCACGATTCGCGGACCCGGGGCGCCAGCAAAGCGCACGCCGAGCGCTGATCACCCGACGCGAGTGCGCCGAGGAACCGCCCGGTGGCTTCCTTCACCGGCCCCTGTCCGCTCGCTCCGGTACACCCGGCCACCAGCAGACATACGCCGAACGCCAGCACTTTGACGATCACGGACTACAGGTACCCCGCCGGGCACTCGACTACACACCGCGTTTCGTCATGACGCCGGGTATTGGCTCGTACGCAGCAGGTTCGCCAGGTGGACGGCGTTGCGGGCCAGGGTCGCGTTGGTCGATTCGACCGCTTCCGGGGTCTCGTCGAGGTCGTTGTAGTCCCCGCCCTTCATGGCCTCGCCGTTCCAGTACGTCCCGCCCTGCGCGGGCAGGGTGAACCCGATGTCGTTGAGCGCCTGGAACAGATCCGCGGTGATCTTGTGCGCTCCGTCCTCGTTGCCGACGACCGCGGTGACCGCGACCTTGCCGAACATCGACGGCCTGCCCTCGTCGTCGGTTTCGGACAGTTCGGCGTCGAGCCGTTCCAGTACGCGTTGGGCCACACTGGACATATGCCCGACCCAGGTCGGCGTCGAGATCAGGACGATGTCGGCGGCGGCGATCTTGCGGCGGATCTCAGGCCAGGCGTCGCCTTCGCCCATGTCGGCCTCGACGCCGGGTTTGACGTCGTGATCGACGACGCGCACCAGTTCGCCGGTCACCCCGCGTTCGGCCAGTTTGTCCAGCACCTGCTGGGCGATGAGCCCGCTGCTCGTCGGGGACGGCGAGGGTTTGAGCGTGCACACCAGTGCGAGGGCCTTCAACGGCTGGGTCATCGTGTCCTCCTGTTCGGATCGGTGCCGAGTCCGGTGTGGGCGAACCCGGCCCTGGCGACGGCCGCCGGGTCCAGGAGATTCCTGGCGTCGACGACGACGGCGCGTTCGGCGGCGGCGGCGAGCCGGTCCCAGTCGAGATCACGGAACTCGGGCCATTCGGTGAGCACCACCAGCGCGGCGGCGTCCTTCGCCACCAGATACGGATCGTCGACGACCTGGACGATGTCGGGTTCGACCGATTCGACGCCGGGGTCGTAGCCGGTCAGGATCGCGCCGCCCCTGGCGAGTTCCCCGGCGATCGCCAGCGCGGGGGAGTCCCGCAGATCGCCGGTCCCCGCCTTGAACGCCAGCCCCAGCAGCCCGATGCGGACGCCCTTGAGCGAGCCGTCCGGAGCGCCGGTGACCGCCAGCCGGATCTTTCGCGTCACGGCGGCCTGCTGACGCGCGTTGGCCTTCATGGCGTCGCGCAGGATGCCGAAGTCGACGCCCGCGTGTTCGGCGGTCCGCAGCAGCGCGGCGGTGTCCTTGGGCAGGCACGAACCGCCCCAGCCGGGGCCGGGGGAGAGGAACGCGGGGCCGATCCGCGGATCGAGCCCCATGAGCCGCCCGACCTCGCGGATGTCGGCACCGTAGTGCTCGCAGAGTTCGGCGAGGATGTTCACATAGGACACCTTCAAGGCCAGAAAGGCGTTGCTGGCGTACTTCGCCAGCTCGGCACTCGCCGGATCGGTGAACCAGACCGGAGCGTCGGTCTCACCGTACAACGCGGCCACCCGTTCGGCAGCGCGCCGGTTCTCCTCCGTGGAGCCCAGCACGATCCGGTCCGGGTTCAGGAAGTCCTCGACGGCGTGGCCCTCACGGAGGAATTCGGGATTGCTCACCACCGGCAGATCCGGCCTGCCGAGCAACTCCGGCAACCGCGCGCCGGTGCCCACCGGAACGGTGGACTTCGTGACGACGACACATCCCGGTTCGAGCAGGTCGGGCAGGGTGGCGACGACCTCTTCGAGGATACGGACGTCGGCGTTCCCGCCGTCCCCTTTCGGGGTGGGCAGGCACAGCAGGACGAAGTCCACATCGGACAGTGTCTCCGGGGCCGTGGAGAACCGGAGCCGGCGGCAGTTCAGTCCGTCGTGGACCAGCTCTTCGAGGCCCGGTTCGGCGATGGTGAGCTCGCCGCGGTCGAGCGCGTCCACTTTGGACTGATCGTTGTCGACGCAGATCACCCGGTGGCCCAGATGCGCGAAGCACGCGGCACTCGTCAGCCCGACGTATCCGGCGCCGATCACGCCGACCCGCTCAACCATGCGACACCCTTTCCCCGAGCAGACCTTCGGCCGCGGTGAGGACGCGGTCTTCCCGCAGCAGCAACAGACCCGGATCCGGCCGGTCGGCATGCGGATCGCCGACGTCGCCCACCCAGAGCACCACGTGCTGCCGTGCCCCAGGCGGCGGTCCCCAGCGGCACGGCGGGGTCGGCCCGAACAGCAATACCGAAGGCGTGCCGTACGCGGTCGCGAGATGCCCGGTGCCGGTGTCACCGCAGATGACCAGCTTCGCCTCGGCGACGGTCGCGGCGAGTTCGGCGAGACCGGTGTTCCCGGCGAGGACGGCGTCTTCCGGCAGTCCGGCGGCCTCGGCGATCTCCCTGGCGAGCGGTACCTCGGCAGCGTTGCCGGTGACGACCACCCGGTGCCGTCCGGCGAGCTCCCGCGCCACACGCGCGTAGCGCTCCGGCGGCCAGCGGCGGGCCGCGAACGCGGCACCGGGGTGGATCACCACGGCACCGGGTGCCGGACTCGGTCCGGGCGGTGGCGGAAGGCCCAGCGCGGCACGCTCCGCCGGGATGCGGGCCGCTTCGAGCAGGCGGCACCAGCGGTCGACCTCGTGCACGTCCGCGGGCCAGTCCGGGCCGTCGACCTCGGGAAAGTCCGGATGCCGGTGGGTGATCAGTTCGACCGGATCCTGCGCGAGCAGGTCGTGGATGCTCTCCGGCCCGCGGCCATGGAGGTTGACCGCGAGCCGTGGCGGTTCACCGGGCCACGCCAGCTCGCCGAGACCCGCCGTCGGAAGAAGTTCGTCCACCGCGTCGATGAGTTCGACGATGTCGCGGAGACCTTCCGGGGCGGCGAGGACGAGCCGTTCGCCGTCGAACGCCCGCCGCAGGGCACGCAGCGCCGGGACACCGGTGAGCAGATCGCCCAGGCCGAGCGCGCGCAGTACGAGGATGCCGCCGCTCACGGCCAGGACCCCTCTTCCGACGCGCACACCACGAGTTCCCGTACCTCGCAGCCGGGCGGCTGCGACAGCGCGAACACCACACTCGCGGCGACATGCTCGGGCTGGTTGAGCTTCGCGTCCGGCGGCGGCTTGTACTGCTCGGCCCGGTCGTCGAAGAACGCCGTATGCATCCCGCCGGGGACGAGCAAGGTCACCCCGACGCGGCCGGCGAGTTCCATGGCGAGCGCCCTCGTGAAGCCGACGACCCCGAATTTCGAGGCACAGTAAGCACTCGCGTCACCCGCGACCCGGACCCCGAGTGTCGAAGCGCAAGTGACGACCGTGCCGTGGCTTTCGCGCAGATACGGCAGCGCGGCGCGGACGACCGCGGCCGTACCGAGCAGGTTGACCCGGACCACGCGTTCCCAGTCCTCGGTCGACACGGCGTCGAGTGCCCCGCAGGCATCCGTACCCGCCGCGGTGAACACCCCGTCGAGCCCGCCCGCGCGTTCGGCGAGCGTCCGCACGGCGTGCTCGGCCGCGGCGGAATCCGCCAGGTCAGCTTGGACGAAGTCGACGTCGGCGGCGGGTTCGGCGCGGTCGATGACGAGCGGGGTACCGCCCGCCTCGCGGACGGCCTCGATCGTCGCGGCACCGAGGCCGGAGGCGCCGCCGGTGATCAGGATGTTGCCGAGAGAGCGCATCATGCTCCTTCCGCCGCGGCCACCAGCCTGGAGGTGGAGTAACCGCGGATGGTCGGGATCAGGACGATCTCGCCACCGTGCCGACGGACGACGGCGCTTTCGGGGAGCTCCGTGTCCGCGTAGTCGCCGCCCTTGACCCAGACGTCCGGGCGCAGGCGCTCCAGCAGTGCGGCGGGATCGGGTTCGTCGAACACCGCGACGGCGTCGACGGAACTGAGTTCGGTGAGCAGCCGGGCGCGGTCGCGAGCGGCCACGATCGGCCGTCCGGGCCCTTTCAGCCGGCGGACCGACTCGTCCGAGTTGAGACAAACGATCAGCGCGTCGCCGAGGGCGCGTGCCTGGCGCAGGAGACTGGCGTGTCCGGGGTGCAGCAGATCGAAACAGCCGCCGGTGGCGACCAATCTGCCACCCCGGGCGCGGACCCGTGCGGCGACATCGAAGGCCGACGCGCCGTGGTGCCGGGAGTCCTGCTCGGGTTTCATGTCCATAGTGGACAGAGTCGCGGCGCCGCCGGTCGCGACGAACCGGGCCGCGGTCTCGACGCCGGCGGCCACCGCGTCGCCGGTGGACGCCCCGTCGAGCAATGCGGCGGCCGCCGCGGAGGCGAAACGGTCACCCGCGCCGCAGGTGTCCTTGGCGGTGATGCCGGTGGGCGGCCGGAACGTCGCGCACCGCTCTCCGTCGGTCAGGACGGCCCCGTGCTGACCGGTGGTGACGCTGACCGCTTCGACGGGCCACCGCTCGTGCAGCCGCTTGGCCAGGTCTTCCGGGCCGGACCGGGTTTCGGTGAAATGCTCGGCCTCGGCCAGATTCGGCGTGGCCAGCCGTACCCCCGGCACCGGTTCGGCGCCGCGCGGATGCGGATCCCAGACGACCGGGATCACGCCTGCCAGCTCCGCGAGCAGCTTGCGGACACCCGGATGGGCGGTCACTCCCCGGCCGTAGTCGGCGACGAGGATCGTCCCCGCCGAACGCAGCGCGTCCCGCACCTCACGTGACAAGGGCGCCATGTCCGCCGTGCCGTCACCGCTGTCGAGGCGGACCAGGGACTGCCCGGCGGCCCGCACCCTCGTCTTGGTGACGGTGGTGCCCCGCAAGGGCATCGGGACGAGCGTGATCTCGCGCTCCAGCAACCCGGCCAGCGCGCGGCCTTCCTGGTCACCGCCGAGCGGCGCGACCAGGACGACGTGGGCGGTGGACCGCGCCGCGAGCAGCGCGGCGAGTCCGGCGCCGCCGGGCCGGCGCCAGTGCCGCTCGAGATCGACCACGGGAACGGGGGCGTCCGGGCAGAGACGATCCGAAGTGCCGTCGATGTCGACGTCCAGCAGGGCGTCCCCCAGTACGACCAGCGGCCTCACGTCGGCACCCCGAGCGCGTCGTCCAGCGCGGTGCACAAGGCGTGGACCAGCGCCAGATGGACCTCCTGCACAGTGGCCGTGGACGCGGCCTCCACCGGGATCGCCTCATGGCACAGCGCGGCGAGCGGATTCGGGGAGGGGCCGGTCAACGCCCACGTCGTGATGCCGAGTTCGTGGGCGGCCTTGGCCGCCGCGACCACGTTCTGGCTGGTACCGCTGGTCGACAGGCAGACGAGGAGGTCACCGGGACGGCCGTGCGCCCGGACCTGGCGGGCGAACAGCTCGTGTTCGCCGTAGTCGTTGACGATGGCCGTCCCCGCGGAGGTGTCCGCGTGCAGGGCGATCGCCGAGAACGGCCGCCGGTCGTTGCGGAACCGGCCGACCAACTCACCGGTGAGGTGCTGGGCTTCGGCGGCGCTCCCGCCGTTACCGCAGGCGAGCAGTCGCCCGCCGGAGGACAGGACGGTGGCCAGATGGTCACCCCAGTCCCGGAGTTTCGGTGCCCAGGAAGCGGTTTTCCCGGCCGCGTCACTCAACGCGGCGAAGTGTTCTTCGATCACGAGACACCTCCGAAGTCGTTCAAGGAGTTCACGGGCGGCGGACCACGAACGGACCGATGGCGAGCAGGTCGATGGGCGCGGAGCCGAAGCACTCGAGCGCGTCCCGCGGTGAGTCGACCATCGGCCTTCCCGCGGTGTTGAGACTGGTGTTGACGACGGCGGGTACCCCGGTGCGCCGTTCGAACGCCGTCAGCATCCTGGCCACCAGTGGTTCCTGTGCGGGATCGACGGTCTGCACGCGGGCGGTGCCGTCGACATGGGTGACCGCCGGGATCCTGTCCCTCCATTGTGGAGCGACGTCGTGCACGAAAAGCATGTAGGGGCTGGGAAGCGGGCCACGGGAGAAGACCTCACCGGCGCGTTCGGCGAGTACCATCGGCGCCACCGGCCGGAACTGTTCGCGCCCCTTCACGTCGTTGAGCCGTTCGAGATTGGCCTTGTACCCGGGATGCGCCAGCAGCGAACGATGGCCGAGCGCGCGCGGGCCGAACTCGGCCCGGCCCTGGAACCAGGCCACGATCCGGTCGTCCGCGAGCGCCTCCGCGACCGTTTCGGCGACGTCGTCCGGCCGCTCGTAGCGCAGATTCGCGGTCTTGAGCGCGCTTTCCAGCTGGTCGTCGGTCCAGCCGCGACCCAGATCGGCGCCGGACATCGGCTCACCGCGCTCACCGAAGTCGGCCGCGAGCTGCAGGGCCGCGCCGAGCGCGGTGCCCGCGTCACCGGCGGCGGGCTGCACCCAGATCCGGTCGAAGGGGCCTTCCGCGTGGAGCCGGGTGTTCGCGACGCAGTTGAGCGCGATTCCGCCTGCCAGCGCCAGATCGGTGTGGCCGGTGTGCTCGTGGAGCCCCTTGGTCAGTTCGAGGAGGACGTCTTCCAGACAGCGCTGGACGCTCGCGGTCAGGTCCGCGTGCACCCGCCGCGGTTCCTGGCCTGGTTCGACGGCGGGTGCGAACGACGCCCAATCGACCGGATCGGTCCGGAAACCCAGGCCGTCGGTGTGGACGTGCTCGCGGATCTGCTCGAGGAACCGTGGTGTCCCGTAGGAAGCCAGCGCCATCACCTTGTACTCGTCGCTGGAGCGGGCGAACCCGAGGTGTTCGGTGAGGTCCTCGTACATCAGCCCGAGGGAATGGGGGAGTCGCTGCTGCGCGAGCTCCTCGAGTTTGCCGTCGCGGTACTCGCCGGCGAGGTAGGACGTGCTTTCACCGCGGCCGTCGGCGACCAGGACCGCGCAGTCGCCGAACGGTGCCGCCAGCGCGGCGGACGCGGCGTGCGCGACGTGATGCCGGACGAAGCGGACGATCGCCGGGTCCAAACCGGGCAGGGCAGCCTTGAGGAAGTCGGGCGCCCGGCGGGCGAAGTCGGTCCGCAGGCCTTCGTTCTTCCCGTCATGACCATCGAGACCGGGCTCGACCAGCGCCGGGTCGTAGGAGTAGCCGACCGCGTCGAGATCCTGCGCGGAAATGCCCGCTTCGGCGAGGCACCACGCGGCCGCTTCGGCCGGTTGTTCCCAGGCGGAGAAGGGGACCGGTCGTTTGCCGTGTTTGCGACGGCTGAACCGTTCCTCCTCCGCCGCGGCCACGATCTCCCCGTCGACGACCAGCGCGGCGGCTGGATCGTGGAAGACGGCGTTGACACCGAGAATGCGCACCTGGCCACCTCTCTGTTCGGGGGAGGCGGGCCGTGACCCGCCTTGCTCCTCTAGCGCTACCCGGTGCGATCGGTGATAAACGACCGGGGCGCGAAAGCCCAGGGCGTCGCTACTCAGCGAAGCGGCTCAAGGGGGTGGTGCCGGGCGTACCAGTCGACCGTGCGCGGGAGTCCTTCCGCCATCTCGATCTCCGGTGCCCAACCGAGTTCGCGGCGGGCCAGCGAGATGTCGGGGCAGCGGCGCGTCGGATCGTCGACCGCCGCGTCGATGTACTCGATC
Organism: Amycolatopsis sp. NPDC033938; assembly: GCF_055575975.1. NCBI lineage: Bacteria > Bacillati > Actinomycetota > Actinomycetes > Pseudonocardiales > Pseudonocardiaceae > Amycolatopsis > Amycolatopsis sp. NPDC033938. Next base: position 242,533 of record NZ_JBVIRO010000013.1, read on the forward strand.
ACGGACGAGCTCCCGGTGATCGACACGACCTCCTCGGCGATCCGCAGCACGGTGAGTTCGTGGGGATTCCCCAGATTCACCGGCCCCGGCAGATCGGAAGCCGCCAGCGCCAGCAGGCCCCGGACGGTGTCGTCGACGTAGCAGATCGACCGGGTCTGCTGTCCCGTCCCGGTGACGGTGAGCGGTTCGCCGCGCAGTGCCTGGCAGATGAACGTCGGGATCATCCGGCCGTCGTCGGCGCGCATCCTGGGGCCGTAGGTGTTGAAGATCCGGGCGATGGCGGTGTTCACCCCACGCTCCCGGCGCATGGCCGAGGTCAGTGCTTCGGCGTACCGCTTGGCCTCGTCGTAGACACTGCGCGGGCCGATCGGGTTCACATTGCCCCAGTAGTCCTCGCGCTGCGGATGTTCCCGCGGATCGCCGTAGACCTCGCTGGTGGACGCGAGGACGAAGCGCGCGCCGTCGCGTTCGGCGATGTCCAGGGCGTGCTCGGTGCCATACGACCCCGCGCGCAGCGTTTCCAGCGGAAGACGGAAGTAGTCGCGTGGCGAGGCGGCGGAGGCCAAATGGAAGACGACGTCGAAGCGGTCTGGCTCGTCCAGTGGCGCGGTGACGTCCCGTGTCGCCAGCCGGAAGCCGGGAAGATCAAGGAGATGCTCGACGTTGCCCGCGTCGGCGGTGGCGAAGTTGTCGGCCGCGACGACTTCGGTGCCCGCCGCCAGCAGCCGCTCACACAGGTGCGAGCCGACGAAGCCGGCCCCTCCGGTCACCAAGGCACGTCCGAACGCTGCGGTCATGGCGACGGGCTACCCGGGCCCACCTCGGAAAAAACTCCGTGTGAATCGGGCAGGGCGGGGTACGCGTCGGATATGCGCACATTGGTGATCGGCTGGGCGAGTTTCCGCCATGGCGAGGCGACCGCGGGTGACGTCCTCAGCATGCGCCGGATCGACGAAGCGCTGTCCACTGTCGGTGTTCCGCACGATCTGGCGTGGAGTCCCGTCTACCGTCCGCGAGAGTTGAGCTACGAAGAGGTGGATCCGGCGCGCTACAGCCACGTCGTGTTCGTCTGCGGGCCCGCGCACGGGTGGCAGGTCCGCGAGGTGCACCGGCGTTTCGCCCACTGCTGGCGGATCGCCGTCGGGGTTTCGGTGATCGATCCGGACGACGACGCCGTCACCGGATTCGATCAGGTGCTGTCCCGTGATCAGAACGGGATGGCCGTACCCGATCTGTCCACCGAGGCCGCGACCGACGAGGTACTCGTGACAGGCATCATCCTCGCCCCGGAACAGCGGGAGTACGGCGACGCGGCGCGGCACGACGACGTCCACGCCGCGGTGACGGAGTGGATCGCCGGGGTCGACTGCGGCAGGATCCCCCTCGACACCCGTCTGGCGGCTTCGGACTGGGAAAAGTGCGAGACGCCGGACCAATTCACCTCGATCCTGTCGCATCTGGACGTCGTGGTCACGACCCGGCTGCACGGTCTGGTGCTGGGGCTCCGGGCAGGTGTACCGGTACTGGCCGTCGACCCGGTCGCCGGTGGCGGAAAAGTGACCGCGCAGGCCGACGCGCTCGGATGGCCGGCGCTCGTCCCCGCAGAGGAGGCGACGCGGCCGGAGGTCCTCGACTCGTGGTGGCAGTGGTGTTCCTCGGTCCAGGGCCGGGCGGTGGCCGCCCTCCGCGCGTTGCCGACGGACAACACCCTGGTGAAGGACATGGTCAAGGCGCTCAAGACGGGGCCGATGCGATGATCGGTGCCCGGACCACGGTGGTGATCGCCACCCGGAACCGCGCTACGGAACTGACCAGGACCTTGACCGAGCTGACGGCCTTGCGGCCACGCCCTCCGGTGATCGTGCTCGACAACGCGTCCACTGACGACACCGCGGATCGCGCCGCGGGGTTTCCTGGTGTCCGGGTGGTCCGGTTACCGCGCAACCTCGGCGCGGCGGCCCGGAACCTCGGCGTCGCTCTGGCGCGGACGCCGTATGTCGCCTTCAGCGACGACGACTCCTGGTGGGCCGAGGACGCGCTCGCCGAAGCCGAGCGGATCCTCGAAGCTCATTCCGATGTCGGGCTGGTCGCAGCGAAAACCCTTGTCGGGGAAGAAGAACGGGAAGATCCGGTCGTCTCCCTGATGGCGGGGAGCCCGTTGGGTACGCCCGACGGTCTTCCTGGGCCGTCGGTGCTCGGTTTCCTCGCCTGCTCGGCCGTCGTCCGACGGCAGGCGTACCTGCAGGCGGCGGGATTCAGTCCGCTGCTGCATTTCGGCGCCGAAGAACGGTTGCTGTCCTACGATCTCGCCGCCCACGGCTGGCGGCTGTGCTACGTGGACCGGGTGCGGGCGCACCATCACCCGTCGACGGTGCGGCCGTCGCGGGGCTGGCGTGAGCGCGCGGAACTGCGGAACCGGTTGCTGATCACGGTCATGCGGCGACCGGTGCGCCAGTGCCTCGCCGACGGACTTCGCGTGCTCACCCGGGTTCCGCGCGAGCCCCGAGTGCTGGGCGCGCTCGCCGGGGTGGTCCGCCGTCTGCCGTCAGCCCTCGCGGAACGACGGCGGCTGCCCGACGGAGTGGAGCGGCAGATCCGCGTGCTCGAACACGCGCAGGGAGGCTGAGGTGCAGGACCGGATCACGGTCGTGATGATCACCCACAATCGACGTGAGCAGCTGCTGGAAACACTCGGGCGGATGACGACGCTGCCCGACGCCGCGCCCATCGTCCTGGTGGACAACGCCTCCACGGACGGATCCGCGGACGCCGTCGAGCGAAGGTACCCCCAGGTCCGCGTCCTCCGATCGCCCCGCAACCTGGGCGCGGTGGCCAGGAACGTCGCCGTCCGGGCGGTGAAAACGCGGTATGTCGCCTTCTGCGACGACGACACCCGATGGCAACCCGGCGCCTTGACGCGCGCCGCCGATCAACTCGACCGTCATCCCGCCCTCGGCGTGGTGACCGGCCGGTGCCTGGTGGAACCCGATCTGACGGAAGACCCCATCACCCCGGAACTGAGGCATTCGCCCGTACCCGGACCGGACTGGCTGCCCGGCCCCGCGTTGCTGGGCGTGATGGCGGGCCTGTCGGCCGTGCGCGTCCGCGCGTTCACCGACGTCGGCGGATTCTCCGAACGCATGTGGCTCGGCGGGGAGGAGGAGCTGTTCGCCCTCGACCTGGCCGCGCGGGGCTGGTGGATGTGCTGGGACGAGGAAATGGTGATCCACCACGCGCCGTCGACCGTCCGGGATCCACGCCGCCGGCGACAACTCGGGATCCGGAACACGCTGTGGACGTTGTGGCTGCGACGGCCGGTCTCCAGCGTCCTGCGTCGCATGGTCACCGTGCTGCGCTCCGCGCCGTTGGACCGGGCGACCGTGACGGCGGTGGCCGAGGCGGTGCGGGGGATTCCCTGGGTGCTGCGGAATCGGGAGGTGGTGCCGGTGGAGGTGGAGCGGGGGCTGGTGCTGCTGGAGGACGCGCAGCGGAACTCGGTGGCGCGGCGATATGTGGGGTGAGGTGGGCGCGGCGCCGGCGGAAGGCAGGTCTTCCGTCGGGTGCCCCAAAAGAGTCGTGGGTGGGGGGGTGGGGGGGGTTTGCGCCGTTGCCGGCAGCACCAAGGCGGCCGGATTTTAGGAGGAGGTGTCGGAGGCGCGTAGATGCGGAGGGGGCGAGTGGGCGGCGCG
>NZ_JBVIRO010000014.1:0-51797 GCF_055575975.1 Amycolatopsis sp. NPDC033938
TTCGACCTGACTGTTCCTTTCACCAACAACCAGGCCGAACGCGACATCCGCATGACCAAAACCCAACTCAAGATCTCCGGCGGATGGCGCACCCATCACGGCGCCACCGCCTGGCTCACCGTCCGCTCCTACATCTCCACCGCCCGCAAAAACGGCCTCAACGTCCTCACCACACTCCGCGACGCCATCACCGGGAACCCCTGGCTACCAACCAACCCCGCAACCGCCTGACTAGTAACCACGAATCGCCACTCACGACCACCGCCGATCTCGCGGCTGAACTACGCCGAAAGCCGGATTGACCGGTCAAATGCGCATTTGTACGGTCAATTCATGCCCGAACCGCTGCACCGCCGGATCCGGCGTGAGATCGAAGCGAGGATCCATGCCGGGGAGCTGGTCCCCGGGGCGCGTCTGCCGACCGAGAACGAGTTGCGCGGGCAGTACGGCGTCAGCCGTGCAACGGCGCAACGGGTGCTCAACGACCTGGCGGCCGCGGGGCTGGCTGTGCGTCATCGGCGGCACGGGACGTTCGTCGCGGACGTGACGCCGCAGCTCAACCTGCTCGCTTTCGCCGCCCCCGAGGCCGCGGCGAAAGGTGTGCCGGGGCGACACGAAGTCCTGTCCACGCGCACGATCCCGTCCGGTGACGCGGTCGTCCCGCTGCCGGACACCCCGCCCGGCACCGCGGTCATCGAACTGGTCCGCCGCAAGTTCGACGTCCGTGACCGGCCGCGGTCGATCGAGCGGCACGTCATCCTCTTCTCCGCCGCGCCAGGCGTGCTGCAGGAGAACCTCGAACATTTCGTGAGCATGCGGTACTTCCGGGCGCGGGGAGTGCCGATCGACAGCGTCCGGGTCTACCTCGACCCCGTGTGCCTGGACGAGACCACCGCCCGTCTTCTCGACAGCGAACCGGGGACGCCCGCGCTGAAACGGCGCCGGGAATCGCGCACCGAGGACGGCACGGTGGTGGAGACCGTCGAGACGATCGTTCGTCCCGGCTCGGCGCGGTTCTTCGTGGAAGTCCCTTTTTCCGCCCGGTGACCGGGGGACCTCGGAAAGGAAAGCGCATGAAGATCATCATCGTCGGCGCCGGAGTGCTGGGCGCCAGTGTCGCGCGATCGCTCGCCCTCGCGGGGGAAGACGTCCTCCTGCTGGACCGTACGGGCGCGGGGACGGGTACGAGTGCCACCACCTTCGCTTGGACGAACGCGAACCGGAAACACGATCCGGCCTACCAGCGGCTCAACGTCGCCGGAATGGCGGAACACGCCGTCCTGGCGGAACGGCTGCCCGGACCGCGGTCCTACTTCCGCAGCGGCAGCCTGCACTGCGCGGATCCCCGCACCGAAGCCTGGCTGACCGGCAACGTCGAACTCCTGCGGTCCCTGGGGTATCCGGCTCGCTGGGTGGAGCGAGCGGAGGCAGCGGAGATCGCCGGTGACGTCGTGCTTCCCGAAGCGACGACGGCGATCGCGCATTTCCCCAGCGAGGGCTATGTCCTTCCGGAACTGCTGATGCGGGGACTGCTGGACGACGCGAAACGCCACGGCGCCGAGGTTTCCGTCGGAGAGGTCGTGGATTTCGGTGAGGGCCAGAGGAAAGCATCGGTCACCCTCTCCGGTGGTGAGATCATCGAGGCCGACCGCGTCGTGCTGGCGGCCGGGCGCTGGACCGACGCTCTCGCGGCGAAAGCCGGGCTCGACATCCCCATGATGACCGACGTCCACCGGGGTTCGCCGATCGTCGGCTTGCTGGGCTACGTGACCTCACCGCGGCTCGACCTGAGATGCGTGCTGCACACGCCGTCCCTCAACCTCCGGCCCGCGGGGAGCGGGCACACCGTGGTGCAGGCACTCGACTTGAACGCCGGCGTCGATCCGTCAGCGCCGGTGGATCCGGGGACCGCGGCCGTGATCGCGGAGCGGTTTTCCGCGATGACGGCCGATCCGGGCAGGCCGGAGCTCGGCTTCCGGGTCGCCATCCGGTCGATGCCCGCGGACGGGCACACGATCGTGGGCCCGCCGTCGCCCGGTTCCCGGATCTATTGCCTCGTCACACACAGCGGGATCACCCTGGCGCCGATCCTCGGCCGTCTCGTGGCGGAGGAGATCGTCTCAGGCGGAACGCGGGAGCTGCTGAACTCCTTCCGGCCCGGCCGGTTCGCGGGACTGTCGCGTTCGGACCTCACGATCGACCACCCCGTCCGGCTCGGTGAGCAATAGCCCGGACGGCAATATCCGACCGCGGGACGCCAATCCCGGATATGGGCGCGGCGGCCGCCGGGCTCTAGCTTCGACATCATGATCGACAGCATCGGACGCGGCGACGTCGAACCGTTTCTGCCGCACGTTCCGGATCGCGACCTGGAGGACCTGCGCGCACGCCTGGATCGGGTACGGCTTCCCGAAGCCGAGACGGTGCCGGACGCCACCCAAGGTCTCGGGCTTCGGCGGATGACGGAGCTGCTCCAGACGTGGCGCGAACACGACTGGCGGGCAAGGGAAATCCAGTGGAACACGGTTCCGCACTACCGGGCCCGGCTCGACGGTCTGGACATCGCCTTCTGGCATGTCCGCTCGCCAGAGCCCGACGCGCTCCCGCTGGTGCTGACCCATGGCTGGCCCGGTTCTGTCTTCGAGTTCGAAAACGTGCTCAGGCCGCTCACCGATCCGGTGGCGCACGGCGGTTCCGCCCGCGACGCCTTCCACGTGGTCGTGCCGTCGTTGCCGGGATTCGGTTTCAGCGGGCGGCCCCGCGAACAGGGCTGGCATCCGGGCCGGACCGCCCGGGCTTGGGCGGACCTGATGACCGTCCTCGGCTATGAGCGCTTCGGGGCCCACGGCGGCGATTGGGGTGCTGTCGTCAGTACCGAGCTGGCGCGCCACGCTCCCGAGCGCGTCGCGGGCCTGCACCTGACGATGCCGTCGGCGTCGCCGCTTCCCGAGGACCGGGCGACGCCGACGCCTGCCGAACAACGCGTGCTGGACCGGCGCGAGCTGCACCTGTCCGACGGCTACGGCTTCGGCATGATCATGGCCACCCGCCCGCAGACCCTCGGCTATGCGCTCCTCGACTCGCCCGCCGGTCTGGCGGCGTGGCTCGGCGAGAAGTTCGACGCCTACGCCGACACCCGGCCGGAAAGCGGCGGCGGGGTGAGCCTCGCGCACCAGATCGACACCATCGCCTTGTACTGGTTGACCGGTACCGGCGCCTCCAGCGCCCGCTGGTACTGGGAGGCGATGCGCTGGGTGCCGCGCAGCGCGGAGGAAGAGAACGCTCAGCCGGTGACCGTGCCCACCGCGGTCTCGGTGTTCCCGGCCGATCCCTGGCCCACCGCCGAACGCTGGGCGCGTCGGCGTTATCGCCGGCTTCACCGGTGGAACGAACTCGACCGCGGTGGGCATTTCCCCGGGCTGGAACAGCCGGATCTCCTGGTGTCCGAGATCAGGAACGCGTTCCGCGAGGCGCGGTAAAACGGTTAACAGCGTCAGACGTTCGGAGGGATACGCGGACCGTCGGCGCTCCTATCGTCGGAGACCGGGCAGAAACGGACTCTCCGGTGAGGAGCGCCAGATGAAGATCGTGCGCACGATAGGGCTGGCACTGGCCACGGCCTCCGCGTTGGTGTTGTCGATGACGGCGGCGTCCGCGCACGACCCCGAAACCGCCGAAGGGCAGGCGGCGGCCAAGACCTTCCTGGCGGACCACGTCCCGGCCGAGCGGCACGCCGTCACCGGCACCGCGGCGGGTGTGCCGTGTGTCAACGGCAAGGCCGACATCTACCCGTGCAAGAACGTGGACCTGCTCAGCGTGCTTCCCTTGTCCGGCCTCGGCGGCGGGAACGGCAACGACATCTGGGGCTGGACCGATCCGGCGTCCGGCAAGGAGTACGCCATCGTCGGGCGGACCAACGGAACCGCGTTCGTGGACCTGAGCACGCCGACCTCACCGAAATTCCTCGGCAACCTGCCGTCCAACGGCGGCAGCAGCTCGTGGCGGGACATGAAGGTGTACAAGAACCACGCGTTCATCGTGGCCGACTTCATCTCCGGGCACGGGATGCAGGTGTTCGACCTGACCCGCCTGCGCACGGTCACCACGCCGCAGACCTTCACCGCCGACGCGCTGTACAAGGAGTTCGGTCCCGCGCACAACATCGCGATCAACGAGGAGACCGGCTTCGCCTACGCGATCGGCTCCAACACCTGCAGCGGCGGGCCGCATGTCGTCAACATCCAGAATCCGAAGGCGCCGGCCAAGGCCGGATGCGTGTCGCAGGACGGCTACACCCACGACACGCAGTGCGTGGTCTACCGGGGACCGGACGCGGCCTACCGGGGCAAGGAAATCTGCTTCAACGCCAACGAGGACACGCTGACCATCGTCGACGTCACCGACAAGGCCCGGCCGGTCCAGATCTCGCGCAAGGGCTACTCCGGCGCGCAGTACTCGCACCAGGGCTGGCTGACCGACGATCAGCGATACTTCCTGCTGGACGACGAACTGGACGAGTCGCGCGGCACCGACAAGCGCACCAAGACCTACGTCTGGGACCTGGCCAAGCTCTCCGCTCCCGTGCACACCGGCGTCTACAGTTCGCCCGCCACCGCGATCGACCACAACCAGTACATCAAGGGCCGCTACTCCTACCAGGCGAACTACCAGGCAGGCCTGCGCATCCTGGACGTCAGCGGAGTCGCGTCGGCACAGCTGTCCGAGGTCGGCTACTTCGACATCTACCCGGCGGGCAACTCGGCGAACTTCAACGGCGCGTGGAGCAACTACCCGTACTTCTCCAGCGGCATCGTCATCGTCAACGGGATCGAGCAGGGCCTGGTCGTGGTGAAGCCCAACCTCGCCACCGCCGGACGGTGACGGGTGCGCAGACCCCGGATCACGGATTGGGTCTTCTTCGCACTGGCCATCGCGCTCGGGGTGGCCGCGGCGTTCGTGGCGCTCCGCCCGACGCCCGCCCCCGGCCACTCGGCACACCGGCCGGTGGCGACGGCGGATCTGCTACCCGCCGCGCACAGCGACGGTCTGTCCGAGGCGGAGAGCGGGTACCGGTTCGAGCGGGTGACCACGCCCGCCGTCCGGGGCCCGGACGTACCGGTCGCGTTCCGGATCCTCGGCCCCGACGGACGGCCCATCACCCGTTTCCTGGACAACCAGACCAAACAGATGCACTTCTTCGCCGTGCGCGACGACATGAACGTCTTCCAGCACGTGCATCCGGCGCTCGACGGCGATACCTGGCGCACCGGCCTCGCGCTGCCCGACGGCGGCGCCTACCGGATGTTCGCCGAGTTCGTCCCCCTCGACACCAAGGACCCCCGGCATCCGGTGGTGCTCGGCTTGCCGTTCAGCGTGCCCGGTGACACCACCTTCGTGCCGGTGCCCGCTCCCGCCGGGGAGACCGTGACGGCCACGGGCTACCGGGTGGCGCGGGTGGAGGGGACGGCCCGGATCCCGCTACTGCGGGCGCAGGTCCTCCGGTTCGCCCTCCGCGATCCCGGCGGCGCGCTGGTCACGGCCGTCGACCCGCATCTGGGTGCCAACGGCCATCTGACCGGGTTCCACACGATGCTGCTGTCGGCCACGCATCTGCATCCGGCGCAGCCCCTTGGCGCGCGGCTGGTCAACGGTGAGCTGGCCTTTCAGTCGATGTTCTCGGAACGCGGGGAATACCGGCTCTTCCTGGAATTCTCACACGGTGGGCGGGTCCACACGGCCGCCCTCACCGTCGCGGTGGACTGACCGGCGGTCACCGGCCATCCCGGGTGAAGGCCGGGACGACCTCCGCGATCCTCGGTGCCGCACCTCCCGGTGACCAGAGGAGCCGGATCCGGTCGGTCACCATCCCTCGGGCGGGCAATTCCGTGTAGGCGCCGGTCATCCGGCCGATCGTGTGCCAGCCACCCGCGGCGTCCGCGACCTGGACGTCGGCGCCAGCGGCGGGTTCGGTGGCCAGTACGACGACCTTGTCCAGCGGCTTCGGCGCGGTTGCCGCGACGACGAGGGCGTCCCCGGGCACCGGTGCCGAAGCCGCGGTGTACACCGAGTCGGCGTTGTTGTCGGCGGCCGCGGCGAGGTTCGGCTCCGCCGGGGTGCCGGTCACCGTGTACCGAGGACTGTCCGGTGTGGACACGGTGAATTCACGGACCACCACCCAGAAGGGCTGGGTGCCGGTCGATCGCACCCGCACGAACCGTGCCGTCGCTCCTTCGGGAAGGTCCGCCGAGATCACGGGTTCCGAGACCGGCTTCACCGCCGTCCAGTGCGTACCGTCGGCCGAGAACTCGAGGACGCCGTTGTGAATGAAGTCGTCCGGACTGGTCGGTTTGCCCATCAGGATGTCCACATGGGACACCGGCTGAGCCGTGGCGAGGTCGATGCCGACGGCGTCGCCGGTACGCGGTGCCCAATCACTCCAGTAGAAGGTCTCGGGGTCGCCGTCGACCATCCGGGCCGGAACGTTGTCGGTGTAGGTGCCCATCGACGTCGTCGGCTGCGGGCGGATCCCGGGCAGGCCGAACCAGCGGTCGGCCGTGGCCAGCGCACTGTTCAGGAACGGTACGCAGACGGCGGTGCAGGTGCTCGGATTCCGCGGGCCCCGGGAGGTTTCGACGCGGATGGCCTGTGCCTTCTTGAGCGCCACGACGAGTTCCCCGCGTTCTGCCCACGCCTTCGCGCCGTCGCCGGAATGCTGTGCCAGCAACATCTTCACCGCGTGAGAGCCCGCCTGCCCGTAGAGGCCGACCTGGTCGAGCCACGGCCCGACCTCGGCGAGGAACTTCTGATTGGAGGCCATTCCGCGTCGCAGCTCGCCGGGATCGGCGGCCATCGCGGCGAGGTAGCGGTCCAGTTTCGCGGCCGCGTCCCACGGGTCCTTCGCCTCGAGCGCGGACCAGAATGCGTCGAGCAACGGTCGCAGTACCGGCGAATCCAGGTCCGGCTTGCCGGTGTCGAGGCGCGCGAGCAGACTCGAGTAGTTGTTCTCCGCGAACACCTTCAGCGCGGGGGCGGCCGGTCCCGCGAGGTCGGTGATGGCGGCGAGCCACGACTTGTCGGGGTCGTACCGGTCCGGGTTCCACAGGAAGTCACCGGAGGTGAACTCGGCGATCTTGGACGCTTCGGCCTGCACCATCGGGTTCGCCGTGATCCCGGTGAGATACTTCGCGACGCCGGGTTCGCGGCCGATGTACGGGCCGAGCAGCAGGCGTTCGGTGATGTAGTCGTTGACCGGGTAGTTGTCCCAGATCAGGATGTCGTGCCCGAAGACCTCTTTCGCCTGCCGGGCCTGCTTTTCGGTGATCTGCCCGGCGATCACCCCGACGCCGGTCCATTCCACGATCACGGCCTTGTCGAGCTGGGTGCGCAGCGCGGTCTTGTAGGGGGAGTCGGCGAGGTCGTAGTACTCGGTCGGAACGGTCTGCAGCCGCTCGACCCCGGGATGAGTGGCGATGAAATCCTGCTGAACCCGGTTGAGCAGGAACGACTGCGCCGCACCCGCCGCCGCGGCGCCGGAGCCGAATTTCGCCGCGTCGGCGTCGCAGTTCCAGCGGGTGTAGGAGATGTCGTCGAGCGGGATCGCGAACGATCGCACCCCGATGTCCCACAGGGACTGGAACTTCGTGACCAGAGCGGCCTTGTCGGCGTCGGAGGAGTAGCACACCGAGAGGCCGGGGGAGAGGGCGTAGGTGAATTCGACGTGGTTCGCGGTGGCACGGGATACCAGTTGCGAGAGCGGCGCGAGCTGGTCGGGCGGGTACTGGTCGCGCCAGCGTGCTCGCAGGAACGGGTCGTCCTTCGGGGAGTAGACGTACATGTTCTGCTTGGTGCGGCCGTAGAAGTCCAGTTGCGCCAAACGATCCGCGTGCGACCACGGTGCGCCGTAGAAGCCTTCGATCACCCCGCGCAGCGGCGCCGCCGGCCAGTCGCGGACGCTGAACGCGCGGCTCTTGCCGGAAGCGAAGAGCTGCCGGAACGACTGCGCCGCATAGAACGTCCCCGCGGTGTCCACACCGGACAGTGCGATCACACCGCGGTCGGCGGCGAGGACGTATCCGCCTGAGGCGAGGCCTTCTGGGCCGTCCACCCGGAGCGCGGCGAGCGCCAGGGCGGTCGCCCTGCTTTCGGTGGGGCCGCCGACGAAGACGACGAGCCCGCCGTCGCCGCGGTCGACGGCCGCTTGGGCGTTGTCGGTGATCTTGACGATGGTGCTCGCGCCCGCCGCGCGGAGTACCTGGTCCACGACGGCGAGCGCGGACGGATCGGTGTCCCGGCCGACGACCTCGACGACCGTGCGCGGGATGGTCACCAGTCCCGGTCGCGGCGTCACCTGCTGGGGTGTCGGCCAGACCTTCGCCGGTGGCGGGGAGGAGTCCGGCGCGGCGGTCGCCGGGGCGGGAACGGCCACCGCCACCGTGAGCGCGAGGAGCGTCACCGGAAAGAGGCGGAACACCCAACGGAAGGACATGCGCTGGCCCCCAAATCGTCGTGTAACGACGTTCGGTGAGTCAGCAAACACCCAATGTGATGACGGGCGCTAGCTCGATCCGGGTGATTTTCGACGGCTTTCCGTGAAGGCCTCCTTCCCTACTGTGAAGGTAGGGAAGGAGGCCTTCACGGACTTTCCAGGCCGGCTTCCTCGGTCAGCGCGGCCGCCGTCAGGGTGAGGTGGCGCGCCAAGGCCTCGGCCGCCGCGTCGGCGTCGCGGGCCAGCGCGGTCTCCTCCAGCAGGCGGTGTTCGGCGAGGTGGTCCCGGCCGGGGGCGCGCCGCGCCGCCCATCGGCGAGCCAGTTCGCTCGCGGTCCACATCCGGTCGAAGGTCTCCAGCAGGACCGGGTTTCCGCAGCCCTCCAGCAGGGTGCGATGGAAGACGCGGTGAGCCTCGGACCACGCGGCGCTGACGGAGTCGCCTTCCTCCGGCACGAACGCGGGCGTACGGCTCAGCCGGTGGTGGGCGGCCCGGACGCGGGCCTCCCAGTCGAGGTCGCCGCGTTCGACGGACAGGCGCAGCACGAGTGGTTCGATGGTCCGGCGGGCTTCGGTGATCTCCTGCCAGCGGCGGTCGGAGAAGGCCGGGACGGCGAAGCCGCGGTTGGGCAGCCGGTCGGCGAGGCCGTCGCCGACCACGCGCACGAGGGCCTCGCGGACGACCGCCAGGCTGACGCCCTGGTCTTTGGCCAGATCCTGCGGTTTGAGCGCGGCGCCCGGGGCGTGGTCGCCGCGCATGATCGCGTCCCGCAGGCGGGCGTACACCTGCTCGGAGAGCATCTGCTTGTCCGGGGAGGGCGAGGCATCGGGCATCCGCGAAGTATAGACGAACGGGTAGATAATCGATTATCTGTGTTATGGTCGATTTATGACTCGCGCTAACGACCCCTTCGCCCGCCTGCCCGAGGTGGCCTCCTTCACCGTCTCCAGCACTTCTGTCGCCGACGGCGCCACCTGGTCGGCCGACCAATGGGCCGGTAAGGACATCTCCCCGCAGCTGAGCTGGAGCGGAGCCCCGCAGGGCACCAAGAGCTACGCCGTCACCGTCTATGACCCCGACGCTCCCACCGGCTCCGGTTTCTGGCACTGGGCGGTCGCCGACATCCCCGCCACCGTCACCGAGTTGCCCGAGGGCGCCGGCGACGACACCGGGTCAGGCCTGCCCGCGGGCGCCTTCCAGCTTCCCAACGACGCCCGCGTCGCCCGTTTCCTCGGCGCCGCCCCGCCTGCCGGACACGGGACGCACCGTTATTTCGTCGTGGTGCACGCCCTCGACGTCGAATCGCTCGGCGTCCCGGCCGACGCCACCCCGGCCCTCCTCGGGTTCACCATGTCCTCGCACGTCCTCGGCCGCGCGGTCCTGGTCGCCACGGCGGAGACCCCGAGCGACGATCCCGAGCGCGTCGAGGTTTCCCGGCTCATCCCCGCCCCCGCCGACGCCGTTTTCGCGATCCTGAGCGACCCGAAGGGGCACGTGGACATCGACGCGTCGGGAATGCTCCTCGACGCCGAAGGGGAGCCGGTCAAGCAGGCGGGGGACCGGTTCCTGGTCCACATGGACCGGGAAGCGCTCGGGGACGTGCCGCTGGGCAAGTACGACGTCGAGGTCGTCATCACGAAGCTCGTCCCGGACGCGGAGATCGCCTGGACCGTCGAAGGCAGTATCCGGCCGTCTGTCCGCCACATCTACGGCTACCGGCTGGAGCCCGCCGAGGGCGGCACTCTCGTCACGTCTTACTACGACTGGTCGGAGGTCGGCGAGGAGTGGAAGAACCGGCTCACCTTCCCCGTCGTCCCCGAGTCCGCGCTCAAGGCCACACTCGGGATTCTCGAGCGCACGGTCCGGCGGCGGGGGACTTCGCGTCTTTGAGTACATTCCGCCGACCGCGCAAGGCAGAATGACGTCCGTGCGAACACTTTTCGTTGCGGCCGCCCTCGTCCTGCTCGGCGTGACCGGGTGTCAGGCCGAGGTTTCCGGGCAATCCGAACCCGAGGGCGACGGCTTCGTGGTCAAGGACGGATCGGGGCTGCGGTTCCGGCCGGTGCTGACCGAGCTCCCGCCAGGGCCGGCGACCGGCACCGCGACGAACCGGCAGAGCACGGATCCCGCCGAGCAGCAGGCCGCCGCGGCGGCGCTCGACTGCTCGCCGGGTCGAGACCCGTTGGAGGGCCGTGACGATCCGGCGCTCCCGTTGGTCAGCTGCGACCGCGTCCAGGGCACGAAATACGTGCTCGGCCCGGCGTTCCTCACCGGAGCCGAGATCAGCCGGACGCGTGCCCACGTCGATCCGCAGCAGGGCGGCTCGATCATCGACCTCGCCTTCACCGCCGCGGGTGCGCGGACGTGGGCGGACTGGACCACGGCGAATGTCGGCAAGCAGGTCGCGGTGGTGCTGAAGAGCCGCGTCCTGACCGCGCCGATGATCCAGTCCGCCATCATCGGCGGGTCAGCCCAGATCACCGGCAAGTACACCCTCCCCGAGGCGCGGCAACTGGCGCGTGACATCGCCGGGGGCTGAGCGGCTTCGGCGGCGGAATACGATCACCGAAGGATACGTTTGAGCGTTCAACTACTTTTTGAGGAGTTGGACATGGGCTACGAGATCCTGGGTACGCGGCAGGAGCCGTCCTTCGGCCTGGACACCTTCGGTGACGTGGAGAACGGCGCGGACGGCCAGCCGGTGAGCCAGGCGGAGGCCATCCGTCAGGTCGTGGCCGAAGGCGTGCTCGCCGACCAGGTCGGCGTGGACTACTTCGGGGTCGGGGAGCATCACCGCACGGAGATGGCGGTGTCCTCGCCGGACGTCGTCCTCGCGGCGATCGCGGGCCGGACCGAACGGATCCGGCTGGGCACCGCGGTCACCGTGCTCAGTTCGGACGACCCGGTGCGGGTGTACGAGCGGTTCGCGACACTCGACGCGGTTTCCCGCGGCCGCGCCGAGGTCACGCTCGGCCGGGGTTCGTTCACCGAGTCGTTCCCGCTGTTCGGCTACTCGCTGGACGACTACGAAGTGCTGTTCGCCGAGAAACTCGACCTGTTCACCCATCTGCAGAAGGAAAAGCCGGTCGACTGGAGCGGAACCGTCCGGCCCGCGCTGGACGGCGCGCAGGCCTTCCCGCTCACCGAGTCCGGCAGCGTGCCCGCCTGGGTCGGCGTCGGCGGGACCCCGCAGTCGGTCGTCCGTGCGGCCGCGTACGGCCTGCCGCTGGTGATGGCGGTGATCGGCGGATCGCCGGAGCGGTTCACCCCGCTGGCCGACCTGTACCGGCGTGCGCTGAAGGAAGCCGGACACGGGGAGCTGCCGATCTCCATGCACAGCCCGGGGCACGTCGCCGCGACCGACGAACTCGCGGTGGCCCAGCACTTCCCGCATCATCAGGCGGCCTTCGCCAAGATCGGCGCCGAACGCGGCTGGGGCCCGATGTCCCGCGCCGATTACGACGCCATGGCCGGGCCGCGCGGCGCGCTGTTCGTCGGTTCCGTCGAGACCGTCGCCCAGAAGATCGCGTGGGCGGTGCGGACCCTTGGCCTGTCGCGCTTCCAGCTGAAATACGGGGCGGGCGCGCTTCCGCACGAGCAGCGGCTCGAGTCGATCCGGCTGTACGGCGAGCAGGTCATCCCGCGGGTGAAGGAACTGCTCGCGCGGAGTTGACCTTCGCGGTTCGAAGCGCGCTAGCCTCGAAGTCGTGGTGTTCCACTCCGAGCGTTTCGACCTGCAGCCGTATGCCGGTTTCGACATGGCCCGCTACGTCCGGCGGACCTACTGCAGCTGGGAGGATTCCGGCTGGCAATCCCTGCTGGTCCAGCGGTTCGACCATGTTCCCGTCGCCGAGGACATGGAGATGCCCGCCATCGCGGATCTGCACCTGGTCCTGCCGGTCTCGGGGCGGGCGGTGATGGAGACACGCGATGAGGGCCGCTGGAACCGCGCCGACTGGCGCCCGGGACGGCTCACGCTGGCGGTTCCCGGCAAGCCGGTGCGGCACCGGTACCGCGGCGACGAATCGATGCGCAGCCTGCAGGTGCACATTCCGGGCACCACGGTGGAGTCGATCGCGGCGCGGCTGGGCGGCCGCGCGGTGGACCACGAGGCGATGGCGGCCTCCTTGGCCGGGGGAGATCCGCTGCTCGACGAGCTGGTCCGGGCGCTCGGGAACGCGAGCGAGGAAGACGACCTGTACGCCGAATCCGCGGCCGCGTTCCTCACCGTGCACCTGCTCACCCGCCACGCGCTGAAGCCGTCTCCGCCGAGGACAGGGCGGGAGGACGCCCGCGTACGCGCCGCCGTGGCGATGATGCGTGAGCGGCTGGCCGATCCACTGAGCCTCGCCGACCTCGCCGGGGGAGTGCACCTGAGCGTCTACCACTTCATCCGGGTCTTCAAGGAGAAGACCGGCGAGACACCGCACCGGTTCCTGGCCCGGCTCCGGATGGAGGAGGCGCGACGGCTGTTGCGCGACACCGACCTCCCGGTCGCCCGGATCGCGTCGAGATGCGGTTTCGCCACTCCCGGCGCTTTGTCGGCAGCCTTCCTGCGGCACACCGGTGTGCGCCCTTCGGACTATCGCAATTCCTGATCGGTCCTCCGCAACTCCACGCATGGTGACCAGGTCCGACCGTTCCTAAGGTGACCGTGTGAGTAGTTCCCGAATGCAGTCGTACGACGTCACCGCCGAATCGTCGGCGTCACCGGCAGTGGTATGGGCACTGTTGCTGAACGCCAGAAGCTGGCCGGTCTGGTCGCGGGTCGATGCGCTGGAAACCACCGTGTCGCAAGGACTTTCCGCCGACGGACGCGACGGTGTCGGCGCGATCCGCGCCTTCCGGACCGGCAAGACGGTCACCAAGGAGCGGATCACCGCGCTCGAACCCGAACGCCGGTTCGCGTACGAGGGTGTCGAGAATCCGGCGATGGCCGATTACCGGGCGGCCGTCGAACTGCGCGAAACCTCCGGCGGCGGGACACAGATCCGCTGGCACGGAACGTATCGCGCCCGCCGGGGCATGGCGTGGTTCTTCCAGTGGTATCTGCGTCGCTTCATGCAGGCGATGGCGACCGGGCTCGCCGACCACGCCGGCGGCCCGGCCCGGTGACCCTTACGGGTGCTGGTGCTGGATCCGCTGGGCGGCTTCACGGTGGAAGCCGGCGATCATCGCTTCCGTGCTCGGCGGGTTGAAGGGTTGCCCGAGCGTGCGCATGAGCGAGTTCACGCTGGGGCGGTACATCCCGGTCTTGCAATAGCGGGATCCTTCGAAGGCGCCGACCGTGCCGCCGTCGGGAGAAGGCTTGCCGAGCCAGGCGTACCACTTGGCGCGGCGGTCCCTCATCTGCGCGGCGGTGAGCGCGCTCGCGTTGGGCTCGCGGGGTTCGCGGGTTTCGCAAGTGCCGTAGTCGTATTCGTCGGCGAGCCCGCCGATGGAATGCCCGAGTTCGTGGGCGACGATCTGGCTGGCCTGTGCGTTGGCGCCCGAAGACGTCGCGACCCCGCCGCCGGCACCGCCGTACTTGGTGGTGTTCGCCAGCGCGATGACCTGATCGACGTCCGGCGCGGCCGCGGCGTACTGGTTCGCCTTGGTCTCGTTGACGCACAACAGCCGTTCGATCCCGCCGCACCAGAAGTACATGCCCAGTGCGGTGCTGCGCCGCACCCCTTGGGTCGGATCGTTCGTGACACCGGATTGGGCGGAGACGACGTCGACCTGCCAGAGGTTGAACTGCTTGCGGTAGCTCTTGTACGGCTCGATGGCGAACAACGCCGCGACACTGGAGCGGACATGCTGCGCATAGGTGGAAAGCTGGCCGGAGGTGTAGCCGTCGCCGACGAAGACCAGGTCGAAGGTGGTCTCACTGGGGCCGTTGACTTCGATCGGGGTCACCGCGGCGGCGCTCGCGACGCGCTGCGGTAACGCGGTTCTGTCCGAAGCCGGGCGGCTGACTTCCACCCGGCTGATGGTTCCGCCGGGTTCGAAGGCCTCCATCGACGTGGTGAAACGGGGAGCCGGGGCCGCCGACGCCGTCGCCGGGACGAGACCGGAGACGAGGACGGTGGTCAGCGCGAACATGAGACATACGCGTCGCATGCGTACTCCTTGTGGGGAGGGGGAGAAAAGGGGAGCGGAGTACGAAAAACGATCCCGACTTTCGACGGCTTCCGGCACATCCCAAGTGGCCATAAGGTCCGCGTGATGGATGTCGAGTTACGTCATCTCCGAGTGGTGTGCGCCGTCGCCGACGCGGGCAGCATCACGCGCGCGGCGATCGGCATCGGCAGCTCCCAGCCCGCGTTGACCGCGGCGGTACAACGGATCGAGCGCGCGTTCGGCGGAACGTTGTTCGTCCGGGGCAGGGGAGGAGTCGTCCCCACGGCGTTCGGCGAACGGGTGCTCGCGCACGCGCGGACCGTTCTCGCCGCCGCGGACACGATGCACCGCGACGCGGCTCGCTGGCTGGCGGACGAGGAGAAGCGTCCGGTGGCGCTGGGCGGGATCGGCGGGTCGATGGTCGTCGAGCTGGCGGATCGGCTCGGTGATTCCGGCCGGGCACAAGCGGTTTCGGTGACCACGGAGTTCTCGCCGCTGCGGCTGCTGGATCTCGTGGCAGGTGGCCAGCTCGACGCCGCGGTCGTCGCCGACTATCCCGGGCACGTCCTGCCCGCCGCACCGAGGGTGGCGCTGCGGCCGCTGGCCGCGCAACCGGTGTTCGTGGCGATCGCCGCGGATCATCCGGCCGCCCAAGGCGCCGAAATCGACCTGGCCGACCTCGCCGCCGAACGCTGGGTGCTCGGGCCGTCCGACGGCGCGGGCTGGCCGGAATGCTTCGAGGAGGCCTGTACGCGGGCGGGTTTCCGGCCGCAGGTGGCGCACCGGAGCACGGAACTGCGGCCGCTGCAGCGCCTGATCGCGGCGGGCCGGGCGATTTCCCCCTGCCAGGTCACGTTTCCCGCCTCGCCCGGGATCGCGATCCGTGCGCTCACCGGGGATCCGCTGTGGATGCGGTATCTGATCGCCTGGAACACCGAAGGCGCGTTCGGCGGGAACAGTGACGCCTTGATCGCCGCGGCCGAGGCGGCTTACCGGTCCGACACCGACAGCAGCCACCCTTATCGCCACTGGCTCACGCGCCGCGGCGAACCCGCCGCCGTCCGGCGTGCCATCGGGTGACACCTGGTCGGGGAATTCCCCTTGTCGGGCGCCGGTCCTAGCCTCGGATCAGCTCATCGACGAAGGGTAAGAAATTGCGTCTGCGCGCCCTGCTGGCCGCTGCTGTCCTGACCATCACCACCGCTCCGGCCGCGCTCGCCGCGCCGGACGTCGCCCACGGCTCCGACGTCCCATCAGGGCAGTTCGGGTTCGTCGCGAAGATCGCGATGACGAAGATCCCTCGCCCGGACGGCTCGACCTACAGCAGTTATTGCACCGGCGCGCTGGTCGCACCCGGCTGGGTCATCACCACCGGACACTGCTTCCACGACGCGCACCGCAAGCGGGTGGCGGGCAAGACGCCGTATCCGACGACGGTGACGCTGGGCCTTGTCGACGAGGCGATCGAGTCGGGAGTGGCCCGCAAGGCGACCGAAGTGCTGCAGGCGAAGGAAAACGACGTCGCACTCCTCCGGCTCGACACGCCGGTGAGCACGGTACCGCCGGTGAAGGTGAGCCGCGTGCTCCCGAAGGTCGGCCAGCAGCTGACCCTGGCCGGTTGGGGCAGCCTGAGCAGTACGAATCCCGCCCCGGCGACGCGAATGCAGCACGGCACCGTCCAGGTGGCGACGGTGGCACCGACGACCATCGGCGTCCGAGGCGCGGCCCCGGCGATCACGACGAGCGCCTGCACGTACGACTCGGGCGCGCCCTATTTCGTCCCGGAAGGCCAGGGCGGCGCCTTGGTCTCGATCGAAGCCACCGGGCCGGGTTGTCCGCACGCGGGGATCGAAACGACTTCCCGCGCCGACGTCATCGCGGACTGGATCGCCACCCATACGGCCTAGCGGGGGCGAGCCGCACTTCAGGAGGGATAGGAGCTTAGGTACCTACTGGTGGCCTGCGGCCTGGCGCATGTACTTGGGGAGCGCGTGAAGGCCCCCTTCCCTCGGCTCAGCCGAGGGAAGGGGGCCTTCACGCGCAGCTGTTGTGACAGGTGGTGCCGCTGAGGCCGGACCGCATCCGCCGTAGGTACCTAAAAGCACCCTGGTTGTTGAGAGGTAACTCAAATGTGGCGTGTCCTGAAGGACCCCGTTGAGACCTTCAACGTCTCAACGGGGTCCTTCAGGACATCATGCTTCGACGCTGGGCGCCGACCGCGCCGTATTTGCCTTCGCCCTCCCTTGCGAGCAGGGAGGCCTTCACGGGCGTTTCGCCCGGTGACCGAACGGGTAGCCGCGTCAACAGGAGGTAGTGCGATGACGAGTGATCGAATGACCGCGCCTCCGGCGCCGCCGAATCCCCTGCCGCCGGATCCGGGAGTGCCCGAGCCCGGTATTCCCGAGCCGGTGCCGGACCCGGGCAAGCCCGAGCGGCTACCCGACCCCGGTGTCCCCGAGCGGCTCCCGGAGCCGGGACCGGACCGCCCCCTGCCGGAACCGGGAGGCCCGCCGGAGCCTCAGCCGGGAGCGGCCCCGCCCGGGCCGTGACCCGGAGCCCTCGGGCTCAAAGAGTGAACGCGAGCCACAGCGCGAGCCAGGCGCAGGCCGCGACCGCGATCACGACCGCGCACACCCGCAGGCTCGCGGCGGCGATCCGGAGTGACGCGGTGCCGTTGTGGTGCCGGTGATTTCCCATGGTGCCGCCCTCCTTTCAAGATCACCTTCCGCCCTCCGGGGGTTCGCCGCAGCGGAGGTGGACTGCCTGGGTGACCCCATCCGAGTGAGCGAGGGCCCGCGTCCAGTCCTCTGAAGGCGTTCGTGCGTGTCGCGAACTACCGCGTTCAGAGGACTGAACGCGTTACTGGGCGCAGGTGGTGGCGTCGGCGTTCAGGATCGGGTCGGACAGCGGGCGCCGGGTGATCGGCGAGGTGCTCTGGGCGGTCAGCGCGCCGTCCCGCAGGGTGTAGACGGTGCGGCTGCCGGAATAGGTGATCCGCTCGACGGGCGCGCTGATGTCGTCGGCCTCGGCGGCGACGGTCTCGAAGGTGCGGCCACCGCCCTCGAGCGGTGTGCACTGGTAGCCCAGGTGGGCGGCAACGCCGCCGCCCTCGGCGACCGAGAGGGGCTTGTCGTTCTCATCGACGACCTGGGCGAGGTTGCGGCCGTCGAAGTGCAACGCGGTGAAGAACGTGGTGTTGGCGCCGATGGACTGGGCGACCAGCAGTTCCGCGCGCCCGTCGCCGTTCAGGTCCGCCACCCTCGGGGCCTGGACGCCTGCGTAGTCGTCGGCGCCGACGTGGATGGAGGTGAAGGTTCCGTGCACGGTCGCGGAGATGACCTGGTCGGTGTCCGAGGTGAGCCGGGCGGTGACGGTTTCGAGTTCGCCGTCGCCGTCCAGATCGGCGACCGTGGTCACCGGATCGGCGGACGGGGTGGCCAGGGCCGGCACGGCTGCGGCGAGACCCAGCGCGGCGGCGATTCCGGTGATGGCGGCGGTACGGATGATGCCGGTGTGGTTCATGATGTCTCCCTCCCACTCTCTCGGTGAACTTTTCACCGAAAGTGCTCTCGTAAAGGGAGACGGTCACAGAGCAAGGTCGTGCACCGAGAGTGTGATGTGCCACACAAACGCAACCCGGTCGCGCTGGAAGTCAGAGCCAGCCGTTGTGCGCGGCGAAGACCCCCAGCTGGAACCGGCTGGAAACCCCGGCGCGGTCCATAAGCGTTTCGAGGTAGCGGAACAGGGTGCGTCTGCTGACACCGAGTTCGGCGGCGATCTCGTCGTCCTTGCGCCCGGCGGCGAGCAGGAGCAGCAGTTCTCGTTCGATCGGCCGGATCGGCTGCTCGGCCGCATGTCCTCGCTGGTCGAGGGGGAGTGCCGCGGCCCAGGAGGTTTCGAACAGCCCCTCCAGCGCGGAGAAGAGGCTGCATGGGCGCACGATGACGATGGACTGGTTCCGGTCGGCCTCCCGGATGGTCAGCGCGATGGTGGCCGCCCGGTCGTCGAAAAGCGTCAATTTCACCGGAAGCTCGGGCAGGAGCCGGGCCTGCTCGCCGGCCCGCAGGCAGGGCAAGATGTTTTCGGCGAGGTAGCCGGGATCGCCCAAGGACGCTCCACTGTAGACACAGCGGTAGCCGATCCCGCGCCGCAGCTGTTCCTCTTCCAAGAGATTCCGGTGGCCGCCGGTGAAGTAGGGCGGGGAATCGAGACGGCGCACCTGGTGCCGCACCGTGGTCGCGAGATGCTGAAGGCGCGGGATGATGGCGTCGCCGGTGACCACTTCGAGCAGGTCCTGAACGTGTGGCATCCCCGAATGAGCCCGCCGGAAAGCGCGGTACGCGGTCTGGACCGCGAGGCGAGCGTCGTGCAGTTCGGCCTGCCGTCGCGTGGTCAACGCGGCGAGCGCCTCACCGGGATTCGCGGGGAGGAACTCGGCTTCGTCCACTCCGGACGACACCGCCAGTCCGGCGTTCGCCAGTTCTTTCAGTGCCTTACGGACGGTCTCCGCGTCGCCATGCCCCGGCACCAGCTCCCCGGCGGTCACCGGCGCGCTTTCGAGCATCCGGCCGTAGACCCCGGCGGCGGTCTCGCCGAGGCCCAGCCTGATGAGTTGCGCGCCGAGCCCGTCCAGGGGCATCACTCTCGACTCGTTCACCGAAGCTAACCGCCCGAGGCGTCGCGGATCCAGGTGCGGTCCGCCGCGATGCCGGTCATCGCCGTCGTGAGTGGCAATGAGGTGAGGAGTCCTCGGACGAGCATGGGTGCCTTCCACTGCGGGGACTGGGAAAGCGATGGGTCGCGGCGCTCATGGCCACGGCGGATCGCCAAGGGGTGCCCGGCGGGATCCGCTGCCGGTTTTCCCATGCTAGGCAAGCGGATGCGGCCGCTGATAGCGACTAAAGACGGGAGAACGCGGCGTGGGGCGGCAAGGCACTCGGCCGGTCGGCACGAAGGTGTCGATGGCACCGCTGTGTCACGGAATCGAGATCGGTGACCTGTAACCCGCGAACCGTGGGGAACGACTTCAGAGAGACGGGCTGGACCGGGGTGATCACCGGATTGCGGAGGAAGAGTGGCGCTGCTCAAGAAGAAGTCATCCGAACAGATCGCCGCCGAACTCGCGGAAAAGGAACGGTTGCGCCGTGCCGCGGACGAGCGCAAGCGTCAGCAGCAGGCGGAGAAGGAACGGCAGGCGTTCGAACGTTCTCCCGCCGGGCGTGCCCGAGCGGCGTACGAGAGCGGTGACCACCTCTTCCAGTTCTCCATCGATGTGATGAACCAAAAAGCCGTCATCGTCGCGATGGTCGGCGGAACGACGACCCAGCGCGCGACCGACCCCGTGGACGTGCTCAATTCCGTCTGCCGTGAAGGATGGGACCTGGCCAACGGTTCCTTCGTCTTCGTTGAGCAGGGACAGGAAAGCCGAGACAAGTTCATGTCCTCGGGGCAGAACGTCGCGATCAAGGGCGAAGTCGTCGGCTATTACCTGTTCAAACGTTGCGAGGCCAACAGGCGAGCCGCATAGGCCCTACGGCGTCATCGGTGGCGGCTTTTCCCGGGCAGCCGTTTCACGACCCGGGCCCGGGTGGCCGGTTTGGGGTCGATCAATTCCTCGGCGATGAGGATGGCGCGGTCCGACAGGGTCACGGACAAGCGCTCCACCGAATCGCCGATCCGGCCCGCTTCGCGGCGCACACCCTCGCCCATGGGCTTGCTGTGCCGATCCGCGAAACCCGCGAGCCTGCCCCCGGAGAGCAGGACCAGATCGGCGAGTCGACCGCCCAGTTCGGTCAGCCGGTTCGCGGTCCTGCCCGCCCGGCGGGCCACGAGATCCTCGGTTTCCCGCCGCAACTCGCGGACGGCATGCCTCGACTCGGTCGTCGTCCCGCCGAGTGCGGACTTCAGGGCTTTCGTCACGTCCATCAGGATCGACCTCCACGCGGCTTACTTGCGCTTGAGTGTACGCCCGTACTCCCGTAATGCGGAATACGAAACAGCCGTTGAGCTGGCATAGTTCTGATTTGAAAAGTACTCAGTGCACGTTTGTAACCTGAGTTGATAAAGCGGCGGCAGTTCCTGTGATCACTCTGACGGTTCCCGGCGCGGGCGGCAAGTAGCGGACCTCCTTCCGTTGCGAAGGGCGGTCACTCGGCTCGTCTGGAAGTCGCAAAATTTCTGAAACATGTCAACTTCTTGCATTTTGTCTCCGGGTTGTTGCATGCTCGTACGGCTCTGGCTCCCTCCCCGCTGTCTCAAAGAAGAGAAGACGCCATGACACGTATGCGCCTGTCCCGGCTCATCGCCGGTTTCCTGGTCACGGGGCTTTCCGTCGCCGGACTCTCCCTCGCTTCGGCGGCGAGCGGCCCACCGCCGGATCCAGCCGCCCCACCCGGACCGGCCGCGCTCGCGGAGGTGCCGTTGACCCGGACGGTGTCGGCGAGCAGCGCGCTGCCCGGCTATCCCGTCGCGAACGCGGTCGACGGAAATCAGGACAGTTACTGGGAATCCGCCAACAACGCGTTCCCGCAGTGGATACAGGCCGACCTCGGGGCGGCCAAATCGCTCTCGCGGATCGTGCTGAAACTCCCGTCGGCCTGGGAATCCCGGACACAGACGCTGACCGTGCGCGGAAGCGCCGACGGCACGGCGTTCACCGACCTCGGCGGGTCTGCCGACTACGCGTTCACCCCCGGCGTCAACACCGTCACCATCCCGATGACAGCGTCAGCACGCTACGTACGGCTGCAGATCACCGCGAACACGCGTTGGCCCGCCGCACAGCTTGCGGAGTTCGAGTTGTACGGGCCCGACACCGGCGACACGCAGGCACCCAGCGCGCCGACGAACCTCGCGCTCACCGAACCCGCCGCCGGCCAGATCCGGCTGACCTGGTCGGCCTCGACCGACAATGTCGGCGTCGCCGGTTACACCGTCTACCGGGACGGCACTCCGGCCGGCACGCTCACCGGCACCACGTTCACGGAGGCCAGGCCCACGGGGACGCGGGTCGAATACTTCGTGCGGGCCAAGGACGCGGCGGGCAACGAATCCGCCGACAGCAACCACGTCGTGCGCTCCGGGACCACGGCGGGCGCGAACCTGGCCGCCGGCAAGCCGATCGAGGCCACGTCGGTGGTCCACTCGTTCGTCGCCGCCAACGCCAACGACAACAACACCGCCACGTACTGGGAATCCGCCGCGGGCTATCCGAACTCGCTGACGGTGAAGCTCGGGACCGACGCGGACGTCGATTCGGTCGTGGTGAACCTCAACCCGGACCCGATCTGGGGAGCGCGGACGCAGGACTTCGAGATACTCGGCCGTGCAGAGGGCGCCACCGCGTTCACCACCCTGTCGGCGCGGGCGGAGCACCGCTTCGACCCGGCCACCAACCAGAATACGGTGACCATCCCGGTCAGCGGCCGCGCGTCGGACGTGCGCCTGCGGTTCTTCGCCAACTCCGGCGCTCCTGGCGGACAGGTCGCGGAGTTCCAGGTGATCGGCACCCCGGCACCGAACCCGGACCTCGTCGTCACCGGGACGACCTGGACCCCGGAGAACCCGACGGAGACCAGCCTGCTGTCGGTTTCGGCGACGGTGAAGAACAACGGCACCGCGAACGCGGGCGCGACGACCGTGAACGTCAGCCTCGGCGGCACCGTCGTCGGCGACGCGGAGGTCGGGGCACTCGCCGCCGGCGCGTCCACCACGGTGACCGTGAGCGCGGGAACCCGGCCGCAGGGTAGCTATCCGGTGGCCGCCACCGTCGACCCCGCCGACAAGGTGGCCGAACAGAACGACACCAACAACACCTTCACCTCCCCGGCTCCGCTGGTGATCGCGCAGTCGCCCGGTCCGGATCTCGAGGTCACCGGCGTCACGTCGAACCCGCCGAACCCGGCGGTCGGCGCGGCGGTCTCGTTCACCGTGGCGGTGCACAACCGCGGCACGAGCGAAGCGGGCTCCTCGGTGACCCGGCTGACCGTCGGAAGTACCACGCTGACCGGTGCCACCGCCGCGATCGCGGCGGGTGCCACGGCGAACGTCGCGATCTCGGGCACGTGGACCGCGACCAGCGGCGGCGCGACCCTGACCGCGACGGCCGACGCGACCGGCACGGTCACGGAGACCAACGAGTCCAACAACGGGCTCTCGCTGGCGATCGTGGCCGGCCGCGGCGCGGCGGTGCCGTACGTCGAATACGAAGCGGAATCCGCGCAGTACCAAGGAGAATTGCTGGAAGCCGACCGGCTGAGGACGTTCGGGCACACGAACTTCGCGACCGAGTCCTCCGGCCGCAAGTCCGTCCGCCTGGCGAACCAGGGGCAGTACGTGGAGTTCACCTCGGCGAACCAGGCGAACTCGATCGTGGTGCGCAACTCCATCCCCGACGCCCCGGGCGGCGGGGGACAGGACGCGACACTCAGCCTGTACGTCAACGGCACCTTCGCGCAGAAGCTGACGTTGTCCTCGAAGCACAGCTGGCTCTACGGCAGCACCGATGACCCCGAGGGGCTGACGAACACGCCGCAGGCCAACGCGCGACGGTTGTTCGACGAGTCGCACGCGCTGCTGTCCCGGTCGTACCCGCCGGGCACGAAGTTCAAGCTGCAGCGCGACAACGGGGACAACGCGGCGTTCTACATCGTCGACCTCGTCGATCTGGAGCAGGTCGCCCCGGCCTCGGAGAAGCCGTCGAACTGCGTGTCGATCACGGAGTACGGCGCGGTGCCGAACGACGGGAACGACGACTCGGCGGCGATCCAGCGCGCGGTCACCGACGACCAGAACGGCGTCATCGCCTGCGTCTGGATCCCGGCAGGCCAGTGGCGGCAGGAGAAGAAGATCCTGACCGACGATCCGAACGTGCCCAACGGCGGCGGCCAGTACAACCAGATCGGCATCTCCAATGTGACGATCCGCGGTGCCGGTATGTGGCATTCGCAGCTGTACTCGCAGATCGAGCCGCAGAACGCGGGCGGCATCAACCATCCGCACGAGGGCAACTTCGGATTCGACATCGACAAGAACACCCGGATCTCCGACATCGCCATCTTCGGTTCCGGCCGGATCCGGGGCGGGGACGGCGGAGCGGAAGGCGGCGTCGGTCTCAACGGCCGGTTCGGCACCGGCACGAAGATCTCGAACGTGTGGATCGAGCACGCGAACGTCGGGGTGTGGGTCGGCCGGGACTACGCCAACATCCCGGCGCTGTGGGGACCGGCCGACGGCCTGGAGTTCAGCGGCATGCGCATCCGCGACACCTACGCCGACGGCATCAACTTCACCAACGGCACGCGGAACTCGAAGGTGTTCAACTCGTCGTTCCGCACCACCGGTGACGACTCGCTGGCGGTGTGGGCGAACCAGTACGTGAAGGACCCGTCTCAGGACATCGCGCACGACAACGTGTTCGCCAACAACACGATCCAGCTTCCGTGGCGTGCCAACGGGATCGCGATCTACGGCGGATACGGCAACAAGATCGAGAACAACGTCGTCCACGACACGATGAACTACCCGGGCATCATGCTGGCGACGGATCACGATCCGCTGCCGTTCTCCGGGCAGACGCTC
Source organism: Amycolatopsis sp. NPDC033938 (assembly GCF_055575975.1). NCBI lineage: Bacteria > Bacillati > Actinomycetota > Actinomycetes > Pseudonocardiales > Pseudonocardiaceae > Amycolatopsis > Amycolatopsis sp. NPDC033938. Next base: position 24,167 of record NZ_JBVIRO010000014.1, read on the forward strand.
ATCGCGAACAACGCCCTGTACCGCTGTGGCGGTGTGTTCTGGGGCGAGCAGCAGGAGTTCGGTGCGATCACGTTCTTCGCGCAGGGCAAGGACATTCCCGGGGTCACGCTGCGGGACACCGAAATCCACGACTCGACCTACGACGGTGTCCAGTTCAAGACGGGTGGCGGCGTGGTGACCGCGGCACTGGCGAACGTCAAGATCGACAAGTCGAACAACGGGGCCGGCCTCCTCGCGATGAGCGGCGCCCGCGGCAGCGCGACGCTGACGAACGTGACGATCAGCGGCTCCGCGAACGGCGACGTCGTCCGCGAACCGGGTTCGCAGTTCGTGATCAACGGAGGACCGGTACCGGCGGTGGTCTCTTCGGGCCGCCGCGGCACGAGGTAGCCCGGACGCGGTCTGGGGCCGAGGTGACGGACACCGCGGCCCCAGACCGTTTCCCTCGGGGCAGTCGGCGCCGAGCCATGTGATCGTGGAGGCATGGCGTTTCCCGACGCGCTCCTCGCGCGCATCTCGAACCACATCGACGAAGTGGATCCCGGTGAAGTCATCGGGTTGTATCTCTACGGCTCCGCCGCCGCTGGGGCTCTCCAGCCGGACAGCGACCTCGATCTCCTGCTGATCACCCGCCGTTCGCTCACCACGCCGGAACGGTCGGCGCTGGTCTCGGAGCTGTCGCGCCTTTCGGGGTGGCGTGGCCACGCCGCGCGGTTTCCCGAGGCCGCGCACGGCCGCCCGATCGAGCTGACCGGTCTCGTCGCCGCCGACATCCGGCCGTGGAGCGCCTCGCCCCGGCGAGACTTCCAGTACGGGGAGTGGCTACGCGAAGACTTCGCGGCCGGTCACCTTCCTCAGCCTGCCGAGGATCCCGACGTCGTCATCCTCGCGGCCACGGCGCGGACGGCGCACCGGGTCCTGCGAGGTCCCGCGCTGGCCGACGTGCTCGACGCTGTCCCGCCCGAGCTGCTCCGGCACGCCGTCCGTGCCGTCGTCCCGGGTCTTCTGGAAGAGATCGAAGGCGACGAACGCAACGTCTTGCTCACCCTCGCCCGCGTCCTGGTGACCTTGGAAACCGGCAGGGTCGTTTCGAAGGACGCCGCGGCGGACGCTGTCGCGCCGACGCTCAAGGGCACCGATCGCGAGCTGCTGGAGCGGGCGCGGTCGGGTTATCTCGGTGCGGGTCCTGACGACTGGACGGGTCAGACGTCACGGGTGGTCGCGCTCGCGCACCTTCTCGCGGGCAGGGCGAACGGCATTTGACAAAGCGGAACACTGCTCCGTATGTTTGTGGAACAGCGCTCCGCTTAGTTCGCCGATCCAAGGGAAAAGACACGTCATGAGCATTCCGACCCTCGCGCCCACCCCTGTCCTGTCGGTCGGCCCGGTGGTGCTGCCCACCCCGGACCGTGCCGTGGACCTGCAGGTCCGGGTGTCCGCGCCGATGAGCGGGGACGAGTTGCCGATCATCCTGTTGTCACACGGCCAGGGTTACTCCAACCATCTCTCGTCGCTGAACGGCTACGCCCCGCTCGTGAATTTCTGGGCAGCGCAAGGGTTCGTCGTCCTTCAGCCCACGCATCTGAGTTCGAGGACGCTGAACCTGGACTCCGACGACCCCGAAGCGCCGATGTACCACCGGTCCCGCGCCGAGGACATGATCCGCATCCTCGACCGGCTCGACGAGATCGAAGCCGCCGTCCCGCAGCTTCGCGGACGCCTGGACCGGGGCAAAATCGCCGTGGCCGGGCATTCGATGGGCGGACATACCGCGAGCCTGCTGCTGGGTGCGCGGTACACCGATCCCCATACCGGAACGGAGGTGAACCTCGCCGAGCCGCGTATTTCCGCCGGGGTGCTGCTCGCCGCGCCCGGCCGGGGTGGTGACGCCGTCACCGAGTTCGTGGCGGAGAACTATTCCTTCTTCCTCAGCACGGACTTCTCCGCGATGGCGACCCCCGCGCTCGTGGTCGCCGGTGACAAGGACGCCTCCACTCACCTGACGGTCCGCGGTCCGGAGTGGCACGCCGATCCGTATTTCCTTTCGCCGGGGCGGAAGACCCTGCTCACCCTGTTCGACGCGGAGCACGGGCTCGGCGGGATCTCGGGTTTCGACGTCGCCGAGACCACGGACGAGAATCCGGAAAGAGTCGCCACGGTGGCACGGCTGACCTCGGCTTATCTGCGCAGCGAGTTCTATCCGGGAGATCCGGCCTGGCGGCAGGCGTGCGATGAGCTGACCAGCGGACGGGTCGAAGCCAAGGAAGTCAAGTAGGTCCCTCCCAGGGACCGTGCCCGGAGCCGTGTCAGGGCACGGGGATCTCCGCCCACACCGTTTTGACCCCGGCGCCGGTGCGCACGCCCCACTGGGCGCTGATCTCCTCGACCAGCGCCAGCCCTCGCCCGTGCGGGCTCGTGGGATCACGCTTCTCGACACGGTGCGGCTTCAGCCGGGGGCAGCGGTCGTCGACTTCGACGCGGACCACGTGGCGGCCTGCGGGGACGGACACTCTCAACCTGGCGACGCCGTCCGCGTGCTCGTGCGCGTTGGTGACCAGTTCCGTGGTCAGCAGTTCGGTGTCCGCCACGATGGTGCGTCCGAGGTCGCCGAGCAGGCCTCGCAGCCAGGCCCGGATCTTCCCCAGCGGAGGGGACCCGCCGCTGAGGAATTCCCAGGCGTTCTTTGTTCCCACGCGTGTCTCCTTAGTGGGGTTCCCCGCTGGGATACCCAAGGAGGGCGGCGTTCACACTCGAGGCCGGCTCAGGGATGCTCGCGGTGGCGCGGCCCGTCGATCTCGCTGGGGTACTTCGAGGCAGTCGATTGTGCGCGCGAAGGTACGTTGCGGTCGCTGTGCTGATCCTGGTCCTCTGACGGGGTTCATTCCGCGCGACGAGGGGGAACACTCGTGTTCAGAAAAATATCGGCCGTACTGACGGTGCTTTCGCTGGCGCTCTTGGGAGTCGCGGGTACGGCGCACGCCGGGATCGTGCAATGGTCCGATGGGTACGAATCGAATCCCTTCGGTACCTGGGAACGCGAAATTCAGGGCGGTGACGGGCATTCCTGGTTCGACATCGGGATGGGAGTGGCGCGGACCGGCAACAACAACGGCTGGCTCTTCGCGGACAACGGCTGGTCGGCGATGCGGGCTCCCAAGTCGCTGAGCAGCTTCCCGTCGAATCGCTCGAACTGCGCCGCCGCCATCTACGCCGACCCGGTCGGTGGCGGGGCGAACATCGGGCTGGAGATCTGGGATCCCAACGGCTGGCGGAAGATCTCCCAGACGGTGAAGTGGATCGAGGACTGGGCGGGCTATCAGCTCATCACCTTGCCCAACCTCAACCTGAACGGGGTGGGCACCGTCTATCTCCAGCCGATCTACGGCAACAACGGCGGCCCGGCGAAGTACGTCCGCCTGGACGACGCGATCATCCAATGTGCCTACTGAGCGGGTCTCCCGGCCGAGCCTGATGTCTCGTCGCGGTATCGGCCGCCGGCCGGCGCTGCGCCATTCGGTGAAGATTCACTGACAACATCGGTGGGATCCGGGTTTCGCCCGGCGAAGTGATCACGGAGACCGCCGGCACCTTCGGCACTTCTCATGCTGAAGAGTGAGAAGTGCCGAAGGTCTTTCGGTGGAACGGCGCACTGCGGACGTGGTCCGAGTAGCCCGGATTCGCGGTAACAACCCGTTGAGAGCATCGGCGCGGGGCACTCCGGGTGATGTCCGGCTCTCGCGCTAACGAAAGAAGAAATTTTTCCGTCTTTCTCAGGCAACCCACAGAATTCCGGCTGTGGCCGGGTCTCGAAAGGGAAGTCCATGTCGCGAAGACCACTGCTCGTCGTCCTGACCGCCGTCACGGCGACGCTCGTGTCCACCGCGGTCGCCGCCGCGGCACCGCCGGGTGTCGACCCCGCCACGGTCGACCTCACCCTCGCCGCGGGGCAGAGCACGACCGTGACCAAGAACGTGACGACCTCGGCGGTGCCGCCGAACCCCGATCTCGTCCTGCTCGCGGACACCACCGGCAGTATGGGCGGGCCGATCGGCAACGTGCGATCCAACGCCAGTGCCATCACCGGCGACGTGCTGGCCGCGCAGCCGACCGCGCAGTTCGGTGTCGCCGAATACAAGGACTTCACCGACTCGGTGCCGTTCAAGGTCAACCAGGGCATCACCGGCGACACCACCGCGGTCCAGTCGGGAATCAACCAGTGGGTGGCCTCAGGCGGCGGGGATACGCCGGAAGCCAACCTGAACGCCCTCTATCAGCTGGCCACCGGAGCCGTCTCCTTCCGGCCGGACGGCACCCGCATCGTCGCGTGGTTCGGCGACGCGCCGTCGCACGATCCGAGCGGCGGGCACACCCTGGCACAGACCATCGCGGCGCTTCAAGCGGCGAAGATCCGCGTCGTCGCCGTGAACGTCGGGGCACTCGACGCCACCGGACAGGCCACCGCCATCACCTCGGCCACCGGTGGGGTCCTGCTGAACAACGTCCCCGCCGGTCAGGTCTCCCAAGCCATTTTGGACGGCATCAAATCCATCGAGGTCACGGTGACCCCCAAGGTGACCAGCTGCGACCCGCAGCTCACGGTCACCAACGACCCGGGCAGCGTCAAGGTGACCAGCGGCGGCGTCGCCCAGTTCACCGAGACGATCACCGCGTCGGCCGGGGCCGCTCCCGGCACCTACCACTGTGTCGTCGATTATCAGGTCGACGGTGTCTCCCTGGGGTATCTCGAGACCACGACCGTGCGCGTGCTCGGCTTGAGCATCGACGACGTGACGGTCGACGAAGGTTCAGGCGGCGCGCCGGTCCCGGCGACCTTCACGGTGTCACTGCTCGGTGGCCCTGCCCCGAATCCGGTGACCGTCCAGTACGCGACCGCCAACGGCACCGCGACCGCGCCCGCCGACTACGCGAACGCGAGCGGCACCGTGACGTTCGCGCCCGGCGAGACGGTCAAACCGGTGACCGTCCTGATCAACCCGGACACCGTCGACGAACCGAACGAGACGTTCACGGTGAACCTCTCGGCCCCGTCGGGTGCCGGGCTCGTCGATCCGGTCGGTGTCGGCACGATCGTCGACGACGACCGTGACGGCGTCTTTTCCTGCACGGGTACCGCGGCGAACGTTCTCGGCGTGACCGCGGCGCGGGCCAACCCGGCGAATCTGCCGTGTGCCGACGACGTGAGCACCGTGGCCGCCGCGACGCTCAACGCCGGTCTGATCAAGGTGGACACCCAGGTGCTGACCGCGTCGACCGATCTCACGCCGGACGACCAGTCGGTGGCCCCCGCCGCGGGCGACCGCGCGCTGGCCGCGGCCAGGATCGACAAGACGGTGATCAGCACGGTCGGGCTGACCATCGAACTCGGCGTGATCCAGTCGCAGGCCACCGCGACCTGTCAGCCCGCGCCGGGCGGTCTCGCCCCGGTACTGGCAGGCAGTTCGCATGTCGCGTCGCTGAAGATCAACGGTTCGGCGGTCACGGTGGGCTCGGAACCGCTGACCATCCCGCTGGTCATCGGCTCGCTGAAGCTCAACGGCCAGACCGTGTCGAACGGCGTCGTGAAACAGCAGGCGGTCGCCTTGGACACCGCGCTCGCGAAGATCGTGCTCGCGGAGTCCCAGGCCGACGTGCACGGCACCGCCGCGCATCCGGCGGGCAACCCCTGCCGGCGCTGACGGGATGAACCGGCCGGGCGGACAGGTCTCTCCTGTCCGCCCGGTCCGCCACGGGGGTCAGGGGAGCAGTTCGACGGTCGCCACAGTGGCCTGCGCGAGCAGCGCGTTGTCGATCTTGGCGTCCTTTGTGGACCGGTCGGTCAGTACGGAGAGGACGATCGGCGCCCGGTTCGGCGGCCAGACGACGGCGATGTCGTTGCGCGTGCCGTAGCTCGCCGTCCCGGTCTTGTCGGCGACGGGCCAGCCCGGGACCCCCGCGCGGATGTTCGCGTCCCCGGTGGTGTTGGCACGCATGATGTCGACGAGGATCTTTCGCTTGTCCTCGGGGAGCTCGTCGCCGAGTGTGAAGGCGCGCAAGCTCACGGCGAGGGCGCGAGGCGTGCTGGTGTCCCGGATGTCGCCCGGAGCGGTGTCGTTGAGTTCGGTTTCGATCCGGTCGGCGTGGGTCGTGGTGTCGCCGATCCCGCGCAGTACCGAGGTGAGGCCCGCGGGACCGCCGAGTTCGCGGAAGAGCAGATTGCCGCCGGTGTTGTCGCTGTAGCGAAGGGTGGCGTCCATGACCGCGCGCAGCGGCATGCCGGTCCCGACGTGCTTCTCCGTGATCGGCGAGTTCGCGACCAGGTCCTGCCGGCTGTAGGTCACCGTCCGGTCCAGTTCGGCGACGGGCGTCCGCTGCAGGACACCGCCGGCGGTGAACACCTTGTGCGTCGAGGCGTAGGCGAACCGCTCGTCGGCGCGGTAGGCGACCTCGCGGCCGGTCGCGGTGTCCACCGCGTACACCCCGAGCCGGGCGCCGAAGGTGTGTTCGAGCCGCTCGAAGTCGGCACGGCCGTCCGTTACGACGGTGGCGGTGGCCGAGGAGGCGGCAGGTGGCTGTGCGGGAGCGGGCGTGGAACACGCGGCGAGGGACACGACCGAGAGCGCCAGAAGAGCCACCCGGCCGAGCAGGCGGCGAGAAGAGACGGACACCGTGATTCCTTTCAAGATCGTTCGATGTCCGCAGTCTGGCGAGCGCCGCTCATGCTGTCCAAGACATGAATGAGCTGTTCCATGCGATTCAGGCATACTATGTGGTCGTGGACCTGATCGGTGGCTGCCGGGCGTTCGTGAGCGTGAGTGAAGCCGGGAGCTTCACCGCGGGAGCCGCGCTCGCCCGCATTCCCCAGCCGGTGGCGAGCCGCCGGATCGCCGCGCTGGAACGGCATTTCGGCGAGCGGCTGTTCGACCGCACCACCCGCCGCGCCCTGCTCACCCCGTTCGGCCGGGACATGCTGCCGTCGGCGAAACGCCTGGTGACCCTGGCCGACGCCATGGAGCACGACGCGCAGCGCGCCAAACTGCGGCCGACGCGGGTCGCGATGCCGGAGATCTGCACCACCCGCGAGCTCGCCGAACTCGACGCGGCGGCACGGGCACTGGACGTCTTCCTGGAGTTCCGGCAGGCCCCGCCACGGGAACGAGCCGAACTCGTGCGCACCCAAGAGGTCCGCGCGGCTCTCACGACCGTCCCGGGGGAAGAGGGCGCCTGGAAGGTCACGCTGGGCCTGGCCGGTACTGGCGGGTCGCGGCCGGGGCCGCTGCACCTGGAAACGTTGCGGGTGGGCCGGTCGGGCCGGACGCCTCGCCGGGTCTGGATCCAGCCCGAGGACGACGTCCCGCATCTGCGCGACCGCCTGTTCCGCGTCCGCGATTCCGTGGGACTGCGGCCGGCGCAGGTCACCGTCGCCGATTCGCTCACCGCGGCCGCGGCGGCCGTATTCGGTTCGGCCGATCTGCTGCTGTGTTCGACGGCGCAGGCCACCGAACTCGGCTTGGCCTGGCGGCCCATCGGCGAGATCCGGCTCGTTCGCGGCTACGACATCACCGCGGGGCTCGGCGAGGACGCGCAGCGGCTCCGTGCACGCTTGTGGCCGGACATCGCCCGGTGTCTCGGCGCGGAGGAGACCACATGAACACGGAATCGCTGCTCCCGCGGTTGCGCGCGGAACTGGCCGACGGCGGTCTGCGAGGCTCCTTCCTGGTACGGGACCTGCGGACCGGATCCGAGATCGGCATCGATCCCGACCTGGAGTTCCCGTGTGCCTCCTTGGTGAAGATCCCGCTCGCCGCGGCGACCTTGGAACGGATCCGGCGGGGCGAACTGGACGGTTCGGCGCCGATCGAGGTCCAGCCCGGCCGGGCCACCACCCCGGGCCCGACCGGGCTGACCCGGTTCCGGCATCCGGCGAGGGTGGCGATCGAAGACCTGCTCTACCTCACCATGGCCATCAGCGACGAAACCGCGGCCGACGCGCTCTTCTCGCTGACGCCGCCGTCCGAGGTCACCAGGATGACGCGAGAATGGGGTGTACCCGGGATTTCCGCACGGCATCCGGCGGCGGACCTGAGCGACACCCCCGCGGAACGCTTCGGCCCCGAGGACGTCCACCTCGCGCACGCGCTCGCCATCACCGCGGGCACCGCGGGGCAAGGACATCCCGTTCCCCAGCTCGACATCACGCGTGCGAGTTCGGGTTCGGCGCGAGCTTTCGTCCGTCTGCTGGAAGCATTGTGGACACCGTCCAAAGTAGACGAATCAGTGGCGGCGAGGGTGCGCGAGCTGATGGGGCTCAACCTGTTGCGCCAGCGGCTGAGTCCCGACTTCGTCTCCGATGCCACGAAGTGGTCGTCGAAAACGGGGACACTGCTCAACCTGCGGCACGAGGTCGGCGTCGTCGAACACGCCGACGGCGGGGTCTTCGCGATCGCCGCGCTCACCGAATCCCGGGTCCCCGCGGCGATCCAACCGGAGGCCGAAGTGCTGATGGCCCGCGTGGCGCGGGCGCTGCGCGATCAGCTGCGTGGCGGGTGAGGGGCCCTCCCCGGGCGTTTGCGGAAGGATCATCACGGGTATCCCTCGCACGTGCTCGACCCATCACCTGATCTCGCCGCGCACTTCCCCGAATTGCGGGACCAGCGTCTCGTCGTCGACTACGACGACGCCGACGACCCGGTTCTGCTCCGCCCGGACGGTTCCCCCATCGACACCTGGCGGGAGAACTACCCGTATTCCACGCGCATGCCGCGCGCCGAATACGACGTGGTGAAGCGGTTGCTGCAGATCGAACTGCTGAAACTGCAGTACTGGATCAAGGACACCGGCGGCCGCATGGTCATCCTGTTCGAGGGCCGGGACGCGGCGGGCAAGGGCGGCACCATCAAGCGGTTCACCGAACACCTCGACCCGCGGGGCGCGAGAGTGGTGGCGCTGAGCAAGCCCACCGAACGCGAGCGGGGCGAGTGGTATTTCCAGCGCTACGTGAACCATCTGCCCACCGAGGGTGAGATCGTGCTGTTCGACCGGTCCTGGTACAACCGCGCCGGCGTCGAACCGGTGATGGGGTACTGCACCGACGAACAGTACGAACGCTTCATGCGGCAGGCGCCGCTGTTCGAGCGGATGCTCGTCGACGACGGGATCGTCCTCGTCAAACTGTGGTTCTCGGTGTCGAAATCCGAGCAGCGGACCCGGTTCCTCATCCGGCAGGTCGACCCGGTGCGCCAATGGAAACTGAGCGCCAACGACGTCAAGTCGCTCGACCGCTGGGACGCCTACACCGAGGCGAAGGTGAAGATGTTCCGCGCCACCGACACGAAGATCGCGCCGTGGACGGTGGTCAAGAGCAACGACAAGAAGAGGGCGCGTATCGAGGCGATGCGCAGTGTGCTCGCCCGCGTGGACTACGCGGACAAGGACGAGGACGTCGTCGGTGAGCCGGATCTGAAGGTGGTCGGCGCCGCGGCGACCCTCTTGGAAGAGGGCGAGGACGAAGCGTCGCTCAGCCCGACTCCGATCGCGCCGTCGCCGGATCCCGACCACGGTCCCGGTCTGCACCCGTGACCGCGTCGGCTGCCGTGTCGAGATCCCGCCATGTCGGGTATCCGCCATCGCCGGGCCGTGTAGGAACGCTGATCAGCTGTCTTTACTTCTCGTACGGACGTCGGGGGCTCCTGTCGAAAGGATCATGGTGATCAGTAGTACGAGAAAGACGCGGAGAGGCACGGTGGCCGTGGTCGACGGCGCCTTCCTGGCCTCGGGCCTGGTGACGGCCCCGGTCGCGGGCGCGGCACCCGCGGTCAAGGCCGCGCGGGCGGGCCTGACGACGCGGAAGCGGCGCAAGAGCCGACCCTCGCCAGTCGACGGCTGCTTGCCTTGCTGAGCGGGGGACTGACCGACGAGGCGATCGCCCGCGAACTGGGCGTCAGCGAACGCACGGTGCTCCGGCGGATCAGCCGTCTGCAGCAGTTGCTGGGGGCGCGGACGCGATTCCAGCTGGGAGCGCAGGCGTCCCGTCAAGGCTGGCTTTGAGACAGCCGGTACGGGGTGGGCTGGGTTGGTCGTGAGTGGCGATTCGTGTTCTAACCCGAATCGCCACTCACGACCCGCTGTACCGACGACGACCGCGCGTGAAGGTTCGCCCGCCGGAAATTGTCACTCGAGTACGGATTTCGCGCGCGGTATTCGCGGGCTCGCCTTTTCCGGTCTCGTGAGTGGTAATGACGGGGTTCCGACCGTCATTACCACTCACGAGGTGACCAATGAATCCGACGCTGGTCATGATCGCGCTCGGGGCGTTCGTCACCACCCTCGACAACACGATCGTCGCGGCGGGCGCGCCCTCGATCGCGCGTGACCTCGGGCTCGGCCTGCCCGCTCTGCAATGGGTGAGCATCGGGTACATGCTCCCGTTCGCCGGCCTGCTGCCGGTGGCGGGCACACTGGTGGACCGCTGGGGGCAGGCCGCGACCCTGCGGGCCGGGCTGCTCGCGTTCGGCGCCGGAGCGGCCGTGGGCGGATCGGCCACGACGACGTGGCTGGTCATCGCCGCACGGGCGGTGCAGGGTGCCGCAGCGGCGTTCCTGGTACCGGCCCTGCTGAGCCTGCTTCGCACCAATCTCGACGCGCGAGGGCGTGCGGTCGGCGCGACGGTGTGGACGGCCTGCCTCGCGGTCGCGTTGGCGCTCGGCCCGACCCTCGGCGGTGTACTGAGCGAGTACCTGGGCTGGGGCTGGATCTTCTTCGTCAACCTTCCCTTCGTGACGGCGATGCTGGTGTTGTGCCGCAAGGTCGCCACCGCCGGCCGCGATCCGGCGGCGAAGCGGCCCGCCGTACTCTCGATGCTGGTGGTGACCACCGGCATGGTCCTGATCACCGCCGCCGTGGTGCGACTGGGTGAGGGTGACGTGCTGGCGCCCGTGGCGTTCGGCGCCGCGGGCACCACGTTCGCGATCTGGTTCGTGCTGCGGGAGAAACGCGCGCGTGAGCGGCTGGTTCCCGCGGCGCTGACCGGGCAGCGGGTCTTCACCGGCGCGCTCGGCGTGCAAATGCTGTGGGGATTGGGGGTCTCCGGCGTCTTCTTCTTCACGCCGTTGCTGCATCAGGAGTTCCTGGGCCTCGGACCGGTGCTCGCCGGGCTGCCGCTGGTCGTGGTGGCGGTCGCGGTCGTCGCGGCGACACCGCTGGTTCCCTGGGCGGTGCCGCGGTTCGGTCCACATCGGACGGTCGCGGCGGGACTGGCCACGGTCGCCATCGGGCTGCTCGCACTCGCCGCGGTCAACCATGTCCCGGAGGTGCTTCCGAGGATTCCCGGGCTGGTGCTGATCGGTGCCGGATCGGCGTTGACCACGCCGCTGACCTCGTACGCGCTGGAGATCGTGGCGGAGCGGCACTCGGGCACCGCCTCCGGCCTGCTCACCGCGTCCCGCGAGCTGTCGAGCGCGCTGGGGGTCGCGCTGATCGGGACGGTACTGGCCGTGGTGCGCACGGCGCGCCTCGGCGAAGGTGCCGCGCCTGCCTTGGCGGGCGGCTACACGGCGGGCCTGCTGACCGCGGCGGCACTGGAACTCGCCGGCGCGCTGCTCGCGTTCAGGCTGCTGAAAGAGCGCGCGGGCCGAAATCCGTCCCGAAGTGACAAGCGTGGTGACCCGTTTCTCGCGCCCCGGTGAGCATGGCCGCATCACCGTCAGCGTTTCACGGTCACTTCATTGACACTGTTCCCGCCTGATCCATACAGTTCGGCGCGGATAAAGAACGGTCTCCGGAATGGAATCCGCTTTCGGCAACGGTGCCGTTCCGAATTCACCCGCTCCTGCTCACGTCGTCAAACGAGGGGCCATGGAAACCATTTCGGAAACGGTCGTCGTCGCCCACGGGCGGGACGACGAACTCGCCGGGGAGTCGTTCGCGACCCTGCTGGAGTACTGGGCCCGGCGGCTCGGTGACGAGGTCGCCGTGACCTACCTCGACCATCGTGCCGGCGCGGACGGCAGGGCCGTGACCTTGTCCTGGCGCGAACTCGACGACCGGGTCGGCGTCCTCGCCACGCGGCTGGCCGACTTCGCCGTGCCAGGGGAGCGGGCGGCGATCCTGGCCCGGCAGTCCGCCGACTACGTCGTGGCCTTCCTCGGCGCGATCCGGGCCGGGCTGGTCGCAGTCCCGTTGTTCGCCCCGGACCTGCCCGGACACGCGGGCAGGCTGGCGGCCGTGCTCGCCGACTGCGCACCGCGGGTCGTCCTCACGACCGCCGACGCGATCGACGGCGTCTGCGGCTTCCTCACCTCGACGGAGATCGAGCGGCCCGCCGTGCTCGCCGTCGACACCCCTTCTCCGGTCGCGGCCGGTGAGCGTTCCTGGCCGCGACCGGAACCGGACGGACTGGCGTATCTGCAGTACACGTCCGGTTCCACCCGGAGCCCGGCGGGAGTGATGCTGACCCACCGCAACGCGCTCACCAACGCCCGCCAGGCCTGCGACTCCTACGGGGTCGAAACCCGCGCGACGTCCACCGTCAGCTGGCTGCCGCTCTTCCACGACATGGGCTTGATCCTCGGCATCGGCGCACCGATGGCGGCGGGCGCGGCCTCGGTGCTGATGGATCCGCTCGCGTTCCTCGAACGCCCGTCACGATGGCTGCACGCACTCACGGCCAGCCCTGGCGCGATCAGCGCGGCTCCGAACTTCGCTTACGCCTACGCCGCTTCCCGCGTGACCGAGGCGGAGAAGAGCTACCTCGAACTGAGCCGGGTCGTCTCGCTGATCAACGGAAGCGAGCCCGTCCTGCCCTCGACCATCGCGAAATTCCACGACGCCTTCGTGGACTGCGGCCTGCGGCCCGAGGTCCACCGCTCGTCCTACGGTCTGGCCGAGGCCACCGTGCTCGTCTCCGTCACCGAGGCGGGCAAGGCACCACGCCAGGTCACCTTCGACCGCGACCGGCTCGCCGCCGGATTCGCGATGCCCGCCGGACCCGGCGCGGCGTCCACCACGCTCGTCTCCTGCGGACTTCCCGCCGGCCAGCGGATCCGTATCGCCGACCCGGTCTCCGGGGCCATGGCGAGGCCCGGCGAAGTCGGCGAGATCCAGGTGAAGGGCCCGAACGTCGGCGTGGGCTACTGGGGGCGGCCCGGCGCCTCGGCCGCCGTGTTCGGCCTGCCGCCGGTCGATCCGGACACCGGCACGGGCTGGCTGGCGACCGGTGACCTCGGCGTGCGCTACGACGGCGAGCTGTTCGTGACCGGAAGGGTGAAGGACCTCGTCGTCGTCGACGGCCGCAACCACTATCCGCAGGACATCGAGCAGACGGTGGAGACGCATCCCGCGGTCCGGCCGCATTCCGCGGCGGCCTTCGCGATCGAGCACGAAGACGGCGAGGCAGCGGTCGTCGTGCTGGAACGGGCCAAGGGCGTCGAGGCCGACGTCGCCGTGGTGACCGCGGAGATCCGGAGAGCGGTCTCGGCCGCGCACGGCCTGCGCCCCCACGACGTCGTCGTGCTCGAACCGGGCGAGGTTCCGCGCACCTCCAGTGGCAAGATCAGCAGGGTACTGTGCCGGAAGTCCTATGTGGATGGTGCGCTGACCGCACGGCGGCTCGGATGACCCCGAGGATCCGGGACTGGCTGATCGCGCGGGTGGCGGAACGGACCGGACTGACGGCGGACCAGGTCGATCCGGACCGTCCGCTGCACGAAAGCGGGCTTTCCTCACGGGAGTCGATGGAGCTGGCCGCGGATCTGGGCCGGTACCTCGATCGTCCGCTGGCGCCGACCCTGGTGTGGCAGTGCCCGACGATCAACGCCCTCGCCGAGCATCTGTCCACAGTGGAACGTGGCGACGCCACGGGGGCGGAAGGCCATGAAGGGGAACCGATCGCGATCGTCGGGGTCGGCTGCCGTCTGCCGGGCGGGGCCGAGTCCGCAGACCGGTACTGGCGTCTCCTGGACGCCGGAAGCGACGGCATCCGCGACCTCCCGGAGGGTCGCTGGGAGGCGTTCGGCGCCGACCTCGACTGGCTGCCCGGCCGCGGCGGTTTCCTCGGTGACGTCGCCGGTTTCGACGCCGAGTTCTTCGGCATCACGCCGGGGGAGGCCGAAACGATGGACCCTCAGCAACGGATGTTGCTCGAAGTCGCTTGGGCCGCGCTGGAAGACGCCGGGATTCCGCCCTCCACCCTGCGGGGAAGCCGGACAGGCGTGTTCGTCGGGCTTTCGGCGGGCGAGTACGGACACCTGACCATGTCCGACCCCGCCGCCGTCGACGTGTGGTCCGCCACCGGCGCGGCGACGAGTATCGCCGCCAACCGGCTCTCGTACCTGTTCGACCTGCGCGGCCCCAGCCTCACCCTCGACACCGCCTGCTCGTCTTCGCTGGTGGCGGTGCACCAGGCGGTGCAGAGCCTGCGCCACGGCGAATGCGCGACGGCGCTGGCCGCCGGGGTGAACCTGATGCTTTCGCCCGCCGTCACCGCGACCTTCCACCGGGCCGGGGTGCTGGCTCCCGACGGCCACTGCAAACCGTTCGACGCCGCCGCCGACGGGATCGCGCGCGGCGAGGGCTGCGGTGTGGTCGTGCTCAAACCGCTCAAGGCCGCGCGCCGCGCGGGGGACCGCGTGCTGGCGGTGATCCGCGGCAGCGCGGTGAACTCCGACGGCCGGTCCAACGGCCTCGTGGCCCCCAGCCCGGCCGCGCAGGCCGCGCTGCTGCGTCACGCGTACGCGGCGGCGGGGGTGGAACCGTCCTCTGTGGACTACGTGGAAGCACACGGGACCGGCACCGCGCTGGGGGATCCGATCGAGGCGAGTGCGCTCGGCGAGGTGCTCGGAGCCGGCCGCGAACCGGCCCGCCCCCTGCTGATCGGTTCGGTGAAGGGAAACCTGGGTCATCTCGAAGGCGCGGCGGGTATCGCCGGGCTGATCAAGGTCGTCCTCGCGATGGTCCACCGGCGGCTGCCGCCGACCCCGCATCACCACGAGCCCAGCCCGCACATCGACTTCCCCGGCCTCGGCCTGCGCGTGGTCGGCACGGCGACGGACTGGCCGCGCTACTCCGGCGTCGCGCGGGCCGGGATCTCCGCGTTCGGCTTCGGCGGGACCAACGCCCACGTCGTACTCGAAGAGTGGCCCGCGGCGTCGTTCCCTGCTCTTGGGAAGGAAACCGAAGGCCCGCAGGTGTTCGCGCTGTCGGCCAAGTCGCCTGAAGTGCTCCGGGCGCGGGCCGCCGATCTGGCGGACTGGCTCGACGACCCCGCCCATCGCGCGGTGCCGCTGGACGCCGTCGCCGCGACGCTGGCGCGGGGCCGGGATCACCTGCCGGTCCGGGGCGCGGTGATCGCCGAGAAGCGCGACCGGATCGCCGCCGCGCTGCGGGAAATGGCGGCCGGACGCGAGGGCGGCGACGTCGTCACCGATGCGGCCGGGCACGTACCCGGTGTCGTGTTCGTCTTCTCCGGCTACGGCTCCCAGTGGCCGGGGATGGGCCGCCTCCTGCTGCGCACCGAACCCGCGTTCCGCGCGGAGGTCGAGACACTCGATCCGGTGTTCATGGCCGGAGCCGGTTTCTCCCTGCGTGAGGTGCTTTCCGGCGAGCACGAACCGCCGGATCTCGGCGCGACGCAGCTCGCGTTGTTCGGTATGCAGCTCGCACTGGCCGGGCTCTGGCGTGCGCACGGTGTCGTCCCGGCGGCGGTGCTGGGGCATTCGATGGGCGAGGTCGCGGCCGCCGTCGTCGCGGGGGCGCTGGACGTCGCGGACGGGCTGCGGGTGATGGCCACGCGGGCGCGGTTGCTCGCCGAGGTCGACGCGACCGGAGACGGCGCGATGGCCGTCGTCGAACTCTCGCCTGCCGAACTGGCCGACCTGGAAGCGGAGTTCCCCGGGATCACCGTCGCGGTCTACGCCTCCCCGGTCCAGTGCACCGTCAGCGGGGCCGCGGATCAGGTCGAGGCGCTGGTCTCGCACGTCGAGAGCCTCGGGAGGCTGGCCAGAAGGCTGCCTGTCGGGGGTGCCGGTCATTCGGAAGCCGTCGACGCCGTCCTCGGCCGGTTCCGTGCCGACCTCGGCGGTCTCATCCCGAAACCGGCCGAAATCCCTTGCTACAGCAGTGTTCTCACCGATCCACAGCGGACACCGGCGTTCGACGTCGAGTACTGGGCGGCCAACCTGCGCCGTCCGGTGCGGTTCAGCCAGGCACTGGCGGCGGCGACCGCCGAGGGATACGGCGTCTTCGTCGAGATCTCCCCGCATCCGGTGGCGCTGGCCGCGATCGAGCAGAGCACCGGCGCGCTCGCGCTGCCGTCGGCGAGCCGCAAGATCGACGAACGGACGGCGTTCCTCACCACGCTCGCCCGGCTCCACACCCTCGGGGTGCCCGGCGTGCTCGACGCGCGCGGTCCCCGTCCGGTCCCGGTCGCCCTGCCCGGCCCCCGCTGGCGGCATGAACGGTTCTGGCCGCGCCGCTCGGTCGCGGCGTCCGGAACCGGTGGCGCGCATCCGTTGCTGGGCGTCCACATCGAACAGCCGACCGGCGGCGGCCACCTGTGGCGCGCGGATGTCGGGACCGCGGTGCTGCCGTGGCTGGCCGACCACGCGGCGATGGGGGTCCCGCTGTTCCCCGCCGCCGGTTTCCTGGAACTGGCGCTCGCGGCGGCCAAAGCCGCGCTGCGACCCGGCAGGCAACTGCGCGTCGGCGCTCTCGAACTGCACCGGGTGCTCCCGCTCGCCGCGCACACCGAGGTCACGACCAGCCTCAGCACCGGTTCCGGACCATCCGAAGTGGACATCTACGCGCGGTCGGCGCATGGCGGCTGGATCCGGCACGCCACCGCGCGAGTCCGCGACGGGGACACCACGGTGGTGCCGTTCGGCGCTGTCGGCGGGGACGCCCGGCCGGTCGACCTCTACCCGGCGCTGGCCAAGATGGGACAGAGCTACGGTCCGGCTTTCCGCGGGCTGCACGCGGTCATGGCCGCGCCCGGCCGCGCCTCGGCGTCGATCACCTTGCCCACTGACCATCCGGCGTATGTCCTGCACCCGGTGATCGCCGACGCTTGCCTGCACGCGCTCGCCGCGGCGGGCGGGGACGCGCTGCGCGAAGCCGACGGCGTTTTCCTGCCGCTGACCGTGGGCGAGATCGTCCTGGCCGGTGATCCCCGCCGCGGTGTCCGGGTCGACGCCCTGCTCGATTCGCTCGATCCGGCCGGTGACGGCCTGGTCGGCGGTGTCCAGCTGGTCGACGCCGACGACGTCGTCCTCGTCGAGTTCCGCGAGGTCTACTGCCGCCGGTTCCAGCGTTCGGCCCTGCCGGTACCGATGGCGGACCTGTTGTTCGAAACCGTCTGGAGGCAGGCCGAGCTGCCCACGGCCGAAGCGGGCGAACACCGCTGGGTCGTGCTGCACGACGACGAACACCGAGGCGCGCCATGGCTGACGTCGTTGCGCGACCGGCTCACCGAAGGCGGGGACGAGCCGGCGATGGCCCCGCTCGGCGACCGGGCGGCGCTGGCGGAACTGCTGCGATCCCACGAGGTGACCGGCGTGCTCGTATGTGTCGCCACGACGGGTGAGCCCGACCCGATGCGGGCCGGTCAGCGGATCGCCACCCTCTCCGCCGTCGTCGCCGAACTGGCCGAAAACGCCACGCCCCCACGATTGTGGCTGGTCAGCGCGGGCGCGTCGGCCGTCGAACCCGGTGAGAGCGGCGACCCCGGCCAGGCCTGCCTGCGCGGGTTGATCCGGGTCCTCGCCTTCGAACATCCCGAACTGCGCGCGAGCCAAATCGATTTCGACGCCGAACCGGATCCCGCCCTGCTGTGGATCGGCAGGCTGGTTGCGGAGATCCGGGCGGACGCGCCGGACGACGAGGTCGCGTGGCGCGAAGGCATCCGGTACACCCGGGTGCTCGGCCGTCCGCCGCTGGGTGAACCCGCCCGCGAAACCGTTGTGCGCGAAGGCGCTTACGTGATCACAGGGGGACTCGGCGGCCTCGGTCTGGTCGCGGCGGACTGGCTCGCCGGACGCGGTGCGACCAGGCTCGTCCTTTCCGGACGTCGCGGCGCGGGCCCGGACACCGAACCCGCGCTGGCGGCACTGCGCGACCTCGGCGCCGACGTCCACGTGGTGACGGGCGACATCGCCGAGCCCGGGACGGCGGAGGCACTGGTCGCGGCGGCCACGGAAGGCGGTGTGCCGTTACGCGGGGTTCTGCACGCGGCCGGTGTGCTGGCCGACGGCGCCGCAAGTGCTGTCGGCACCGAAGCGGTCGAGAAGGCCTGGCGGGCAAAGGCGCTGGGAGCGTGGCGATTGCACGAAGCGACCGCCGGACACGACCTCGACTGGTGGCTGGCGTACTCGTCGGCGGCCGCGTTGTTCGGCTCGCCCGGCCAGACCGCCTACGCCACCGCGAACGCCTGGGTGGACGCGCTCGTCGCGTGGCGCCGGGCCGCCGGCCTACCGGCGGCGACCATCGGCTGGGGAGCCTGGGGCGAGGCGGGCGCGGCCGTCGGCAGCCGCAACCCGGTGCTCGAACCGCTCGGTACGGACGAGGCGCTGGCGGCGCTGGACGCCGTGCTGACCCGGGACCGCGTCACGACCGGGATCGCCCGTGTCGACGCCGGAACCGTGCTGGCCCTGTTCCCCCGGCTGACCGAACGACCGTTCTTCGGAATGCTGGTACCGGGGGAGGGACCCGAGGCGGCACCGTCCACTTGGGACGGATTGGACGCACTGCGTGCGGTCCTGCCCGACGCGGCCCGCGAGATGCTGGCCGACTACCTTGCCGGGCTCGTCGCCGGCATGCTCGGGCTCGCCGCGGACGAGATCGACAGGCACGCCTCGCTCACCCGGCTCGGCCTGGACTCCCTCACCGCCATGCGCGCCAGAGGTGTCGTGGAACGTGACTTCGGCCTGCCACTGCCGATTCCGCTGCTGTTGCGCGGCGCCAGCCTCGGCGAACTCGCCGATCACCTCGCCGAGCAGGCCGGATTCGGCGCGAGCGGCCCGCGAGCCGCCGTCCCGGCCGTCAAGGTCGGACCACGCGATCCGGCCGAGCGTTGGGTCGCCCGGCACTGGCAAGCGGAACTGGGCGGCGCGGAACCCGGTGTCCACGACGACTTCTTCGCCGTTGGCGGGGACGCGGAAGGCGCGGAGCGGTTACGGTCGGCGTTCGCCGGTCAGCTCGGCTCGGTCCCCGGCGCCGACCGGCTCTTCGCCACTCCGACGATCGCCGCGATGGCCGATCTGCTGCGCGCCGGAATCGAGGGACGCGGGGACTGCCCGGTCCGGCCGTTGCGTGAAGGCGGCGGGGCGCCGGTGTTCCTGTTCCACCCGGCGGGCGGCCCGACGAGCGTGTACGAGGGACTCGTGCGCCTCCTGCCGGAAGGCTGGAGCGTCTACGGGCTCGAACGGATCGACGACGAGGACACCGTCGAGGGAAAGGCCGACTGCTATTTCGAGCTGATCCGGGAAATCCAGCCACGGGGGCCGTACCGGCTCGGCGGCTGGTCGTTCGGCGGCTGCCTCGCCTACGAGACGGCCCGGCGGCTGACCGCGGCGGGGGAGCGGGTCGAGGTCGTCTTCATGATCGACAGCATCCTGCCGTTGCCCGCCCCGGGGAAACCGGCGCACGAGATCCTGCTGGACCGCTTCGACCGGTTCGCCGAGCACGTCGAACGGACCTACGGCGTCCCGCTGGACCTCCCGCGCGAGGACCTAGTCCAGCTCGGCGAGGACGACCAGATCCGGCTGGTGATCAGCAAACTGGCCGCGCAGGTGCCCGGAATGGGACAGGGTGTGCTGCGGCACCAGTACGAGTCCTATGTGGACGCGCGGGTGGCCGAACGGTACTCCCCGGAGCCGTATGCCGGACCGGTGCTGCTCCTGCGCGCGCAGGAGCCGCATCCGCTGACCACCACCCTCGACCCGCGCTACCTGCGCACCGACGACACCCTCGGCTGGGACGCCTTCTGCACCGACCTCGAGGTCGTGCGGATCCCGGGCGATCACCTGTCGATGATCGACCCGCCGCACGTCGAGGTGGTCGCCACGGCGCTCACGAACCGGCTCGCGGCACCGAGGGCGTCGAGGCCATGACCGACGTCCCCTTGACTCCGACGACGGCGTTCCGGATCGCCGATCTGGCCGCCCGTCAGGACGAGGCCGTCCGGATCGCGGAGAAGCGGGCTGTCGACCGGCAGCACGCCAAAGGCAAGCTGACCGCGCGTGAACGCGTCGATCTGTTGCTGGACCCGGGTTCCTTCGTCGAACTCGACCAGTTCGCCCGGCACCGGTGCACCGAGTTCGGGATGGACGCCAACCGGCCCTACGGCGACGGCGTGGTGACCGGGCACGGCACCGTCGACGGCAGGCGCATCTGCGTGTTCTCGCAGGACTTCACCGTATTCGGCGGCAGCATGGGCGAGGTCTTCGGCGAGAAGGTCCTCAAGGTGATGGATCTGGCGATGACGCTGGGCTGCCCGATCGTCGGGATCAACGACTCCGGCGGCGCCCGGATCCAGGAAGGTGTCGTCTCGCTGGCGTACTACGCCGAACTCGGCAGGCGCAACGCGCTGGCGTCCGGGGTCATCCCGCAGCTCTCGCTGATCATGGGCCCCTGTGCCGGGGGCGCGGTCTACTCGCCGGCGATCACCGACTTCACCGTGATGGTCGAGGAGACCGCGCATATGTTCGTCACCGGGCCGGACGTCGTCAACGCCGTCAGCGGCGAACGCGTCACCGCGCAGGAACTCGGCGGTGCCACGGTGAACAGCGAAGTCTCCGGGAACGCCCACTACCGGGCCACCGACGAACAGGACGCGATCGACTGGGTGCAGACCCTGCTCGGCTATCTGCCGTCCAACAACCTCGACCCCGGCCCGGAGTACGCCGACGAGACCGAGCCCGAGCTGACCGCCGCCGATCTCGAACTCGACCGGCTGGTGCCCGATTCGCTGAACCAGGCCTACGACATGACCGAGGTGATCGTCCGCCTGGTCGACGACGGCGAGTTCACCGAGGTGCACGGCGGCTTCGCGCCCAACATGCTCTGCGCGTTCGGCCGGGTGCGGGGCCGCACGGTCGGTGTCGTGGCCAACCAGCCGCGGTATCAGGCGGGCGTGATCGACATCGACGCCTCGGAGAAGGCGGCGCGGTTCGTGCGGTTCTGCGACGCCTTCAACATCCCGCTGCTCACTCTCGCCGACGTCCCCGGTTACCTTCCTGGCGCGGAGCAGGAGCGGCACGGGATCATCCGGCGCGGCGCGAAGCTGATCTACGCCTACGCCGAGGCGACCGTGCCGAAGGTGACCGTGGTGATCCGCAAGGCCTACGGCGGTGGCTACGCGGTGATGGGCTCCAAGCATCTCGGCGCGGACGTCAACCTGGCGTGGCCCACCGCGGAGATCGCGGTGATGGGCGCCGAGGGCGCGGTGCGGGTCCTGCACCGGCGCGAACTGGCCGCGATGCCGCCGGAACTGCGGTCCGCCGAACGGATACGGCTCACCGAGGCGTACCGCAAACGGCATTCGAACCCTTATGTGGCCGCGGAACGAGGTTACGTCGACCAGGTCATCGCGCCGTCGCAGACCCGCCTTCAGGTGGCGAGGGCGTTGCACGCGCTGAGGACCAAACGGCAGACCCTCCCGGCCAAGAAGCACGGAAACATCCCGTTGTGACCAAGGAGAACTGATGAACCGAACGCGGCGGTGGGGTCTGCTGGTGTTGTCGATGGTCGCTCTGCTCGGGACGTCGATCCCGGCGAGCGCCGCTCCCACGACGGCCACCGCCGACAACGGCGCGAAGGTCGTCGAGGAGACCTGGCTGGACGCGCGCACACTCGACCTCAAGATCAGCTCGCCCGCGCTCGGCACCACCGGCATGGTCCGCCTGCTGGTCCCGGCAGGCTGGGCCGCGCAACCGACGCGGACCTGGCCGACGCTGTACCTGCTGCACGGCTGCTGTGAACCGGTCGACTACCGCTCGTGGGACCAGTTCACCGACGTCAAGGCGTTCACCGCGGACAAGGACGCCCTCATCGTGATGCCGACCGGCGGACCGGCCGGGATGTACACGAAGTGGTGGAACTTCGGCCTCAAGAGCACTCCGGACTGGGACACCTTCCACACCCTGGAGGTGCGGCAGATCGTCGAACGCGGATATCGCGCCGGGACCCGCCGGGCGATCGCCGGATTGTCGATCGGCGGGTACGGTGCCCTCGCCTACGCGTACAAGCACAAAGGGATGTTCGGCGCGGCCGCGTCCTACAGCGGTGTCCCGAACACGCTTTATCAGGGAACCCCGCTGTTCATCCAAGGGATCCTGGCCCGCGCGGGGGTCTTCAACTACCTCGAACTCTGGGGTGACAGCTGGGGGATGAGGCCGCTCTGGTCGGCGAACAACCCCTACGACCACATCGACGACCTGCGCGGCACCGCGCTCTACATCTCCTGCGGCAACGGCCAGACCGGGCCACTCGATCCGCCCGGTCAGTCCGACATCTTCGAACCTTCGGCACTGGGCACCTCGGTGAGCTTCACGGATCGGCTGAAGCTCAAGGGAATCCCGGTGACCATCGACTACTACGGGCCCGGCACGCACAGCTGGCCGTACTGGCAGCGAGCTTTGCGCAACTCGTGGCCGGTGCTGGCCGGCGCACTCGGCATTTAGCGGGCTAAACGCGGGTGGTGATGAGTTCCGCGAAGCGTTCCGGGCTGACGTTTCCGCCGCTGATGATCACCCCGACCCGGCCGGAAACGGAAACCGCGCCGCTGAGCAGCGCGGCCAGACCGGTCGCACCGCTCGGCTCGATGACGAGCTTGAGGCGTTCGAACGCGAACCGCATCGCGTCCCGGACGGCGTCGTCGGTGACCAGCGCGATGTCGTCGACGAGCTTCCGGTTGATCGAGAAGGTCAGTTCGCCGGGCACGGAAGCGGCCTGGCCGTCGGCGATCGTCCGGGGGACCGGGATCGAGACGCGTTCGCCCGCCTCCAGCGAACGTTTGGTGTCGTCACCCTCTGCGGGTTCGACACCGACGACGCGGATCCCGGGCTGCACGGCTTTCGCGGCGGTCGAGCTGCCCGCGATGAGACCACCGCCGCCGACCGGGACGATCAGCGTGTCGAGGGAACCGGTGTCCTCCAGCAGTTCCAGCGCCGCGGTGCCCTGTCCGGCGATCACGTGCGGGTGTTCGTACGGCGGGATGAGCGCGAGGCCTCGATCGGCGGCCAAAGCCTCGCCGATCGCTTCGCGGTCGCCGGTGTACCGGTCGTAGGTGACGATCTCGGCACCGTAGCCAGCGGTGGCGTCCTTTTTGGACTGCGGAGTGTCCTCCGGGATCAGGATGACCGCGCTGCTCCCGAGTTCCCGCGCCGCGAGCGCGACGGCCTGGGCGTGGTTGCCCGAGGAGTAGGCGGCGATGCCCTTGGCCAGCTGCTCCGGCGAGAGCCGGGAAGCGGCGTTGTACGCGCCACGGAACTTGAAGGCGCCGACGCGCTGGAGGTTCTCGCATTTGATCAGGACCTCGGCGCCGACGAGGTCGTCGAGGGTGCGGGAGCGCACGACCGGGGTCCGGTGTGCGACTCCGGCCAGGCGAGCGGCGGCGTCGCGGATGTCGTCGATGGTCACGGGGGCGGTCATGATGCTCCTTGATCACGGATTTCGGACAGGTAGTTGTAAGCGGAGGCTCGGGAGATCCCGATGCGGGCCGCGACCTGCGGCACCGCCCGCCGGACGGCGAAGACGCCGCGCGCGTGCAGGCTGCGGAACAGGTCGAGCCGCTCTTCACGGCTGAGCGCGGCCCACGGTTTGTTCAGCCGCAGCTGGTGTTCGTCGACGATCGCGTCCACCACCGCGTCGACGTCGTCGCCGAAGGTGGTGGTCGGCATCTCGGCGGTGGTGCCGACGTCGGCGAGCTCGCCGACGAGGGTCCGCAGCTGGCCGAGCGCGGTGACGTCGAGATTGACGCACAGCGCGCCGAACACCGAGCCGCCGCTGTCGCGCAGCAACATGGTCGAGGACTTCACGAGCTTGCCGGAAGCGGTGCGGGTGACGTAGTTCAGCTGGTCCTCCGCCTCGTCACCGCGGGCGAGCAGGCCCATGCCGATCTCGCTCATCGACCCGCCGACACTGCGGTCGGTGACCGATCCCGCGATCGCCACCACCGACTTCTCCGGACGGCGGAAGTCGTGCACGACGACCTCGCAGAACGAACCGAGCGTCGCCGCGATCCCGTCGGCGACTGGGGCGAGCGCGTCGAGGATCGCGTCCTGCTCAGACATCGCGGACCCGGGCGAGCGCCTCGACTTCCACGACACCGCCATAGGGCAGGGAAGCCACGCCGACACAGGTGCGCGCGGGCCGCGGCTCGGCGAAGAACTCTTCGTAGACACGGTTGAGGCCGTCGCGGTCGGCGATGTCGGTCAGATAGACGACGACCTTCATCACGTCGGCCCGGCTCGCACCCGCCGAGCGCAGTGCGGCGTCGAGGTTTCCGAAGGCCTGCGGGCACTCGGCGTCGAATCCGCCTGGCGCCAGCTCGCCCGTCTCGGTCACCCCGAGCCGCCCGGACACGGAAACCAGGTCGCCGCTGCGGAAGGCCGGGGGATACGGATGCTCGTTGGTCACCAGACCGACTGTATAAGTCTTGGACGAAAAGTCCAAGTGGTCTCTGTCACGTGGCTTGATTGAGTGGGCTTTGAGTCTGCGCCGCAGATGATGGTGAGGAAGGCTTCGCGGATCTCCCATCGGAGGCGTAGACGCCGGAGTCAGTGCGGCAGGGCGAAGGCGTCTTCGGCGACCTAGCGGTAAACGCCAAGGCTGGAGTCGTGTGGACCAACGGCATCCGCTGGGTGGCATCGTGCCGGTTTCCGCCGGTCACAGTAGCCGCGAGCGGGATGCCGGTGCCGTCGGTGATCACGTGGTGTTTCGACCCGATACGGGCTCGATCGACCGGACTGGGACCGGTTTCCGGCCCCCAACCGGCGCCAGCGCGTGATGGCCGAGCCATAACTCAGCTCCTGCGGCACGAACTCTCACGGGATCGCCGTATAGAGCACGAACATGATCCCGCACAACGCCTTACGGTCATCCAACCGCTTGCGCCCCGGATACCGAAATCGGCGCTCAGCCCGCGGCAACAACGGTTCGACCTATTCCCGTAGAACGTCATCGACCTCCCGTGTGTGCAGCTGCCACCCCTCGCAGGCGATCACCGAGACGCGGCATCAAGTCACACCCCAAGGCCCACTCTGTTGGGATCCCTAAATGTGATGTCTCGCAGTAGCTGCTTTATCTGGTGCTATCACCCTGCAGTGGTCAATGTGCCGATTCATTGTTGCTTAAAATTACGAACACATGTTCGAGCATTGTTTGGTATTATGGAGGGGTGTCCGAGACTTTTCTTCCTGAGTTGCCGCAGGAGTTGTGGCGTGCCGGCGGGCTGGAGCTTGCCCATGGTGTGCGACAGACTCTGCTGGTGATCCGGATCGCGTCGGCTGCGTTGGGGCGGTTTGTGGCGGAGGTCGAGTCTCGTGGTCCGAAAGACTTGTATGGCTATGGTTCGACGGCGTCGTGGCTCGCTGATGTGGCGGGGTTGACCCGGGGTGAGGCGGGTGCGATTGTGCGGCGGGCGATCGCGTTGAACCCGACGCGTGCTCTTGATGGCACGGAGATTCCTGCGTTGGCTCCGGCGACCGCGGCGGCGGCTGCTGAGGGTGTGATCGGGGAGCATCGGATCGATCAGATCCTGGAGATCTTGAAGAAGATCCCGGCGGATACAGCCCCGGAGGATCGGGAGTATGCGGAGAAGGTCCTGGCTGATCTTGCCCGGGAGGCAGGGCCGAAACAGCTCGGGAAGGCCGAGGAGAACCTGCTGGGCTGGCTCGACCCCGACGGCAAGGAACCCAAGGACCCCGAACCGGCCCAGCCCTCGCGGGAAGTCAGCCTGGAGCGCCGCAAGGACGGCTTCTGGAAACTCTCGGGGTTGCTGGATGACGAACTCGGTGCCCGCACCGCCGCCATGCTCGACGCCTACGCCAAACCACGACCAGTGGACGAGTTCGGCCAGGCCGACCCTCGCACGAAAGCCGAACGGCAAGGCGACGCCTTCGCCGAGGTCCTGGATCTGGCGATCGCGTGCCCGGACCAGCCCGGCACCAGCGGTTACCGGACCTTGGTGCACGTCACCATCGGGCTCGAAGAGCTGAAGTCTGGGATCGGCACGGCGTGTCTGGATTTCGTTGGTGAGATGACCGCCCGCGAGGCACGACTGGCCGCCTGTGATTGTTTGATGTTGCCGGTGGTGTTGAGCGCTTCCGGGGAACCTCTCGATATGGGGCGGCTGCGACGGTTCGTCACCCCGGGGCAACGACGGGCGTTGAACATCCGGGACCGGGGCTGTGCGTTCCCCGGCTGTCATCGGCAGCCGAAACACTGCCACGCCCACCACATCGATCACTGGGCCGACGGTGGACCCACCGATCTACGGAATCTCACCCTGCTCTGTGGGTTGCATCACCGGCTGATCCACCATGGGGACTGGGAAGTCCGGATGGCGGCCGACGGGCTACCGGAGTTCAGGCCGCCGCAGTATTTGGATCCGTTACGAAGACCCCGGCGCAACACCCTCCACCGCGCCGCCGCTTAACCCTGCATGACCCGAGGAGCCCGCCAGCCACACCGGCGACGGGCCCCTCGTCATGCCCACAGACCGGCAGCATCGAAGTTCGCCGAGCGAAAAGTCACCCACCGCTCACGCAGGGAGAGGAACTGATATACCGTATACAGAAAGGGAGGGAGTCTCGATGACCACCACGCAGTACGACGGCCGGATCGTCGCGCCGCCGAGTATGGCCGAGCTGGCGACCCAGGCGTTGCGCGCGATGATCCTTTCCGGCGAACTCCCGCCCGGCACACGTTTGGTCGAGGCCAAGCTCACCGAGCGGCTCGGGGTGTCCCGCCCGCCGTTGCGTGAGGCGCTGCAGATCCTGGCTTTCGAGGGGCTGGTCGTTCCTCACCCGCGGCGCGGTGTCATCGTGCGTCCCCTGACCCGCCACGACGTCTACGAGATCATCACCCTTCGCGAGGAACTCGAGGCCTTCGCCGTCAGGATCGGAATCCCGGTCCGGTCGCCGGAGCGGCTGCAGGCCTGCCGGGACGCGCTGGCGGCTTTCGAACAGGCGGGCCTCGACGGCGACGAAGGTGTCTTCACACAGCGGAAGTACGACTTCCACCAATCGATCGTCGCGCTCGCCGGGCACGACCGTGTCACCGAGGCGTATCGCGCCCTCTCCCTGCAGATGCAGTTGTGCATGGCGCTCAATCGCAGTGCCCGCCGTGACGGCGAGTCGCTGATGCGGAACGTCGAGCGGCATCGCGAGCTGCTCGCGATCATCGAGGACGGCGACCCCGAAGCGGTGCTGAAAGCGCTGGCAGCCCACGGGCACGGCAGTTTCCTGGACGAGGTGGTGGATCAGCTCGACGGGGGCACTCCCGACTCGGAGCGCTGGCTGGCCGAACGCCGATCCCGCTAGGGTCCGGTGGGTCGTGGGGGGGGCCGGACGTGTTTGAACCGAAACCACCCCCACAGCCCCGCATACACGCACCACAGGTGAACCTCCACGGTGTGGAGGGG
>NZ_JBVIRO010000014.1:51807-243522 GCF_055575975.1 Amycolatopsis sp. NPDC033938
ACCCCCCACCCGTTGGGCTGCCGCCCCCACCCCCTACCCCGATCGGCGCGGGGGGGTGTTGTGTGGCTATTGGTTTTACACCCCGAATCGCCACTCACGACCAGCTGTACCGACACCTGGCTTGACCGTCCGATGTGGACCGAGGCTCAGCCCCAGCCGGGCAGGACGAACAGCAGCCACGTCGTGATGGGCGCGACCGCGCACATACTGAAGCCCCAGATCATCAGGCCCCGGAACACCCGGTCGTTCTGTCCGGCGGGCGCGTTGGCCACGACCAGTGCGCCGCTGGTCGAGAACGGCGACGAGTCGACGACCGACGACGAGATCGCCAGCGCGATGATCATGCTGACCGCGCCGACCTCGCCTGCCAGCAGGAACGGCACCGCGAGCGGGATGAGCGCGCCGAGGATCCCCGTCGTCGACGCGAACGCCGAAACCACCGCGCCGATCGCGCAGATCAGGATCGCGGCCAGCAGGGGCGAACCGATCCGGGTCACCAGCTGGCCCAGCCAGTCGATCGTGCCGACCCGCTCCATCAGCGAGACGAAGGTGACGATCCCGCAGATCAACAGCACCGTCGGCCAGGCCACCTCACCGATGGCCGCCTTGGCCGATCCCGGCGAGACCAGCGACAGCACCGTCGCCACGGTCAGTGCGGTGAACCCGACGTCGAGTTTGAACACCAGCGCGCCCACCGCGAGCGCGGCCAGGCCGATCAGGGTGAACACGTGGTCGCGGGTGAGTGGAAGCCGCTCTTCGGGTTCGCCGGTTCCGCTGCTGGGAGGCGTGGGCGCCGGGTCTTCGGCGCCGCCGCTCCTGGTCGCGCCTGCCGGTGAACCGCTGAGCGCGAGGGCGGTCGCGGGCTGAGCCGTCACGGCGACGACCTGCGCCACGGCGGCCGAAGACCGGCGGATCAGTTCGCGGCCACCGAAGAGGAAGAACACCACGACGCACAGCAACAGATTGAAAACGAAGGAAGACACGAACAGCAGCCCGGGATTGCTGGGCAGGTTGTCACGGGCGACGACGCCGTTGACGATGCTGCCGAAGATGCTGATGGGGGAGAAGCCGCCCGCGCTGGCGCCGTTGATGATCAGCAGGCCCATCAACATCGGGTTGATCCGGTAACGGCGGGCGAAGCCCATCCCGATCGGCGCGATGATCGCCACCGCCGCCGGCACCACGGCACCGACCGCGGTCAACGCCGCGGTGACCACGAACATCACCCAGGGGATCAGCGCGATCCGTCCGCCGACGGCGCGCACCACCAGATGTACGAGCCGGTCGACGGTGCCGTTGCCTTTGGCTATCGCGAACAGCAACGTCACCCCTACCAGGATGACGAAGAGATCGCCGGGAAAGCCGGAGACGATGTCGTCGGTGCTCTCCCCGGCGAACGCCGTGCCGATCACGAAGGCGGCGACGAACGCCAGCGCTCCCATGTGGACGGGGAGCACGGTCGCGATCAGGAAGACGAGGGCGAGCGCCACGATCGTGACGAGTTGTATGGACATGGGAATCCTCTGCGGTCGGCGCTGACACGGTCAGGGAATCGGGTCGAACTTGTTTCGGGTACCCCCTCGACGGAGTTCGGTACACGGTATACCTTTCAGGCAGCGAGACCAAGGTTTCGCTCTGTGGAACATTCCGAAGCCCGAGCGTGGAGGCGCACATGACATACGCGGCCGGACGTCACTTCCTGCAGATCCCGGGCCCGACGAACGTCCCGGACGTAGTGCGCCGTGCGATGTCGGCGGCCACCATCGACCACCGCGGTCCCGAATTCCAGGAGCTGAGCACGCAGCTGCTGCGCGACATCAAGCCCGTCTTCGGCACGACGAACCCCGTGGTCATCTATCCCGCCACCGGGACCGGTGCGTGGGAGGCGGCCCTGACCAACACGTTGAGTCCGGGTGACACCGTCCTCGCGTTCGAGACCGGTCACTTCGCCACGCTGTGGCAGGAGATGGCGAGGGGGCTGGGGCTGCACGTCGACTTCGTGCCGGGGGACTGGCGGCACGGCGCCGACCCCGAGGTGGTCGCCGACAAGCTCGCCGCCGACACCGCCCACCGGATCAAGGCGGTCTGCGTGGTCCACAACGAGACCTCCACCGGTGTCGCCAGCCGGATCGCGGAGATCCGGGCCGCGATCGACGCCGCCGGACATCCCGCGCTGCTGCTGGTCGACACGATCTCGTCACTGGGTTCGATCGACTACCGGCACGACGAATGGGGTGTCGACGTCACCGTCGCGGGCTCGCA
This sequence comes from Amycolatopsis sp. NPDC033938, assembly GCF_055575975.1. Taxonomy (NCBI): domain Bacteria; kingdom Bacillati; phylum Actinomycetota; class Actinomycetes; order Pseudonocardiales; family Pseudonocardiaceae; genus Amycolatopsis; species Amycolatopsis sp. NPDC033938. Next base: position 54,070 of record NZ_JBVIRO010000014.1, read on the forward strand.
GAAGGGCCTCATGCTCCCGCCGGGCATGAGTTTCAACGCGATCAGCGACAAGGCACTCGAAGCCGCCAAGACCGCGGCCCTGCCGAAGATCTTCTGGGACTGGGGCCCGATGCTCGCCGCGAACGAGCGCGGATTCTTCCCCTATACCCCCAATACCAACCTCATGTACGGCCTGCGAGAGGCCTTGCGCCTGCTTTACGACGAGGGCCTGGAGAACGTCTTCGCGCGCCATGCCCGGCACGCCGCCGCCACGCGAGCCGCCGTGCGCGGCTGGGGGCTGGAGGTCCTCTGCCAGGACGAGCGCGAGCATTCCGGTTCGCTGACAGCGGTCCTGATGCCCGAAGGTGTCGACGCGGACAAGGTCAGGGCGATCATCCTCGACCGGTTCGACATGTCCTTGGGCGCGGGACTGGGCAAACTCGCCGGGAAGATCTTCCGGATCGGCCATCTCGGCGCGTTCAACGATCTCACCCTCGCCGGCACCCTGGCCGGAGTCCAAATGGGACTCACGCTCGCCGGTGCCCCGGCCGATCCGCGCGGCCTGCAGGACGCGCTCGACCACCTGCAGAACGACTGAGGCCCGCCGATGACCGCCGAACTGACCCGCATCAGCCCGCTCGAAGACGCGCTGCACGCGCGGATCAAGGGGGAAGTCGCCTTCGACGACTACACGCGCCACCTGTTTTCCCGTGACGCCAGCATGTATTCGATCATGCCGCGCGGAGTCGTGTTCCCGCTCGATCACGACGACGTCGCCGCGGCTGTGGCCACGGCGACGGAATTCGGCGTGCCCGTCGTCCCCCGCGGGGCGGGCACCAGCCTCGCCGGGCAGACCGTCGGTCCCGGCCTGGTGCTCGACCTGTCACGGCATATGAACCGGATCGTCGACCTCGACCCTGTCGCGCGCACCGCCGTCGTCGAACCCGGAGTCGTCCAGGACCAGCTGAACAAGGCGGCGGCCGCGCACGGGCTGATGTTCGGGCCCGACACCTCCACCAGCAACCGCGCCACCATCGGCGGCATGGTCGGCAACAACTCCGCCGGTTCCGGATCGCTGACCTTCGGGATGACCATCGACCACATCCGCGCGCTGGACGTCGTCCTCGCCGACGGTTCCACCGCCCGGCTGGAACCGGTGAACGAGGCCGAACGCCTGCGGCGTGCCGAAGCGGACACCCTCGAAGGCCGCATCTACCGCGACCTGCCCGAACTGGTCACCGCGCACGAGGACGCCATCGCGAAGGGCATGCCGTTGTTCTGGCGTCGCGCCTGCGGCTACCGGCTCGACCGCCTCTCTGGATACGGCGACGAGAATCCCTTCGACCTGGCGAAATTCGTCGTCGGCGCCGAAGGCACGCTCGTACTGGCCACCCGGATCGAAGTCGACCTGGTGCCCAAGCCGAAGAAGACCGTCTACGCGGTCGGGCATTTCGATACGACACAGGGCGCGATCTCGGCCACGCTCGACGCGCTCAGCTGTGAGCCGCACCAGGTCGAACTGATGGACAAGACCATCCTCGATCTGTCCAGGGAAAAGATCGAGTACGCCGACCTCGGCGACCACCTCGTCGGCGACCCGGCGGCGCTGCTGTTCGTGTCGTTCTCCGGTGACGACGAGGCGGCCCTGGCGGCGAAACTCGACGAAGTCGCCTCGCTCTGGGAGCGCGACGGGCACGGCTACCACACGCTCAAGCTCGTCACCGCCGCCGAGCAGGCGGCCCTGCTGAAGGTGCGCAAGTCCAGCCTCGGGCTGCTGATGGCGGCGGGCGAAGGCACCAAACGGCCGCTCGCGTTCATCGAGGACACCGCCGTCGACCCGGCACATCTCGCGGAATACACCGCGCGGTTCAAGGAAATCCTCGACGAGCACCGGCTCGAAGCCGGGTTCTACGGCCATTGTTCGGTCGGCTGCCTGCACATCAGGCCGTTCGTCGACCTCACCGATCCCGCGCAGGTCGACACGATGCGCGTGGTCGCGGCGAAGATCAAGGACCTCGTGGCCGAATACGGTGGCGTGAACTCCTCCGAACACGGCGACGGCCTGGCACGCTCCGAGTTCAACCGCGAGATCTTCGGCGACGAACTCTACGAAGCCATGCGCCAGGTCAAAAAGCTGTTCGACCCCGCGGGCACGATGAATCCCGGCAAGATCGTCGACGCGCCCCCCATGACGGAGAACCTGCGTGACCGTGACGCCTTGCCGCCCGCGCCGCCCTTGCGGACCATGTTGTCGTTCGAGGTCGTCGGCGGGGGTGGGATGCGCGACGCCGCCGACCGCTGTATGAACATCGGGTTGTGCCGCAAGACCACCGGTGGCGTGATGTGTCCGTCCTATCAGGTCACCCTGCAGGAAGAGCATTCCACGCGCGGTCGTGCCAACGCCTTGGTCAAGGCGCTCTCCGAGCCGGATCCGAAGGCCGCGCTCGGTGGGGAACGCCTGCACGAGATCCTCGACCTGTGCCTGATGTGCAAGGCCTGCAAGAGCGAATGCCCGATGAGCGTCGACATGGCCTCGCTCAAGGCCGAGACGCTGTACCAGCACCACGAGGAGCACGGCACCCCGCTGCGTTCGCGGATCTTCGGCTCCATCCGGTTCCTCAACCGGCTCGGCTCGGCCACCGCGCCACTGTCCAATGTGCCCGGCCGGATCGGCGTGCTCCGGCGGATCATGGAACGGACCGTCGGCATCAAGGCCGAACGCCCGCTGCCGAAATTCGTGCGGGACAACCTCGTGCGCTGGAATCGCCGCCGCACAGCCGGATCAGGGAAGGCTTCGGGTACGGCGGGCACGGTGAACTGGCTGGCGGACTCTTTCACGACCTTCACCGAACCGCAGATCGGCAAGGCTGCGATCGAGCTGCTCGAAAGCGCGGGCTGGGCGGTGGAGCTCGCTTCCGGTGGCTGCTGCGGACGGTCAAGCCTGTCCAAGGGGCTGCTCGACGACGCCAAGAAGAAGGCCGCCGGACTGGTCACCTCGCTGGCCCGCGACACCGAACCGGGATCGCCGATCGTCGGCTGTGAACCCTCGTGCGTGTTCACCCTGCGCGACGAGACTTTGGCGTTGCTGCCGGACCTTCCCGAAGCACGACAGGTCAAAGAACGGGTGCGGCAGGTCGAGGAACTGCTCGTCGAGGCCATCGACGACGGCAGGCTGAAACTGCCCGAACGGTCGTGGCTCAGCGGACGGCGCGTGGTCTTCCACGGCCACTGTCACCAGAAGGCGGAGGTCGGCACCGCCGCCACCATGGCACTCCTGCGCCGAATCCCGGGGCTGGAGGTCGCCGAGATCGACTCGGGCTGTTGCGGGATGGCGGGCTCGTTCGGCTTCGAGGCCGAGCACTACGAGACCTCGATGGCCGTCGGCCGGGACCGTCTTTTCCCCGCGCTGGACAAGGAACCGGCGGGAACGCTGGTCGCCGCCACGGGAGTTTCCTGCCGCCAGCAGATCTTCCACGGCGCCGGCCGGACGGCGTGGCATCCGCTCGAACTGCTCCGCGAAGCGCTCGGTGGTGCGGAATGCGCCTGATTCGCTTCGCCATCGACGGAACCTGCCGGACGGGATGCGTCGAGGGTGACCTCGTCCGCGCCTACGACCCGGCCACCGGCCCCGGCGAGGTCGTCGGCCCGCTGTCCGGCGTCCGGCTGCTGGCCCCGTGCGACCCGCGCACGATCGTCTGCGTCGGCGGCAACTACGCCTGTCAGCTCGAGGAAAAGGGCCGTCCGTGGCCGGAGCGGCCCGCCCTGTTCCTCAAAGCGCCCAACGCCGTCACCGGTCCGGGGAAGCCGATTGTGCGTCCACCGGAGGTCGAACGCCTGGAGTACGAGGGCGAACTGGCCGTCGTCATCGGCAGGACCGCGCGGAACCTGACCATCGACAACGCCACCGAGCACATCCTCGGCTACACCTGCGCCAACGACGTCACCGCGCACGACTGGCGGGCGGACGGTCAGTGGGCCCGCGCCAAGAGCGCCGACACGTTCCTGCCGCTGGGGCCCTGGATCACCACCGACATCGAGAACGGAGACCTGCAGGTGACCACCCGGATCAACGATCTCACCGTGCAGCGGTCCACCACCGCGGAGATGATCTTCAGTGTGCCCGCGATCCTCGCCTGGGTCACCCGCTGGTTCACGCTGCGTCCCGGCGACGTCGTGCTCACCGGCAGCCCGGCGGGGGTCGGCCCCATGAAGCCGGGGGACGAGGTCACCGTGGCCATCGAGGGGGTCGGCGAACTGACCAACCCGGTCCGGGGCTGAGCCGGGTCACACCACCTCGAAGTTCGCCATCATCGCCATGTCCTCGTGTTCGGCGTTGTGGCAGTGGAAGACGTAGCGGCCGCGGTAGCCGTCGAAGCGGGCGATGACCTCGACCGACTCGCCCGGCTTCAGATCGACGGTGTCCTTGATGCCGCCGTCGAACGGTCCCGGCGGACGCCCGCCGCGCGAGAGGATCCGGAAGCCCACCAGGTGCAGATGCACGGGGTGGTGGATGTCGGCGACGAATCGCCAGATCTCGACGTCACCAAGGCGCGGGCTCGCCGACATCAGATCCGGTGAGAACGGTTCGCCGCCGATCACCCAGCCCGCGCGGCCGTGGACGGTCCCGGCGCGGAATGAGAACTCCCGTGTGGTCGTGGCCTGCTCACGCGCGAGCGGCTCGATTTCGCCGAGCTTCGCCGGGACCCGGCTCTCGTCCGGTGCGCGGCGGGCGACGACGAACCGCATGACCTGCGCGGTCGAGCCGGTGCCGAGCCGGTTCACCAGGGTGACTTCGGTACCCACCGGGTACCGGCCGAAGTCGACGACGAGGTCGTACCGCTCCGCCGGTCCGATGGGAAGGTGGTCGTGCGCGCGCGGCGCGTCGAGGAGGCCTTGGTCGCCACCGATCTGGACGAAGCCACCTCCGCCGGGCGGCGGAGGGTCGAGCGCGAGGTCGTAGCGGCGGGCGTTGGAGCCGTTCAGGACACGGAGCCGGTACCGCACGGCCGAGACCTCGTGTACCGGCCACGGCGCGCCGTTGACGAGGATGACGTCCCCGAAAACGCCCTCCACGAAAGCACTTTCCACTCCCGGCGTGGTCCGCAAGGTCCGGTCGAGCGACGGGTACGCGAAGGCACCGTGCTCGTCGAAGGACCGGTCGGCGATCATCAGGGGCAGCTCGCGATCCCCGGACGGGAGCCCCAGCGCCTCTTCCTCGTCGTCGCGCACCAGATGGAAACCGGCGAGGCCGCGATAGACGGCGGGACCGGTGAAATCCATGCGATGGTCGTGGTACCACAGGGTCGCGGCCCGCTGCCGGAACGGGAAGACATAGTCGCGTTCGCCGTTCGCGATCCGGGCGCGGGCGTCGACCATGCCGTGCCCGCCGTGTCCGGCGTCCCAGCCGGACAGCGGCAGGACGAGGTCGGTCGGGTAGCCGTCGGAGTCGGCGGGTGTGTGCCCACCGTGCAGGTGGACCACGGTGGGGACGGGAAGTTCGTTGCGGTGGCGCACCACCGTCGTCCGGTTCCGCCGCGATTCGATCGTGGGCCCCGGGAAGATCCCGTCATAGCCCCAGATCGGTGTCCGGACACCGGGGAGGATCTCGGCCGTCGCCGCCCGCTGGGTGATCCGGTAGTGATCCGCGTCGTCCGTCCTGTGTGGACGGAGCACCGGCGGGATCGGCAGCGGTACCCGGAACGGTCCGGGCAGGGGGAGCCCGCTGCGCAGCAACTCGCCGGTGCCCGGCGAACCCTGCGCGAGCAGCCGGGGTGCGGTGAGCCCGGCGGCGAGGAGGACACCGGCTCCGCCCGTCAGCCCGAGGAACGTCCGCCGGGGAAGACGGCGGCTCATCGGGCGGTCCGCGGGACTTGCGGACGCCAGAGCGCGACGGTCGTGAGCACCATCCCGGCGACAAGGGCGACGCCGAGGGGGATGTGCAGGTCGAGCGCGCCGTCCATGCCGGCGAAGTACTGCGCGGTCTCGCCCGCCGCGAGCAGCAGGCTGACCCAGAACACCCAGCGCGGTCCGCGGACCAGCCACAGGACGAGCGCCGCCAGGATCTGGGCGTACGCCAGGAACGACACGGCGTCGGCACCCACCCGGTGCAGCGAGAGCATGTCGTAGTCGCCGCCGAGATAGCCGCCGGCGAAGACCGGCTGGCCGATGATCGCGACGGCGTGGGCGCTCACGAGCACCCGGTTCACCATCAGCGTCCCGTTCGCCTTCCGGCTTGGGGTAGTCACGGTTTCACTCACGTGACCGAACGTAAGAGCCGAGGCCTTATGCTGTCCAAGACGAGATCGGTTATCTATTCATAGCAGACTGGGTATCAGCGATGGATCTTCTGGCGCTCCGGTACTTCCAGACGGTCGCCCGGCTCGAACACGTCGGCCGTGCCGCCGAGAAACTGCGCGTCGCGCAGCCCTCGCTCAGCCGGACGTTGGCCAGGCTGGAAAACGACCTCGGCGTCCCCCTGTTCGACCGGCACGGCCGCCGGATCCGGCTCAACCGGTTCGGCGCCGCGTTCCTCCGCCGCGTCGACCGGGTTCTCGCCGAACTCGAGGACGCCCGCCAAGAACTCGACGACGCCGCCGGGCTGGAACGCGGCACCGTCACGGTCGCGGCGGAAAGCCTGCTGGCCCTCACCGAACCGCTCCGTACCTTCATTCCCGGGCATCCGCTGGTGGACGTGCGGCTTTCGCAGGCATCGGCGGAGGGGATGGCGGAGAAACTGCGGTCCGGCGACGTCGACCTGTGCGTCACGTCGCAGCCGTTGTCCGGAAACGACATCCGAAGCCGCGTGCTTCTGGACGAACGCGTGATGCTGTGTGTGCCGTCCGGCCATCGGCTCGCCGGACGCGGCCGCGTCGGCCTCGCGGACCTCGCCGGAGAGCCGTTCCTGACCACACGGCCCGGTTACTGGCAACGCGAGCTCGCCGACCATCTTTTCGCGAAGGCCGGTCTAGACCTCCACATCGTCTGTGAAGGTGACGAAGCGGCCGTACTCTTCCAGCTCATCGACGCGGGTCTCGGCATCGCGTTCGTCCCCTCGCTCGGGTTGCGGGCCGAGATCAGGACTTCGGTGGTCTGGCTCGACGTCGACGATCCCGACTGCCGCCGCGTGCTCAGCGTCGCGTGGCGCGAGGACACCTACCTTTCCGCCGCCGCCCGGCGGTTCCGCGACCACACCGTGGACCATTTCCACGCGCGGGCCGAGGCCGGGCCCGGTCGCGCTGACCAGGACCCGGCCTCGGGAACCGTTACGGGTTGAGCGTGACGCTGTAGGCGCTCATGGCCTCGCCGAGCGGCTGGAAGTACGAGGTGCCGCTGCCCTTGCCGGAGGTGATGCCCAGTCCGACGCTGCCGGAGAAGAGGCAGCCGCCCGAGTCACCCGGGTTGACCAGCGCGTTGGTCTGGATCAGCTGGTACACCGAGCCTTCGGCGTAGTTCACCGTGACGTTCAGCCGCTGCACCGAACCCGAGGTGAGATGGGTGGTGCTGCCGCTCTTGCTGATCCGCTGCCCGACCGTCGCGGATCCGGCGGAGGCGATCCGCTGGGTGGATCCGTTCCACAGGGTGACCGCGCCGGGCGCGCTGCCGGTGGTGTTGCGGATCAGGCCGTAGTCGTTGTTCGGGAAACTCGAGCCCTGCGACGGGCCGACGTTCCACTGTGACACCGCGCGGGTGCAGTGGCCGGCGTCGAGGATGTAGTTCTGGCCGCCGCGGTTGGTGTTGAAGCCGACCGAGCAGCGGGTGCCGCCGCCGGTGATGGCCTCACCGTTGTAGATCGCGGTGTGCATCTCGCCGGTGGTCCGCTCCACGCGGACCCGGTCGCCGAGTGCTTCGGCGGCCTTCACGAGGGCTTCGGCGCCCTTGGCCGCGTCGGACACGGTCAGCACCACCTGGTTGCTCTTCGGGTCGAGGCCGATCGACGTGTGCGCGACCGTGGGCAGCGCCTGCAGGGCGTTCTGCGCTCCCGCCAGCGCGGCGCTGGAGTGTTTGACCACGCGGGCCCGCGCGCCGGTCGCGGCCACCTGGTCCGCGGCGGCCTGGTCGAGCACGTTCACCACCGGTTCGGCGGCGTCGTCGAGATAGCCGTCGGCGGCACGGGAACCCAAGGCGGCGGTGGCCTTCCGCAGCGCCTCGACACTGCCGGTCTGCTTCCGCAGCAACGCGGTGGCGGCGGCTTCGCTGATCCGCGCCTGGGCGGCCAGCGAGGTGACCGCCTCGCGCTGCACGGTGGGGGAGTAGCCCTCGATGGTGGTGGCGGTGGCCGTGGACGGGGCGAGGAAGCCGATGACCGCGGCCGCGGCCGCCAGCGTGGTGGCGGTACGGGCTAAGGGGGTTGGGCGCATACCGGTGACTCACTTTCGCGAGGGAAGATCCAGCGCGAGAGGTGGCCGCACTGGACACAGTGGGTAGCCGGGCGCGACCAAGGTGGCCCGGCACCGGTGATCCGGTGTCGCTCAGGGTGATCCCGCGACACCGGACCCCGGTACCGACTTTCGTTGGACAGGAAGAAAAATAGGTACCGCGCCCGGTGCCCTACCTAAACCTCGTGAGCGGTGGCGACGGCGGCCGGTCGTGAAGTACATGAAGGCCCCCTTGCTTGCGCTAGGCGCAAGGAAGGGGGCCTTCATGTACTTCGTTAAGGCGTGCCACGAGGTTTTCAGCCGCCGAGACCGAGCCGTGCGAAGCGTTCCCCGATGAGCCGGTGCGTGGCCGCGTCCGGATGGAGCTCGTCGGGCAAGGGCAGTTCGGCGTTGTCGGCCTCGCCGTACAGTTCGAGGCCGTCGAGGTACCGCAGGTTCGGGTCGGTGGCGGCGCGCTCCTTGACGATGCGCGCGAGTTCTCCGCGGATCGTGGTGAGGGTCAGCTTGCCCGCCGCGGTCTCCGCCGGATCGCCCGTGGCGACGAACCGCAGCCTTCCTTCGCCCAGCGCGCTGGGATCCATGGCGCTGGGTCCCGGCGTGTGCTCGTGAATGGCGCAGTAGATCGGCGAAATGACCAGCAGCGGCGTGGTGGGGTGTCCTTCCCTGATGGTGTCGAGGAAACCGTGCACGGCCGGGCCGAACGCGCGCAGCCGCAGCACATCGGAGTTGACGAGGTTGATCCCGATCTTGACGCTGATCAGGTCGGCAGGCGTGTCCCGCATGGCACGGGCGGTGAACGGGTCGAGCAGCGCGCTGCCACTGAACCCGAGGTTGACCAGGTCCATCCCGGCCAGCCTCGCGGCCAGCGCGGGCCAGGTGCCGGTCGGGGTCGCCGCGTTGGAGCCGTGACTGATCGAACTCCCGTGATGCAGCCAGACCTTGCGGCCGACCGGCTGTACATTGTGGACTTCCGCGTCGGTCCGCAAAGCGACCAGCCGGGTGGCTTCGTCATGCGGCAGCCAGATCTCGACGTCCTTCTCGTGGCCAGGCAGGCCGGAGAAGCGCAGGGTTCGTACGGGGCCGGGCTCGGCCTGGGCGGTGCCCGCTGCCATGTCGATGGTGAGCGTGTCGCCGTCGTCCACGCTTGCCTTGCCGCTGGGCTGTCCGTCGACGAGGAGTTCGTAGACGCCGTCGGGCCTGGGCGGCGCGCCGATGTAGACCCGCTTGGTGGCGATGACGTCCAGCTCGACGATCGTGGCCGCGGTGTGGAACACCAGCCGCACACCGGACGGCTGCGATTCCGCCATGGCCAGCAAGGCGTCGGGGATCTGCTGCCGGGCGTGCGCGGTCAGCCGGTGGGGGAGCACGCCGCGTTCGGTGTACTCCAGGTCCAGCGCGCCGCGGACGAGTGCGGCGGTGATCGGGGTCGTGAGCATTTCCTTCGTCATTTCTTTCGGGGCCAAGCGCGCAAGAGGACATCGAGCGCGTCGAGGATTTCGGTCCAGCTCTCTTGTGAGCCGGGACTGCTGTGGCTGAAGCTTCCGGAGGACTCCAGGCCGACGTAACCACTGAAGACACTGCCCAGCAGCCGCACCGCGTGCGTCTGGTGCGGTTCGGCCAGGTCATAGCCGCGCAGGATCGCCCGCATCAGCTGGGCGTGCCGGATACCCGCGCTGGCGGCGGCCGTCTCCGGCGCGAGCCGGAATCTCGCGGCGGCGAACCGGCCGGGATGTTCGAGGGCGTAGTCACGGTGGACGTTCGCCAGTGCGATCAGCGCGTCCTTGCCCGCCAGGCCTGCCACCGCCGCCGACGCCAGGTCGGCGAGTTCCGCCAAGGCCAGCAAGGCGATCTCGGTCTTCAGTTCGTGGGCGTTCTTCACGTGCGAGTACAGGCTCGCCGTCTTGACGCCGCACCGCTTCGCGAGCTCCGTCGGGGTCACCTGCTCGAAGCCGATCTCGTCGGCCATCTCCGCCCCTGCCCGCACCACGCGCTCCGTGGTCAGTCCCGCCCTTGCCATGTCCGCCACGTTACCATAGTCCATTCTGGATTTGCCTAATGGGTTTAGGGGCCAAACCTGGGTTCGGTAGCACCCGGTCCGGCGCAGGCTGGACGCGAGCCGAACGGAGGTGAAGGCGATGAACACAGTGGACCCGGCGCGGGCCCGGCACGACCGCATCGAGCGCAGGCGGGGAGACCGGCGCCTGCTCGCCGTCGCGATCGTGGCTTCGGCCGTCACCCTGGCCTGCGGTTTCCTGGCCGGGCACGGATTCGGCACGCTGGTCGAGATGTTCCGGACCATGGCGATCGACAGCGTCTTCGACGACCGTGGCGACAGCGATCCGCCGTACGGCTTGATGTGGGGGACCTTCGCCTTCGTCGGCTGTCTCTTCGCGGCGACGCTCGCGGGAGGCGCTGTGCGGCGCTACCAGGGACGGCCGTCGGGACCGGCGTTCCCGGTCGTGCTGGTCTTCGCGGCCGTCACCCTCGGCACCGGTGACTCCGCTCGAGAGTGGCTTCCGCCGCTCGCCGTCGGCACCGCGGTCGACCCCGTCTTCCACGAGGACGAAAAGTGGGGGTCCTGGGCGTGGCTGATGTACTACGCGGACCGGTGGGTGCCCCTGCTCATGCTCGTCTTGACGCTTCTCGTGCTGTGGTACGTCGTTCGGGTCTCCCGCCGGTACGCCGAAATGGTCCGGACGCGGGACCGGCTCCTGACCTACGGCCGTCGTGTGCCCGCCCGGATCGCCGAGGTGAAGGTCCACCTCGGCGGGGACGAAGCGGGGAAGCGGGCCGTCGGCGCGACCGTCACGCTGTGCTTCACCGATCTCGCGGGCGTCCGGCACTGGGTGACCCGCCGCACCCGGGACACCACGATCGCGACCGCCGAAGTGCTGTTCGATCCGGCGTCACCGGACGACGACAAGAAGATCTTCGTGGCGCTCCGGCGCTGTCCCGCCCTCAGCGACTGGCTGCCCGCGGCCTGACCGCCGCCCGAAAGTCTGGAGTACGTCCATGTCGGTTGTCCCCGCACCCGCCCGGCCCGGTCCGCTCGCCCTCGTCCGTGGCTTCCTGGCCGGGATCGTCATCGGGACGACACTGTGCGCCTTCGTCGTCGGCATCATCATCGAATACGTCCCCCTGATCATCGCCGGCCTGGGGCTTCCTCTCGTCTACGGCCTTCTGCTCTACGCCGCCGGGGCACCACGACGCGCTCGCGAGGCGGCGATCGTCCCGGTGGTGGCACTCGCCAAGATCGAGAGCCTGCGGGCGAGCGGCACGGAAACCGGAGACATCCCGGTCGACTTCGTCCTCACCGTCGCACCCGACGGCGCGCCGTCGCACCGCGTGAAGATCACGCACGGCGTCAATCTGGTCGACATCCCGGACCACCGCCCGGGCAACGTCCTCGTCGTCCAGTACCCGCCGGACCGGCCGTGGAAGGCGAAGATCGTGGAGCGGCTGTCGCCGGAGTGGGAGCGCCGCGTGGCCGACGCCGTGATCGAATCCGCTCCGGAGTCCAGCCTGGTGCAGGAGCCGCCGGAGGGCTGCGCGTTCGCCGCGCTGGCGTTCCTCGGGCTGCTGCTCGGCGCGGCGCTCGTGCTGTTCCTGTTCCGCGCGGAACTGTCCGCGCCGGAAACGCCTGCCCGGACGGAAGAGACGCAGTCCGGCACGACCACGTCCTCGTCAGGCTCCGCGACGGTCACCGTCGAGCGGTCGCTGCTGGGCGAGGGGGAATTGCGCCGGGCGATCGACTCCCTGGCGCGGGCGACGGACGTCTCGCAGGTGATCACCGCGGTGGTCGAAGAGCGGCGGCTGACCGTGGTCTTCGCGCCGACCGACGCGCAGGTGCCGCGGTTCGACCTGCGCGCACTGGCCGTCGACCGCGTCCCGGCACTGGTCGAACGGGCGCGGACCACGATCGACGTCGGTTCGCCGCGGACCTGGCAGGTCACCGCCGTCCCGTTCGGGGGAGACGTCAGCCTCCGCGTCGTCGTGACCGGCCCCGACGGGAGTGGCTCGCTCCCGTCGGGCGGCTGATAGAACTGTCCGATGCGGGATTTCTTCAAGGGTTTCAAGATGTTCGGGCAAGGCCTGGGCATTCTGCTGCGATCGCCGAAACTGCTGCTGATCGGCGCGCTGCCCGCGGTGCTGACCACACTGCTGCTGCTCGGCGGTGTCGTGGCGCTGGCGTTCTGGATCGACGATCTCTCCCTGCTGGTCACCCCGTTCGCGGACGACTGGGATCCGGGCTGGCGGACGACGATCCGGGTGGCGGTCGGCGTCGCGGTGTTCGGCGTGGTGCTGGCCCTCTGCCTGATCGGGTTCACGGCGATCACGCTCGCCGTGGGCGGGCCGTTCTACGAGCACATCGCGGAGAAGGTCGAAGACGATCTCGGCGGCGTTCCCGGCGCCGTGGACCTGTCGTTCTGGCGGTTGCTGGGGATGGGCCTGAAGGACGGGCTGTCGCTCGTGCTGCGCTCGCTGATGTTCACCATCCCGCTGTTGATCGCGGGTTTCATCCCTGTGGTCGGCCAGACCGTCGTGCCGGTCCTGCTGGCCTTGGTCACGGCGTGGTTCCTGGCGCTGGAACTGATCGCCGTGCCGTTCTACCGGCGCGGGATGAACCTCAAGCAGCGACGGCTGCTGCTGCGCAAACGCCGTTCGCTCGCACTCGGGCTCGGGCTTCCCGCCTCCCTGCTGAGCCTGATCCCGTTCGCCGTCCTGATCGTGATGCCGGTGGGCTTCGTCGGCGGTGTGCTCGTCGCCCGTGAAGTCCTCGCGGCCGATCCTGTGGCCCAGAAGCGTTGAACGACCGGCAGGCCACTGTCGCGGGCCTGCCGGTCGCTCTTCCGTTGTCAGGCGACGGGTTCGATCCAGATGTTGCGGAACCGCGGGTTCTCCCCGGGGTCGCCGTGGTCCTGGAGCCGGATCGCGCCCGGCCCGGCGTTCTCCGGGTTGCTGTCACCCGTGCCGCCGTCGATCTCCACGTTGTCGTGGACCACGACGCCGTTCCACACCACGGTCACCCGGGCGTTGTCGGTCTTGTTCCCGGCGCCGTCGAACCGCGCGGCGCGGAAGGTGACGTCGTAGGTCTGCCACGTTCCCGGCGCCGCCGCCATGTTCCGGTCGGGCGCCTTCTTCAGGTAGATCGCACCGGCTTCGTTGCTGGCGAGGGTGGTGTCGCCGAACGACTCCAGCACCTGAAGCTCGTAACGTTCCTGAAGGTAGACGCCGCTGTTGCCCCTGGCCTGTCCGGTCACCTCGGGCGGATAGTTCGGCTCGTTCCACTCGACGTGCAGCCGGAAGTCGCCGAACTGCTGCTTCGTGCGGATGTCACCGCCGTTCGACTCCATCGCCCCGCCCGCCACCGGCCAGGTCGCGGCACCGCCCGCGCGTTTCTCCCAGGCGTCGAGGTTCTTGCCGTCGAACAACTGGATGCGCTGGGTCGCGGTGACCGTAAGGCTGTCGAGGTTGACGTTGCCCCCGTCTCCGCTGTCGTAGCGATAGGAGATCGAGTTCGCTCCGGCGGCGAGGGTGAGTGTTTCCGGTTGGGAGTTCCAGGTGTCCCAGTTGCCAGTACTGGCGAGCCTGACTTGTTTGACCTTGGTGCCGTTGACGTAGACGCTCACGGATTTGGTCCCGGGCGCCGGATCCGGGCCGTTCGCGTAGCGCAAGGCCGCGTTGTAGGTCCCGGCCTTGGGGACGTTCACCGTGAACGTCGTCGCGGCGCCCTGGTTCCAGTAGCCGTCGACGAAGCCGGTGCCGGTGTAGCCCGCGTGGTTGGTGTTGGCCGCGGCGCCACCACTAAGGGCGGCGCGTTCCGCTTCGTAGGTCGTACTCGCCGCCGGGCCACCGACCAGGGAGTTCAGCGTGTACCACGCCTCGGTGCTCCACAACGCCGCACCGGACTCCGAAGCGAACGGCCGCGGGGAGCGGACGTGCACCACGTGCCCGGCCTTGAGGCCCGCCATCTGCAGCGTGACCTTCTTGCGGTCGGCCGAAAGGCTCGCGGAGGTGACGGACAAGGTCTGCTCGTCGATCTTCGGGCCGCCGTACGCGGGAGTGGGTTGGTAGCGCCACTGCTGCGCCTGGTACTTCGCCGCGAGGTTCTGCGTGGTCTCGGCCGACAGCGGCTGGGTGTACTCGAGTTCGAAGCCGCCCGCGACGGCGCGCATCTTGAGGATGTCGAAGGCGTTCGTCCCGTTCGGCGTCACCTTCTGCAGCCCGTAAGCGAGCTTGCCGGGCTGGCCCCAGTTACCGCCGCCGTCGATGCCGCCGGTGTAGATCGCGCCGTCGGGGCCGAGGCTGATCCGGCTGACACCCGACTCGAGCCCTTGCGTCATCCGGAACACGGCGCCCTGGTACTCGCCGTTGACCTTCTCCAGGAACGCGCGCTGAAGACCGCCGTAGGTCACGTCGCCGTACACCATCTGCCCGGCGAAAGGACCTTGCGACAAGGTGACCATGTTGCTCGGCGAGTTCGCGATCTCGTTGTGCGGCAACCACAACACCGGCGCGGTCACCGGCTTCGAGTCGAAGGGTCCGGGCGGATTGGTGTAGTGATTGAAGAAGCGGTCCTGTTTGATCCGCACGAGCTTGTTCGCGGGCAGCCAGCCGCCCTGGTTGTCGGTGACGAAGATGTCGCCCTCCGGACCCCAGCCGATGCCGTGCGGGGTACGCAACCCGCCGGCGACGTAGGAGACCGCACCGGTCTTCTTGTTGATCTTGATCGTGGTGCCGCGGTTCGGCGCGGGCTGTGGATCGGTGGTGGCGCCGCCGTAGTTGATGGACACGGAAAGGTTGGCGTAGAAGAAGCCTTCCTTGTACAGCAGCCCGAACGCGAACTCGTGGAAGTTGCCGCCGAACGGCCAGGTGGCGACCGTGCGGTAGTCGTCGGTCACGCCGTCGCCGTTGGTGTCGTTCAGTTCGACGAGCCGCGTCTTCTCCGACACGTACAGCTTGCCGTCGACGTACTTGACGCCCATCGGTTCCTTCAACCCGCTGGCGATCCGCTTGGTCTGGACCTTGGCGGGGTCGGTGTTCCCGGTGACGTTGCTCAGCAGGTGGACCTCACCGAGCACTTTGTCGGAACCGCCCCACGTGGCGATGGCGAGGCGTCCGTCCGGTAGCCAATCCATTCCGGTGACCTGCGGCTGGAAACCGTCGGGCCGAAGGTTCGTCAGCGTGAAACCGGGGTGGACGCCGTTCAGCGGCAAGCCGTCACCGGGTGAGTCCGCGACGCCCTCGCACTCCTTGCGGCCCGGCGAGGTCACCCGGACGACGTCGGCGTCGGTGCTGAGTACCGAATTCGGCACGACCGTGAAATCCGCGGCGCCCGGTGGCCGCCATTCGAGGGTGATCTGCTGGTCGTAAAGATTGTCGAAATGGTCGATCCGCAGCGCGCGGTATCCTGTGGCCAGCTCGACGGAGCCGGTCGCCGGGGTCGCGCCGTGCAGGCCGTCGTGGTTGATCACCCGCCGGCCATCGATGAGCAGCCGGGAGCCGTCGTCGCTGGTGAGGCGGAACTCGTACCGGCCGGCGGTGGCGATGTCGAGGTTGCCGGTCACTTCGGACACGAATTGCTCGCCGAGCCCGAAATCGGCGGTGCTCGTCCAGTTGATCGTCGGCATCAGTTTGTCGACGTTGGGGGTCTGACCGGTCTTGATCACGCAGAGCTTGTCGATCTCGCGCTGGAGGTCGTACGTGCGGAGCGTGACCCCGGGTTGCTGGGGCGGGACGGCCGCTTCGGCCGGTGCGGTCACGAGTCCTGACAGGGCTGTGACCAGCGCCAATGAGGCGACGATGGACCGGTTGAAGCGTTTGTGGACAGACGGAAGCATCGTTGCTCCTCAAGGTCGGACAGCCGAACACGCTGTGACGCCGCTGAACCTAAGAGGACTTTCGTCAAGAGTCAACGAAAGTATGTACAATTCGGACGAAAGTTAGTCCGAACGGCCGCGCGGGGTCGCTACCTGCGCCGGACGAGTGTCCACAGTGGATAGTCTGCAGCCCGGTTCGTCGGGGAGGGCTAGGATCCGGACGGTGACTCTGCCTGACTATTGGCTGCGCCGGCCGGTCGTCTCCACGTCGGCGAGACTGCGCGAGCAGTTCGACGAGCTACTCGACGAAGCACTCGCCGCCGGCCCCGACCGGCCGTTCGACTACCGGTCCGACGCGCCGAAATGGCAGTTTCTCTGCCATGCCGCCGAGCACTCGGCCTTCGTGTTGCATGGCTCGGGTGACCCCGGTATCGCCGAATTCCGGCCACGCCGACCACCGGACCTGACGGATTTCGGCAGCCGGCGCGCGGTGTTCGCCGCGGCGGACGGGATCTGGCCGATGTTCTACGCGATCCTGGATCGCGACAGCATGCCGGTGTCCATGTGCAACGCGTGTGTGCGTGCCGGGGGCGAGGCGCGGTATCACTTCTCGATCACCGCGACGGTGCTGGAGCGACGACCGTGGCGGACCGGCACCGTGTACCTGCTGCCTTCCGCCACGTTCGATCGGGAACCCGCGACAGGGGAGATCCGGTCGGCGCAGGTCGCCAGCCCGGTGCCGGTGCGGCCGGTCGCCAAGTTCACCGTCCACCCGGACGACTTCCCTTTCCTTCACGAAGTCCACGGCCACGACGACGCCGAGTTGCGTGCCCGTGTCGCCGCCGCGCCCGACGGTTTCCCCTGGCACGGACCGGTGCTGTGATCGGCCGAGAGAAAACCGTTCACGTCGTCTGCTCGGTTAGAGTGCAAGCAGCGCGAGGGGGAGGGCGATGACGACGGGTTCGAGTGACTCCCGGCTGCGGTCGGCCGTCCTCACTCAAGCCTGGGAACGCATCGACGGCGTCGAGATCCTGTCCTCGGCCGACGGCGGCCCGCTGACCAGGACGATCAAGAAGATCATCGACCCGCTGGTGATCCGGACGGCGGCGCGTCCCCGGCTCGGCCGTCCGGTGCTGGACGCGGTCGCGGCCGCGGAGCTGACGGAACTGCTGCTGGCCGACGCGGACAGGCTGCGTGCCACGGCCGCGTGGTTCACGCATTTGAAGCGCCGGCGCCGCGCGTTGCGCATCACGGCGGGCAACGTCCAGGACGTGTGCTTCCCGCTGGCGTACGAGCTGGCCACGGGGTTCGGCGCGCCAGGTCCGGAAGCACCCGCGACGGCCACGGCGGCGTTGCGTGATCTGCACGGTGAGGGCGGCGCGGCCGGTGTCGATCAGCTCACCCGGTACCTCGCGGATCCGCGGGTTTCGGCGGATCTGACCGCGGAGCTTCATCGCCGCTGGCACGCTGAGTCCGTGGCGCCGCAAGACATCCCGGTGCTCCGAACGTTCGTCGAAGAGCTGACCGACTCCTCGTGGCGGGCTCTCGCCGCTTCGGCCGCCGGGCACGCTCTCGGGCTGGCCCTTCGCGGTCCGGACGGGGCGCGCGCCTTGAGTAAGGCCGTCCAAGAGATCTCCGGTCTGCCTGTGCCGGATCTCGGCCTGCAACGCGGGGAGCGCACCGAGGTCCCGCCCTTGAACCGGCAGGACGAAACCGGTGCGGAACTGCTCGAACGCAGTGTCGAACGGCGGGTGCGGGCCACCCTGCGCCGTCTCCCGGCGGACGAGCGGGCTCCCGTCGCCGACCTCGTCGACGACGAACTCACCCGGGTCGCCGCCGGGTTCGGGCTCGGTCTGCCCGCGCTGGCCGCCTGTTTCGCGGCCGGTGTCGTGCTCGCGCCCGCGCTCCGGCCGCTCGACGGTGCCGCGCCCGCCGGGGTCCCCGAGTTCGCACGGCGGCTCAACGCCCAGGTGGCCCGCGAGGGCTACGTACTGCACGCCCGCCGCGCACTGGCCGGGGCCACGCCGCTGACCCCGCGACCCGACGCCGGACTCCTGCGTGATCTTCGTGAGTTCGCCAAGCAGTTCCTCAGCAGGCTTTGGATCCGCCTGCACGGTTTCGACGTCCGCGGTGACCTGCCCGCCGACGCCGCCGACGTCCGTGACCTCGTCACCGGCGTGGTGCGGTCGACCTCGATGGACCTGCGGACGAAGGTGCGGCGCGCGCTCGTGGCCCGTGCGCCGGAGCTGGAGGCCGTGTCGTGACGCATCCGGTGCACACTCCCGTCGTCGCGGCGGACGGCGCTCTCATCCGCTTCGCGCTCGCCGATCTCCTTTCCGGCAGGGCTTCCTCGATGCGGATCGAACTCAGCGACGCGGGCGCCGCCGAACCGTGGCTCACCCGGCTCATCGGGGCTGAGGCGAGCCTGGACGCGCTCGGTAAAGGGCATGCCGACGTCCCCGCCCGGCCGGAACTGGCCAGGCTCGCTCTGCTGCTGTGGATCCGTCGCTGGTGGCCCGCCGGCCCGTCGCTCGGCGTGCCGTCGCTCGACCCGGCGTTGCTGGACCTCGAATCGGCGGTCGCCACGGCCGCGGTCGAGGACCTGGCCGAAGGCCTCTTCGACGGTTTCGAAGCCTCCCCGGCGGAGCTGTTCGACACGGCGATCGCGGACGACGCCTTGGTGGCCGCCTCGTCTCCGGTCGCCGACGAGGTCCGTGGCCTGTGCGGCCGCCTCGCGACCTGGTTCGACGAGCAGGACGACGTCGTGCGTGCCGACGCCGCGGCGGAAATTGTGGCACGCCTGGAAACCGCGGCTCCGAGCCGGCGCGCGTACGCGCTGGCCGCCGGAACCGAACCTGTCGCGTCCGGTGAAGGCGTACTGGTTTCGGGGCGGGCGAGCGTCGACTGGGCACGGGTACCGCCGGGGATCCTGGACGCCGCCGAGGACACGGTGACCTGGCGGATCGTCATGGGTGCGGCCACCGCCCGGCTCGAAGTCGACGTCGCGGGCGCGTTCGCCGACGCGGCCCTCACCGCGACAGCGTGGCACGACGGCGAGCCGTTCGCGGAGGTCCCGCTTTCACTCGGCGCCGGGCGGTTCACCGGGACAGCCGACCTCGACGAGGCCTCGACCCGGCTCGCGGCGAGCACCCAGAGTGTCCAGAGTGGACGGATGGCGCTCGTCGTCGGCGTGGCGGGCGAGGGGGTCATCGGGACCACGGCGGAAGACCGGGCGGAAGTGGTCGCACTCGTGCGGGCTCGTCCGCCGGAAGACCGGACACTCGCCGAACGGGCGGCGGCCGCTTCCGCCGAAGAGGAGTTCTGACGTGCTCGTCGGCATGCCGCCGCCCCGGACCCCGCCGGACCGTCCGCTCCCGCCCGAACTGAGTCCCGCGATCTCACACGGCTACAACTGCCGTTGTGTCGCAAGGCATTTCGGTCTCGACCCGGCGTCGTACGGCGAAGTGCCCGCGTGCTCGCTTTCGGAGGGCAAATACCGCAAGCTGCTCAAGGAAGCCGCCAAGGTCCAGGATCAGGCCAAGCAACTCGCCGCGGTGCGGAACGTCGCCGGCGCGCACCGGAAGTACGCGCGGATGCGGGAGATCGCGCGGGAACTGGACCGGACCGACCTCGAACTCGCCGCCGTCAGCGATCTGGCCCACGTCTGCTACTCCGCGGGTGATCTGCGCAACGCGAGGCAATGTGCCGAGGCCGTGCTCGAGGTCTTCGCGGTGAGCGCCGCCGCTATCGTCCACTTCGGACAGTACGCCGAGGCGCGGATGATCGAGGGCTCCCGGGAGGTCGCCGAGCGCGTGCTCATCTCGCTGGCCACGGAGGAAGGTGACGTCGCCAAGGCGCGTGAGCTGATCGCCGGGCAGCGCCGCCGGGCGGCGTTCCGCAAGGAAGCGGGGCCGGAACAGTATCCGCCCGAGTTGCTCGACGTCCACGGTGCCGACGAGCTGGAACTGCGGATCTTCGACGTGCGCGTCCAGATCGCCGCCGGGGAGCTGGCGGGGGCGCGGGCCGCGCTCGAGGAGATCCTGGCGACGCTGGACGTCCTCGCGGAGATCGACGAGGTCCGCGAGCGGGCCGTCCAGCAGCAAGCCATGGCCAGGGCCGAACGGGCCCGGATCCTCCATGCGGGCGGCGAGGACGCGGACGCGCGGGCCGATCTGCTGAGGCTGAGCGCCCAGCACACGGGCGCCCCCGTGGCCGCGAAGGCCGACATCGGGCTGGCGGAGGCCCGTGCCCTGGCGGGTGACTTCCCCGGCGCGGTCGCCGCGATCGTCGCCGCCCGCGACGAACTCGCGGCGGCGGGCCTGACCGGCGACGTCGCGGAGGCGAGCCACGCGCTGGGCACATTGCTGCTGTACGCGGGCGACGTCGCGCAGGCCAAGGCCCAGTTCGAGCACGCGAAGGCGATCCGGACGGCCAACGGCGACGTTCCGGGCCTGCGCCTCGTCGACACGGCACTGGCCCGGTGCGCCGCCGCGGAAGGCGACTGGGCGACGGCGGAGGACCTCGCGACCCGCGCAAGGGAATCGGCGCGGGTGTCGGGGGACTGGTCGGACCACGTGCACACGGATTTCGTGGCGGCCACCATCGGGTTCGCGCGAGGGGAAGACCTGCGGGCGGTGCTGGATCTGGCGCTCCCGCTGACCCTCGCGGCGGCGGAGTACCGGTTCGAGTTCGTCTCACCACCGGCGCGCACGGCCTGGGCACGCGACATCGCGGCTCCGACGATGGCTCTGACACTGGCGTTGCTGGACCGGCTGAAGGAGCCGAGGCTGGCGGCCGAACTGATCGAGCGCACCTGCGCGGTCGGGGCGTACACCGGGGTCGAGGGGCCGTCGCTCGGCCTCACCGGAACGCTGCCCACCCTCGACGTCCTCCCGTCCGCTGAGGACGATCGGCTTCCCTTGGCGGCACTGGGTTCCGTCACGTCGGCGCTGCCGCTCCGGCTCGCCCCACCGCCCGCCCTGCGCTGGTCGCCGTCCTCGCCCATGGAGCTGGAGCCGTGGCTCCGCCTCGCCGCCGAGCGGTACCGCCTGCCGCGGCCCGCCACGGAAACCGTCGAGACCTGGCCCGCCGCGCGGCCCGGACGTGAGACGTTCCTCCTGCGGTTCGCCGACGCCGGCCACACCTTCCTCACCTGGCGGACCACCGAGGACCTCGACAGCGTCCACACGCATCCGATCGACGCCGCCCTGGTCGGAACCGCCCGCGAATACCTGGACGCCGCCTCGCCGACACCGCACGAAGGCGAGAGCGTCACCGACGCCGTCCGGCGATCGCTGAGCGAAGAGGCCTTCGGCAGCCACGCCGGTGAACAACGCCTGGCCAGGGTCCTCGCTCTCAATCTCCTGCCTGCCGACCTGGTCGGACGGCTCCGGCGGTCCGCCGCCGGAGGAAACCGTCCGCTGCTGCGGATCCAGCCGTCGCCGAGCCTCGCCGGAGTCCCGTGGGGACTGCTCGCCCTGCCCGACCGGCGGGCCGATCACGTGCTGGACATCGGCGAAATCGGCTCGTGCTTCGACAGCGACGAGCGCGTTCTCGACATCGCCGACGTCTCACTGCTCGCCCCGGCCGGGATCCCGCGCCGTCCGCCCGCCGCCGACGGCCCGCCCGTCTACCTGCTCGATCCGCGTATCCCCGGCCAGAGTGCCTTCGGCGAGCTGGGTTCCGTGCTCGGCAAGCAGGACGCGACGTCCCCGCTGATCCGGCATCTGGACGCGCGGCTGGCCGACGGCCCGGTCCTTCCCGCCGCCACGTGCGGGCTCGAGCTGGTCCGCCGCACCGACACCGACCGCCGTCTGCTCGCCGACCTCCTGGCCCGGCCCTGTTCACGGCTGGTGTTCGTGGGGCACGTCAGCCGCGTCCGCGACGAGTACGGCGCGCAGACCGCGCTGCACCTGTCCTGTACGGCCGATCTGCCCGGCACGGCGGCGCCGATCGGGGCGCACCGGCCGTTCACCGCCGCCGACCTCGCACTGTCCGAAGTGGACACCATGCCCGCACGGGTGGCGCTGATCGGCTGCGCCAGCGCGAGCGACTTCGGCCTGGCAGAGCCGTTCGGCGTGCTGCTCGCCGCCGTCGCGGCCGGAGCGGGACTGGTCGCGGCCACGGTCTGGGCGCTGCCGACCTCGGCCGCGGTCCCCGGCGCGGACCCGATGTCCGATCTGGTCATCGCCGTCGACACCGCCCTCGCCGGTGAGGATCCGGTCACCGAGCTGAACGCCTGGCAGCGAGCGAGGCTCACCCGCTGGCGCGAAAAGCCGGAACCGGCGGGCTCGCCGGTCTTCTGGGCGCCCCTGACCTGCCTCGACGCCACCGACGACGGGAAAACCTGGGTTCGGTAGCGTGCCGCCCCGCCGAAGCTGTGTCCAGCGAGAACGACATGGCGAAAGGCGGCACCCGATGTTCAAGAAGATCCGCGACAAGATCAACGACGCGACGCAGCAGGGCATGGCGCGGGGTGCGCAGGACTTCCAGCGGCACGCCGAGCAGTTCCGGCAGGCGGCCGCCGCGCAGGGCCACGACATCACCCCGCAGCTGCCGACGCCGCAGCTGGCCGCGCAGGCGTTCCGGAACCTGAACGCGGACCCGGACATGGCGGAGTTCCTGGCGCTGCCGATGGAGGAGCAGCTGCGCCAGCAGCAGGAACTGCAGGCCTACGGCACCGAACTGCGGCGGCTCTACGACACCTGCGAGCCCGCGACCCTGGTGATCCGCGCACTGGAGCCGACCGGCCGGAAGATCGCCGGGCAGGCGCAGTACACCGCGACCCTCGAGGTCACCCGCGCCGACGGCACCACCTACGAGACGGTGACCCCGCTGATCGCGCCGCTGGCGACGGTCCAGCAGTACGCGCCGGGCACCCGGCACGAGGCCCGGGTCGATCCCGCCGACCCGGCCAAGGTCGCTGTTTTCGGCCCGATCGCGTAAAGGGGCGGAAACGATGTTCGGGTCTTTCGAGTTCGGCCTGCCGGGTGACCCCCGGCAGGCCCGCCGTCCCGGGCCGCGCCTGTGGCTGCTCGGCGTGCCGACGACGCTCGCGTGGGCGGTCGTGGGCTGGTCCGGCGCGCTCGGGCTGCTGGACGGCTTCCGGCTGATGTCGCTCAACCGCGTCGACGCGTGGGGCGACGAAACGGGTCCGGCGGTTTCGCTCGTCCTGTTGTTCAGCATCTCGATCACGGTCGCCTCGTCGCTCGGCTTCGCGATGCTGTGGGGCGGCGGGATGTCGTTGCGGGGAATGGGGATCGGCTTCCGGGCCGGCTCACTCGCGGCGTCGCTCGGGGTGACGCTGGGCAGCGGCGCCGCGATTCCCTCATGGACGCCGCCCGAGGCGGTGGGGCAGCGGCTGCCGGTCGGCCGTGGCGCGGCCGAACCCTGGACCGAAGTCGACTGGGTCGTCTACTACGAGCCGTATCTCGTGCCGGGGGTGGCCGGGGTGACGGCGCTGGTGATGCTCATGGTGCTGGGGCGGGCGTTCGTCACCAGGGCGGAGGCGGACGACCGGGCGCAGGCGCTGGCACAGACCGGCCGTCAGGTGATCGGCCACGTCGTCGGCGTCGAGTTCACGAACGTCTGGGTGATGGGGAACCCTCGCTTCACCGTGCAGGTCCGGTTCCCCACGGACGCCGGGGAGCGGACGGTGATCACGACGATGATCTCCCCGCCGTTGCAGGCCCCGTCCCGGGGTTCGACGGTGAAGGTCACCTACGACCCGCGCGACCCCGACACGGTCCAAGTGGACCCGGATCCGGCTGATCGGGCAGCGGGCGGAAATTTCGGTGCCTTTCTTCCCCCGCTGTTCTGACCGCCCCCTACACTCGCGCGATGGACGAACAGACGGCAGAGGTGTCCACCGCGTCAGCGGTGCGCAAGGCGATGATCCGGCTTGTCCCGTTGCTCGGGCTGCTCTATCTGCTCAACTATCTCGACCGGGTCAACGTCGGGTTCGCGGCGCTCACCATGAACGCCGACCTCGGCATCAGCTCGGCGGCCTACGGGCTCGGCGCGGGCCTGTTCTTCGTCGGCTACTTCTTCTTCGAAGTGCCCAGCAACGTGATCCTGCACAAGGTCGGTGCCCGGATCTGGATCGCGCGGATCATGGTCACCTGGGGCCTCGTCGCCTCGGCGACCGCGTTCATCCAGGGCGAGGTCGGCTTCTACATCGTCCGGGTGCTGCTCGGTATCGCCGAAGCCGGCTTCTTCCCCGGCATCATCCTGTACCTGACCTACTGGTTCCCGCGTAAGCAGCGAGCGAAGATCGTCGCGCTGTTCTTCCTCGCGGTCCCGCTCTCGTCGGTCATCGGCAGCCCGGTCTCCTCCCTGCTCATCAAACACGGTGACGGCGTCTTGGGCTTCGACGCCGGCTGGCGGTTCATGTTCTTCGCCGAAGGGGTGCCGTCGATCCTGCTCGGTGTGGCGGTGTTCTTCCTGCTGCCGAGCAAACCGAAGGACGCGAAGTGGCTGACCTCGGGGGAGCGCACGGCGTTGCAGTCGGCCATCGACGCGGAAGACACCCGTGAGGTCGGCGAGGAGGTGAGCACGCGATCGGCGCTGACCGATCCGCGCGTGCTCGCGCTGAGCGCCGTCTACTTCGGGATCATCTTCGGCCTCTACGTGCTCGCGTTCTTCCTCCCGCAGGTGATCAAGGGCTTCCAGCAACAGTTCCAGACCGACTACAGCATCGTGGAGATCGGGCTGATCACGGCGATCCCCTACGCGGTGGCCGCCGTGGCCATGGTGGTGTGGGCACGGCATTCCGACCGCACCGGCGAACGGGCCGGGCACGTCGCCATCCCCGCGTTCGTCGGCGCGGTCGCGATCGCCGGTGCGCTGTACCTCGGCTCGCCGCTGTGGGTGATGATCGCGGTGACCATCTGCGCGGTCGGCGTGTTCACCGCCATCCCGGTGTTCTGGCAGCTGCCCAACGCCTTCCTCACCGGTGTCGGCGCCGCCGCGGGGATCGGCTTGATCAACTCCTTCGGTAACCTGTCGGGCTTCGTCGGGCCTTACCTCACCGGGTGGCTGCAGGGGCTGACCGGCAGCTTCCGCGCGGGGATGTGGGCCGTCGCGTTCTTCATGGCGATGGCGGGATTCATCGCGCTGTCCTTCCGGAACAAGGACAAACGCGCGATCAAGTGAGGTGGTCGAAGTCGCCGTTCACCCACCGGATATGGGTTTCGGCGCTGCGGCGCACGACGGCACGGGCGTCCTGATCGATGGTGTCGCCGCCGAGGGTGTAGAGCCGGTCGTAGGGGAAGTCGTCGAGCCGGTCGACGATGCGCCGGACCACGGCGGCGGACATCGGGATGTGCTTGGGGAAGCTGCGCTGGAACGACACCCAGTTCGGCGCGAGTCCGCCGGAGATCGTGTCGCCTGCCAGGATGCTGCCGTCCGGCGTGCGGGCCACGGCGCTGCCGCGCATATGCCCGCCGAGCCGGACGAGTTCGAGGCCCGGCAGGGGTTCGCTGTGCTCGTCCCAGAATTCGAAGGCCGGGTCGGGCGCGGGGAGCCATTCCCGATTGCGCTCGTTGACCAGCACCGGGACCCCGCCCAGCGCGCGGCTCCAGCTGAGCTGGGCACCGAACATATGCGGGTGGCTGGTGGCGATCGCGGCGACGTCGCCGAGGCCGCGCACGACGTCGAGTACTTCGGTGTCCAACCAGGACGGCGGGTCCCAGAGCAGGGTGCCCGCCGGGGTCACCGCGAGGAACGACCAATGTCCGATCGCGAACTGAGGTTCCCGTTTGATGCTGTGCAGGCCGCGGCCGTGCTCACGGTGCAAGGTCTTGTGCGGCGCGGAGATCAGTTCCTCGTGTGTCCACCATCGCCCGGTGTGCGGGCCGAGGTCTCCGGCTTCTTCGATGCCGACCTCGCCTCGGTCGAGCACGCACCGGGGCGGCTCCGGGGTGGCTGGATGTTCGATACCGCACCTGTCGCAAATCCACATGATCGACAGCTTGCGACCTCCAGTGCGCTGGAGGTCAAGACGCGTCTTCCCCCGGCTCGTCGAGCCGGGGGAAGACGGGTGCTCAGCTGACGGTCGTCTTGCCGAGGACGGCGTCCTGGTCGGGCGGGTCGAGGGTGAGGTTGACGTCGAATTCGCCGAGCGAGCTGTCGGTCTTGATATGCGAGGTCGCCGCGGCGTCCACGCTGCTGGTCGCGTCACCGGCCGGCGTGCCCGCGGGGATGGTGAAGTCGACCTTGCCCGTCGCGGTGAACTTCAGCGAACCCTCGGCCGGCACCTCGGTGTCGGGGATCGGCAGCTCGATGGGGATCGCCACCTTCTGCTCGCCGAGCGCGACGTTGACCTTCGAGCTGATCGTGCCGGAGAGCTTCTTCGCGCCGACCAGCCGGAGCCCGTCACCCGCGGCCTGTCCCGAATCGACGTCGAGGGTGAACGGCACCGAAATCGGTTCCCCGGCCTTCGCGGTCGCCGGGATTTCGGCCTTCACGACCACCGCGACCTGCTGGTCGCCGATGATGGGGAAGCCGCCCTTGTACGTGAGGTTCTTTTCGACGGCGGCCGCGGTCCCGGCGGCGGAAAGCATTACGGTGCCCGCCACCGCGGCGGCGATCCCGGCCGCGCAGAACCGGCGAACGCCCTTCCGTACGAGGGTTTCCGTCATTTCCAGGTCCTTTCGTCGTTGAATGGGCTCGGAGCCGAATGTAGGTGGAAAGTCACCAACGAGGAAAGGAAAAGATCTCTCGTGTTTTCTTTACGCGTCGATCTTGTCACGCGTATACGGAATAGCCTTATCGTGAATTGTCACGCGAAGACTTAAAGGGGAAGCGTGGGTGGGATTCTTGTCACGGCGGTGACAGGTGCTCGTCCCGGGCGGCGAGCGGCTACTGTCTTGATCGTGACCGATCGACCCGAGCCGTGGCACCTCCGGACCCGCCGCTTCCTGCGCGCGACGGACCAGCGGGGCGAGCTGGTGCGCGGTGCGCGGTTCCTGCGGCGGCTCGTCCCCGGCGAAGACCCGCTCGCGCCGTCGACGGGCCGCTCGTCCGACCGGCTCGCCCGGCTGCTCGCCGAGGCGGGCGCGGACCGGCCCAGCGCGACCCGCGAGCTGGGGCTGGCCGCCGTGCAGGCGTGGAAGGCCCTCCGGCGGACCGGAACGCAGCCGAGGGCCGCGAACGGCGTCACGGTGCTGTTCACCGACCTCGTCGGTTTCTCGACCTGGGCACTGCACGCCGGCGACGACCGCGTCCTCGAACTGCTCCGCGAGGTCTCCGACGTCACCGAGTCGATCGTCACCGGGCATCGCGGCAGCATCGTCAAAGGGCTCGGCGACGGTGTGATGGCCGTGTTCGCCGACCCGGGCGAAGCGGTGAACGCCGCCTACGAAACGTGCTCCGCCGTGAGCGTCATCAAGGCCGAAGGCTACCTGCCCCACCTGCGTGCGGGACTGCATCGCGGGAACCCGCAGCGGGTCGGCGACGACTACCTCGGCGTCGACGTCAACATCGCCGCCCGGATCATGGCGGCCGCGGACGGCGACGAGGTGCTGGCCAGCGAAAGCGTCGTCGAAGAACTCGACGCGGACACGGTCACCGTGCGGCCGCGCCGGAACTTCCGCGCGAAGGGGACCCCGAAGGATCTGCGCGTGTACCGCGTCGTCCCTCGCTACTCGTGAGGCCTCCTTCCCTGGCCGTGGCAGGGTCGTCTGTGTCGGCGGCGGAGTTTGATCAACGGAAGAGTTCCGTGTCCACAAAGGACATCGCCGAGTGATTGAATGTCCGATTGATGTCGCTATGTGCGGTTTTTTGCGGGGTCGTGAGTGGCGATTCGGGTTAGAACCCTCATTGCCACTCACGACCCCTCCCGAAACCGTGCAAGTCGACCAAATCGGGCACATCTGTCTCGTGAAGTGTCCCTTATGGACAGTCAAGGGCCGGAGTGTGGTACCTGTGCGTGAGCCTGCTTCCGCAAAGGGGCCATCACGACGCGTCCGCCTTGTCCTGCTCTGGCCGTAGAGCCGACCAGCACTTATGCGACTTTGCCGGACTCCTGACGATCAAGGTGGGGAAGGAGGCCTTCACTATGCGGCCTGGTTGATGCCTTTATGTACGGTTCCGCGTGGGGGTCGTGAGTGGCGATTCGGGTTAGAACCCTCATTGCCACTCACGACCCCCGTCCAAAACCGCACAAACAGCCCAAGTCGGACAGCCTTCTTCAGAAAAGTGTCCTTTGTGGACGCTGGGGCGCGGCTCGGCTTCCGTCGGTCAGCCCGGTCTCGCGCTGGGGCACGCCATGTTTGCCTTGCCCCTCAAGAGAACCCTCATTGCCACTCACGAAGGTCGCGAACCGCCATCATCACTCGCGAGGCCGGTGCTCCGCCTAGCCGGGCATCTCCGAAGGCTGCGAGTCCAGTCCCGGCCGGGGCTTCGACCAGCCACCGCGGGTGAAGTCCGGCACCGCGACCGGCTTCCCGCCCTTTGCCAGTGAGACCACGCTCAACGGCACGGGGGAGCACCAGGCCGCGGAGTCGTAGACGTCGATGTCCGGCACCAGCCCCGCGCGCATCTGCTGCACGATCCGCCACTGCAGCACGTAGTCCATTCCGCCGTGGCCGCCGAGGTTCGGGTCGTCCTTGAGCTTCTTCCACAGCCAGTGGTCGTGGCGGTCACGGTATGGCCCGAAGTCCTTCCACGCGTGACCGCTGTGGTCGGGTTCCACGTAGATGCGGGCGGGGTAGTCCTCGACGATGCCGCGACTGCCCGCGAGGCTGTTGATGCGGCTGTACGGGCGCGGCGAGCTGACGTCGTGTTCGGCGCGGATGATCCGGCCCTGCGCGGTCTCGATCAGGCAGGTCACCAGGTCGCCGTTGATGTAGGTCTCTTGCCACGACGGGTGGCCCGGCGGCATGTGCCGCTTCCGGTAGTCGGCGAGGCCCTTCGGCTCGGTCGCCGTGGCGCGCAAGGTGGCGAACCGGTCGCCGCGGTTGACGTCCATGCAGGCGGCGATCGGGGCGAGACCGTGCATCGGATAGAAACTCGCGGTGCTGCGGGTGTGCCATTTGCGGCGCCACGCGTCGGTGTAATAGGTGTCGGAGAACAACAGTTCGCGCAGGTCGTGCAGGTAGCCGCCGTGCCCGTTGGTGACCTCGCCGAAGACGCCCTCGTGCGCCATCTTGAGGATGGCCAGTTCGTTGCGGCCGTAGCTGCAGTTCTCGGCGAGGAACAGGTGTTTGCGGGTCTGCTCGCTGGTGTCGACGAGGTCCCACAGCTGGTCGAGTTCGGTGGCGATGGGCAATTCGACGCCGACGTGTTTGCCGGCCAGTAGCGCGGCTTTGCCTTGCGGGTAGTGGAACTCCCAGGGGGTGGCGATGTAGACCAGGTCGATGTCGGCGAGGGAGAGCATCTTCTTGTAGGCGTCGGCCGATCCACCGTATTCGGCCGGGCGTTGCCGTCCGTCGGCGGCGAGCTTGTCCGCGGCGGCCTTCGCGCGTTCGGCGCGGATGTCGCAGACCGCGGTGACCACCGCGCCCGGCACGGCGCTCCACCCGCCGATCATGGACATACCACGGTTTCCGAGCCCGATGAGTCCTATTCGGACGGTCTGGTGCCGCTCGAACGGCACCCCGATCATGCTGCGCTGACCCGGACGGCGGGGCGCGCTTTCCGCATCGACGGCCTCTTCCGCGGCGGTGGCGCTCGTCGGGATCGCGGCGAGCGCCCCGGCGGCGAGGGCGCCACCGAACAAGGTCCGCCGGGAGACAGAGGGCAGGTCGGCCATGAAGAACACTCCTTCGTGTCGCCTTCGATGCCCCGACTGTGTCCAATCGCCGCCAGATATGTCAAGAGATGCGTCAAAGTGAGCAATAAACTGCACTAATGCGCAGTTTGACTGTGTGAAACCGGATGATTCGCGCAACCCGGGTGTTCGGACACCCGGGCCGCGCGGGTGATCAGCGGCGGATCAGCACCTGATCGATGGACTTGCGCACGAGGTTCGGCACCACGCAGTCGTCCGCCGGATAGCCGACCGGGATGACGGCGAACGCCTTCTCGTTCTGCGGCCGTTCGAGCAGTTCGCCGAGGAAGCGCATCGGCGACGGCGTATGCGTCAACGCGGCGAGCCCGGACAGGTGCAGCGCCGTGATCAGCATGCCGACCGCGATTCCCACCGATTCGTCGACGTAGTAATGCTTGTGCTTGGTGCCGTCCTCGTCGAGGAAGTACCGCTGCTGGAAGACCACGATGAGGTACGGGGCGTCGGTGAGGTGGGTCTTGACGGCGTCGGTGCCCAGCGGGCGCAGCGCCGACAGCCACTCTTCGCCGAGCCTGCCCTCGTAGGAGATCCGCTCCTCCTCTTCGGCGGCTTCGCGGATGCGTCGTTTGGTTTCGGCGTCTTCGATGAGCACGAAGGTCCACGGCTGCTGATGCGCGCCGCTGGGCGCGGTGGCCGCCACCGCGATGGCGTCCACCAGCACCTGTTCGGGTACCGGGTCGGTGGAGAACATCCGCACGGTGCGCCGGGTGTCCATGCGACGGCGCAGATCGGCGGCGGCGGCCAGCGATTCCGCCGCGGACAGCCGGGTGGGCCGGTAGGGCACCGGCTCGAAGGGGTCGCCGTAGGTCGGGGTCCAGTGTGCTGCGGTCATGATCCCGATTGTGGTGTCGGGCGTGGTTTTCGGAAAGCCCCGATATCAGGTTATGCCCCTGGGGTTATGCCGCCATCTGTCCCCAGTGGACGGACGTCGGACGGAGCAGCGACGCCGGCGTTCCGATACTTAGAGGGATCCTCAACGGTCACCGCGGTGAAGAGATAGGTACCTGCCGCACGACTTTCGTCGGTGTCCGGTTTCTCTCGCCGCGTCCCAGAATCAGCACATCCCGTCCCCATCGCGCGGCCGGACCCTGGCCGCAGAAATGAGTCGGAACCATGCGACTGCGCTCCTTCGCCCTGATCGCCGGCACCGCCTTCCTGGCGCTGCTCGGCGCGACCGCCCCCGTGGCGTCCGCCGCGGAACCGGCCACGGACCCGTCCGGCGTCCAGCCGATGATCATCGGCGGGCAGTACGCCCAGAGCGGGCCGTGGGCCGCCAGGCTCTTCGCCAACGGCCGTCAGACCTGTACCTCGACGATCATCGCGCCGCAGTACATCCTGACCGCCAAACACTGTGTGGCCGGCGGCGGCACGTTCACCTTCCGGATCGGCAGCCTGGACCAGACCAGTGGCGGCACCATGGCCACCGGCTCCACGGTAACCCGGCACGCCAGCGCGGACCTCGCGATCGTGCGGCTGACCGCGCCGGTGACCGCCACCTACTCGCCGCTGGGCACCACCAGCGACGTCGCGACCGGGCAGACCGTGCAGGTCTACGGTTGGGGCGCGACCAGCCAGTGCGGTTCGGAGATCAACTGCCAGTCCCGGTACCTGAAGGTCGCCAACGTCCGGGTCACGTCGGTCGCTTGCAGTGACTACAACGGCGGCGTCGCGGTGTGCGCCAGCCGTGGGGACGGCATTACCGCCGGCGGGGACTCGGGTGGCCCGATGTTCGCTTCCGGCCGTCAGGTCGGCGTCGCTTCGACCAGCGACCGGCAGACCACCACCGCGTACACGAACATCACCCGGTACCGGTCGTGGATCCAGCAGGTGGCCGGAGTCTGACCCGTGGCGGAGCCGGAGCCCTCCCCGGTGTGCTCGAGGAGGGCTCCGCTCCCCACCCCCCGGCCGGGCTCAACCCCAGCGTCGCAGCAGCCGGTCGTACTCGGCCTGGGTGACCGGCAGGACGGTGCCGTGCCGCGGACGGCCGGGCAGGGTGTAGCTCGACACGGGCGTCCACTGCCGGGAGTTCAGCTCCGTGGTGGTGAACGGAACGTATCCGCGGCCGCCGTACTCGTCGATGAACAGGTACCAGCGTTCCTCGGTGTTCGACTTGAAGACCAGCGGACCCTCGCCGTGGCTGATCTTGTTGTTCCCGAGGCATTCGGCGACGAACGAGTAGTTGCGGTCGAGGACCGTCGCCGACTTCTCCGCGAGGACGAACTTCCCGCAGGCGGATTGAGAGGAGCTTCGCTCGTCCTTCGTGAACCGGTAGTAGGTGCCGTTGTGCTTGGCGAGCGTCGAGTCGATCGTCGAGTATCCCTTGTCGACCCACACCTGCGCGGCGCTGAAGGTCCGGAAATCTGATGTCGTCGCGTACATCATCCGGTGGTAGGTGGTGCCGGTGTGGTTCGGATCGTTGGCGGAGTACAGCTTCGACGCCCAGAACACGACGAACTGCCCGAGGCTCTCGTCGTAATAGGCCTCCGGCGCCCAGGTGTTGCCGGCGGTGCCCGGTGAGACGCGTGCCAGGCGCGGCGCGCTCCAGTTCACCAAGTCGGCCGATTCCCACACCACGATGGACTTGCTCCCGGTCCGCTGCACCTGGTCCCAGTCGCCGTTGCCGTACATCCGCAGGTCGGTGGCGATCTGGTAGAACTTGTCGCCGCGCGGCGACCGGAGAAGGAACGGGTCGCGGACGCCGCGGGTCCCGATGGCCGAGGTCAGCACCGGCCGTCCGCCGTTGAGCCGGCGCCATCGCGTCGGATCGTTGCCTTGGCTGAGCGCGAAGTGGACCTGCTCACCGGTGGCGGAGTTCTCGCCGGTGAAGTAGCTGAACAGGTAGCCGGCGTAGGCCGCCCGGTCGCTCGCCGCGGCCGGCGCCGCGACGCCACTCGCGATCAGCGCGGCGACGAGGACGATCGCGGTACGGAAACGTGGTGTCATGGAAGCCGTCCAGTGTGGTCGCGAAGGAGCTGCGGGGCACCGCCCGGCGCGGTGGCCGAGTGGTGCCCCGTCGGATGGCGCGGCTAGCCCAGCTTCGCTTCCCACCTGGTGTTGGATCCGGCGGCGTCGGCCGGGAGGCGGTCTCGTGCGGCGGTGTCGCCGTACATGGTCCAGCGGGCCCAGTCGACCACGGTCCTGGGGAAGCGCTGGTCGCTCCAGAAGCTGGTGTGGCTGCCGCCGACGAAGGTGAGGAACGCCTTCGGCCAGTTCATTTCGTTGTAGGCCTGGCGGGCCGAGTTGTACGACGTGGTCGAGTCCCGGTCGCCGTGGACGAACAGGACCTTGGCGGAAACCGAACTGGACGGATTGCCCATGTCGACACAGGACTGCGGGTTGGCGGAGATGATCCGGCGGTCGGGCCAGGAGGTCAGCAGGCCATGGGTGATCATGCCGCCCAGCGAATGCCCCGAGACGCCCACTCCGATGGTGGTGTTGATGTGCCCGGCCAGCGGTCCGCTCGTGTTGAGCGCGAGGGTGTTGGTGAGGATCTGCGAGACGTCCTTGGCGGAGTTGCCGTTGTTGACGTCGCTGAAATTGTGGTTGAAATGCGGGGCGGGGACGACGAAGCCCGCCGAGGCCAGCGCCCGGATGATGAACAGGGAGTTCTGCGGGCTGCTTCCGAAGCCGTGGGTGAAGTTGTAGACGGGGAAGACACCGGTGGCGACAGGGGCGTTCGTCACCGGGCTGCCGCCGGCGGTACCGGTGGCGGGGTAGTAGACGTAGGTGGTGCACGGCCGGCTGCCGCGGGTCCAGTTGTACCGCCGCACGCCGACCGCGAACGGGGTGGTCGGCGCCGTGCCCAGCGGTCCGATGGCGGCCAGTGCCTGTCCCGCGCCGAGCAGGGTCAGGCCGACGCCCGCCGCTCCGGCCGCGGTCACACTGAGGAATTTCCGTCGCTGCATGGTCATGGACGACTCCTTGGGTGGGGATGAGTGAAGGTGGTGCCTGGTCACACGGAAACGCCGGTCAGACCGGGGAAGACACCCGTGCGGCACCCCGGCGCCGCGCGGTGCTCCGGACGAGCGCGAACCGCCCGGGCCCGATCGCCGCGATGACGAGCAGCGCCCAGCAGAACAACGCGGCCGCCTCGCCGCCGTTCTGGATGGGCCAGAACGCCGACGGCTGGTGCACGACGAAATAGGCGTAGGCCATCGAGCCCGCCCCGAGAACGGCGGCGGGCCGGACGCAGACGCCCAGACCGACCAGTACGCCGCAGACCAGCTGGATCACCGCCGCCCACCAGCCGGGCCAGGTGCCGACCGGCAGCGGGGCCTTGGCGCCGAACAAGCCGAACAGCGTCTTCACGCCGTGGCAGGCGAACAGGAATCCCACGACGATGCGGTGGAGCCCGATGACGTGTTCTTTGGCCGCGTCCAACCGGTGCACGGGTACCTCCCTTGTGGACATCGGAACGGTGTGGTCAGCGCAGGAATCCGGTCAGGGGCAGGTTCAGCTCACGAATCCCCTGCACGACGAGGTTCGCCATCTCCGTCCCGCCTTGCGCGGAGAAGTGGGTGTTGTCGCCGGTTTCCCTGGTGAGGTAGATCCGCTGGGACGCCGTCGGGCCCAACGACTCGACCAGCGCCTTGCTCTTGGCGGTCAGGTCGATCACCGGCACGTTGGCGCTCCGGCCGAGCGCCCGCATCACCGACGGCAGGTCCACGCCCACGCCGTTGACGTGCAAGGCGGTGGGCGTCAGCTTGGTGCCGTTGAACTGCCTCCGCACCGGCGGCGTCACCAGCACCGGAACGCCGCCGCGTTCGCGAACCCCGTTGACCAGCTTGGTGAGGTTGTCGCGGAAGGCCGTCGCGCTCGTCGTCTTGTCGTTGTGCCCGAACTGGATGAGCACCAGGTCCTTGCTCTTGATGAGGGGTTTCATCGTCGGGAAGAGCGCGCGGTTGGCCAGGAAACTGCCGGAACTCTCGCCGGAGTCACCGTAGTTCGCGACCACCGCCCCGTCGCGCACGCGGGCGGGCAGATGCTGACCCCAGCCGGCGTAGGGCGCGGTCGGCTGGTCGCAGACGGTCGAATCGCCCGCGAGGTAGGTCACCAGCGGCGCTTTGGCCGGGGTCACGGTCAGCGAACCGATCGCGGGAGCGCTACCGCTGAAGGTGATCTGCAGACCTGGTGTGCCGTTGCCGCCCTGGCCGGTCGGCTGGCCCTCGGGGTTGCGGACGTTGACCGTCGCGGTGGTGCGGACCACCTGACCGGCGGTGGTGGAGACGGCGGCCAGGACCTCTCTGCGCGCCTCGACCGACATCGAGGTGTTGGCCGCCTTGGCGGTGCTGCCGATTTCCACCGAGACGTCGTAGTTTCCCGGCGCCACGGGGAAGCTGCATTTGATCGGCGCGGTACCGGAGCATTGCGGTGGCAAGGCCGCCGTGGCCGCCACGGCCGGGATGGGCACCAGAGCGGCCGCGGCCGCACCGGCGGTGAGGACCGCGAGACGTTTGAGGATCACGGTTTTTCCTTTCACACGTTGAGAAAGCCATCCATGGCCACGGTCGGGCGCCGGTCCCGGCCCCAGGCGGTCATGTTGTATCCGGTGAACGGTGAATAGCCCTCGGGCTCCCAGAAGAAGGACCCGAGACCGCCGAAGCCCTTGATGCCGGTGATGAACTGG
This sequence comes from Amycolatopsis sp. NPDC033938, assembly GCF_055575975.1. NCBI lineage: Bacteria > Bacillati > Actinomycetota > Actinomycetes > Pseudonocardiales > Pseudonocardiaceae > Amycolatopsis > Amycolatopsis sp. NPDC033938. Next base: position 89,659 of record NZ_JBVIRO010000014.1, read on the forward strand.
CGCAGGGAGTCGCGGACCTGACCGGCCTTGTCGATGGGACCGCCGTACTCGACCTGCATCACCGGCTTGCCGTAGGTGGACTGGATCGTCCGCATACTGCCCAGGATCGGGGACACGTTGCCTGCCTGGGCGTAGGAGGACAGCGCGGTGATGTCCCACTTCCCGCCGTTGCCGCGGTAGGCGTTGAAGAACCGCTGGATGCTGTCCATCTTCTGCGGCTGGGCGAGATGCACCATGACCGGGGTGGCCGGGAAGACCTGTTTGGACACGTCATAGGCGCCGTTGAGCAGGCCGGTCATCTGGGCCGGTTTGCTGACACTGCCGACGGGGGAGCAGATGCCGCTGTTCTGCTCGTTGCCGATCTTCACCCAGCCCGGTGTCACACCGCCCGCCTTGAGCAGTTTCAACGAGTCGTCGACGTATTTGCGCAGTGCGTCGCGCATCTGCGTGTAGTTCATGTTCGCCCAGGCCTTGGGCGGTTTCTGTACACCGACGGAGTTCCAGGTGTCGCCGAAGTGGAAGCCGAGCAACACCTGCATGCCCGCGTCCCGGCAGCGCTGCGCCATCTTGACGGTCTCCTGGATGCCGCAGTGCCCGTCGGTGGGGCTGTTGGAGGGGTTCACCCAGGTGCGCAGGCTGATCGCGGTGATGCCGTAGCTCTTGAGGATGGTGAACAGATCCTGCCGCTGACCGGATTTGTTGAGCCAGTAATAGCCGTTGGCCTCCATTTGCGGCATCCAGCTGATGTCGGCGCCCTTGACGAACGTCGCCGCGGCCTCGCTCTGCGCGGCCGGGGTGGCTGCCGCCGGCCCCAGGCTGCCCGCGCCCAGTGCGAGTGCACCGGCACCGGCGGCGGCGCCGATCAGCAGACCGCGCCGGGAAACGCCGCCGGTATTCGTCGTGTCGGTCATGGCGAGCTCCTTGTCGTGAAAGCGCTTTCTCAAGACGCGGTGAACGGCATCCTCGTGTTCGGCGGGGGCTTCGGGGCATGACACGACGCCCCGTGCTTCAGCGGGGATGGCGAAGAAGGGGAAGGGGGAAACAGGCGTGGTCGAGAACTCCAGTGGTCATTCGATCTCCTATGATCGACGACGTGACGAACCGCCTACACGGGGCTAGGTCTGTGAACGTACACACTCGACCACGCACGGTTCTGTGAAGATAGAACCGCATATGCGAGCTCGTTTCAAGACTCCCACTGAAATTTCTGTGAACGTGCACAGTCGGCCCAGGGCAGCGGGGGCCGGCGCCCGGCGGTGAAGGCGGCTACCGCTGTTTCACGGTCGATTCGCGGACGACGAGTTCGGTCGGCAGGATCACCGTGGCCTGCCCGTCCCCGTTGATCTGGGCCAGCAGCTGGCGCACCATCACCTCGCTGATGCGGTCCCACGGTTGCCTGATCGTGGTCAGTGGCGGACGGGTGCCGAGCGCGATCGGCGCGTCGTCGAAGCCGCCGACGGCGATGTCTTCGGGTACCCGTCGGCCTGCCCGCTCGATGGCCGTCAAGGCGCCGATGGCCATGAGATCCGAGGCGACGAAGACCGCGTCGAGCTCCGGCGCGCGAGCGAGCAGCCGCTGCATGCACGTCTCGCCGCTCGCCTGGCTGTAGTCACCGACCTCCACCAGCCGCTCGTCGTAGGCGAGATCGTATTCGGCGAGCACCTCGCGATAGCCCGCCAGCCGTTCCACCCCACCCGGAGTGTCCTCGGGGCCCGCGATGGTCGCGACATGTTCGCGGCCGGAGTCGAGCAGGTGGCGCACCATGTCCTTGGCGCCCTCGCGGTCGTCGACGGCCACGTAGGACAACGCGCCGCGCTGGCCGAGTGGCTTGCCGCAGCACACGAGCGGGAGGTCGACGCGCCGCAGATGGTCGATCATGGGGCTGCCGCGGTGGGAGGACACCAGCAGGACGCCGTCGACAGGGCTCGCCGAGAGGTAGCGGGAGACGCGACGCCGTTCGGCGTCGGTCCCCGCCGTGATCAGGACGAGCGGGACGTCGTGCTCGGCCAATGCCTGGGTGCAGCCGCGCAGCAGGGTGGTGAAATTGGGGTCCTCGAAGAACTTGTCCTGTGTCTCCGACAGCAGGAACGCCACCGAGCCCGCGCGCTGGGTGACCAGGCTCCGTGCCGCGCGGTTCACCACGTAGCCGAGCTTGCGGATGGCGGTGTTGACCGCCTCCTGGGCGGCGGGGCTGACGTTGTGCCCGCCCTGCAGCACGCGGGAGACGGTGCCGCGGGAGACCCCGGCCTCCGCGGCGACGTCGTGGATGGTGGGCGGGCGCTTGGCCCTTCCCCGCGCACGCCTGTGCGGCGTTGTGTCCGTCATCGGCCCCTCATCTGTCGCGACTCCTGGTCACGACTTTACGGCTCCGGACAGCGGATCGACGTGCCAGTGGCGCTGGAGGCTCGGGAACAGGGCGATCAGGGGGATGACCGAGCGCAATGCCCGCAGCAAGATGGGTGCGTCCTGTGAACGTGCACAGTACGGTTTCGAGGTCACTACTTGTCAAGAGCAGGGTCTCTGCGGTTACCTTGAGGAACTCGACAACACCAATCTGTGCACGATCACAGCAATTGGGGGGCGCGGATGGCGGCGCGGTGGCTGACCACGGTCAGCGTCGGGATCTTCACCTGGTCCCTGCTTCCCGACCGCGGCCTGCCGATACCTGTTCTTGAGTTGCTCACCGGGGAAAGCGTCACCACCCGTGTCCAGGTGCCCGCCGGTGAGGTCCGTGCCGTCGTGCGGCCACCGATCCGTCCCTGGGGACCCGGAACAGCGACACCGTAGTCCGAATCATCTGGAGTGAACGATGAGAACTGTCACGACGGTAACCCGCGCCTTCCTGGTCGCCTTGGCCACGGTGGTCTCCAGCGCGGTCGTCGCCGTTCCGACGAGCAGCGCGGCGGCCGCGGCGACCTATTACGTAGCACCGAACGGCAGCGATGCCGCGGCCGGGACGCAGGCTGCTCCGTGGGCGTCGATCGCCCGTGCGCAACAGGCCGCTCGGCCGGGGGACACGGTCTATTTCCGTGGCGGAACCTACGCCTATACCCGTGCGGAAAGCGGTTGCTCGAGCCAGACGGCCCAAGTCAACGCGATCAGCCTGAACAAGAGCGGCAGTGCGGGAAGCCCGATCCGGTACTGGGCCTACCAGGGCGAGAAGCCGGTCTTCACCTTCTCCGGGATGAAGGAAGACTGCCGGATCAAGGGCTTCAACGTCTCCGGCAGTCATCTCCATCTCAAGGGGCTGGAAGTCGTCGGCGTGCCGCAGAACAACAACCGTAATCACGAGTCGTGGGGTCTCTGGATCTCAGGCAGCGACAACGTCTTCGAGCTGATCAACACCCATCACCACATGGGCGCCGGACTGTTCATCAGTGGCGGGAGCGGCAACCTCGTGCTGAACTCCGACTCGCACGAGAACTACGACCGGCGCAGCTCCAACGGGGCGGGGGAAAGCGGCGACGGATTCGGCTCGCACTACACCCCGGCCGGCCGGGCGGCGAACGTCTTCCGGGGGTGCCGCGCGTGGTGGAACTCCGACGACGGGTTCGACCTCATCTCCACTTACTCGCCCGTGCTCATCGAGAACTCGTGGTCCTGGCGCAACGGTTACGTGCCGGGGACGACGACGGGCGCCGGCAACGGGGCAGGTTTCAAGATGGGCGGCTTCGGCGGCGACTACGACGCCAGGGCGGTCAAGCACACCGTCCGGTTCTCGGTCGCGTTCCTCAACAAGGCCGCGGGTTTCTACGCCAACCACCATCCGGTGGCCAACGACTACTTCGGCAACACCAGCTACGGCAATCGCCCCGACTTCGACATGAGGGGGATCGACTCGAGCGGCGCCTCGGTCGGCAGGGGCAACCTGCGCAACAACATCGCCTATACCGGCACGCTGCTGGCGAACATGAACGGCACGACAGCCTCACACAACTCCTGGGACGCCGGGGTTCCCTTGTCGGACGCGCAGTTCCGGAGCGTGTCGACGTCGGGCTGGGACGCGTCTCGTCAAGCAGGCGGCGATCTGCCGGTGCTGCCCCATCTCCGTCTCGCCGCGAACAGCGCGTTGATCGACAAAGGCACCGATGTCGGCCTTCCCTTCCAAGGGAAGGCTCCTGATCTCGGTGCCTTCGAGCAGTCCGTATCGCTTTCCCGGATGAATGAGGAAAGGGTGACACCATGAAGCGAACAGTACGAGTGGTTTCGCGACGTTGGAGAGTGCTGGCCGCGGCAGCGCTGCTCGTGGCGGCAGCCGTACCGCTTTCGGCGTCCGTCGCCACGGCCGGGCCGTCGACCGACAGAGGGCTCAAGACACTGGTCGCCGACTACGAGACCCGCGTCCCGGCCAAGTACACGCCAGATTCCTGGAAACCCTTCGCCAAGGCGTTGACCACCGCGAACGCCGTCGCCGGTCGTGCGTCGGCCACCGCTTCGGAGGTCGCGGGCGCCAAGACGGCGTTGATGAACGCCGCCGCCGATCTCAAGGCGGCCGACGAGGGAACGTTCCAGACGATCACGAACAACACCTTCTGGAACGACACGAGCGGCAACCCCATCTATTCGCAGGGCGGCGGTGTCTTCAAGTTCGGCGACACCTACTACTGGTACGGCGTGCACTACACCGGCGCCGAGCTCTACCGGGCCGATCCGACGAAGAAGTACGACGGAAACGTCAGTTTCGTCTCCATCCCGGTGTATTCGTCGAAGGACCTGGTGAACTGGAAGTTCGAGAACCGGGTCGCGACGCGTTCCACCGGCGTCGGCAGCGGCGCCAACCTGGGTGGTGCGGGCTGGGTCGGGCGGCTCGGCGTGACATACAACGAGAACACCGGGAAGTACGTGCTCGCCGTGCAGATGTGGCATACGGGCAGGGGCGGGCACGGCGTCCTGTTGCTGCAGGGTGACTCTCCCACCGACACCTTCGACTACGGCTACTTCCAGACCCAGATCACCAACTCGCCCACGACCGGCACCGGGGACCAGACCGTCTTCACCGACGACAACGGGAAGGACTATCTGATCTTCTCCAACCGCGAAGGACGTTCTCGCGCCTTCGTGGCCAAGTTCCGGGAATCCGACTCGCTCCGGATCGAGCCCGGCGTGGAGATCGGCCGCAACTCCTCCGGCCGTGAAGGCAACGCCATGTTCAAGCTCGACGGCAAGTACTACCACGCGGCGTCGGATCTGCACGGCTGGAACACGTCGGTCAACCATGTCATGGAGTCCACCAGCGTCCAGAGTGGCTACTCGGGCGAGTACACGCTCGCCGGTACTGAGATGGACTACAGCCACGTGACCCAGACCGGGTTCTTCGTGACGGTCAAGGGCACCAAGCAGAACACGGTGATCTACGCCGGCGATCGCTGGGCCGACTTCGCCTGGAACGGTATCGGATACAACCAATGGGTGCCGATCACCAAGACGGGCGCGAGGCCCCAGTTCCACTCGGTGAGCCAGTGGCAGTTCAACGCCACGACAGGCGAGTGGCGGGTCGGACCGCGGAACAACTACGTCCTCAATCCCGATTTCCAAGCTGATCGCGTCATCGTGCCGCAGCTGACCGGCTGGACGAACTTCAGGGAGTCGGGCCCGAGCTCGCTCGTGACCAACGTCAACGGCGGTGCGAACGGAAGTCGCTTCGGACTGCGGATCGGCGCCGCGCAGTCCTACGCGGGTGGGGTGCGCCAATCGGTCACCGTACCGGCGGGCACCTACAAGCTGGCCCTTTCCGCGAAGACCTCAGGACAGCTCAGTGCCGCGCAGGTGACGGTCACCGACGCCGCCGGTAAAGCCCGCACGCTCACCATCCCGGCGTCGAGTGGCTGGACTGGCCGCGAACTCGCCGACATCCCGTTGTCCGCCGGTGCCGCCACCGTCACGGTGCGCGCGGCGAGCGGCAACGGATACCTGTTCGTCGACGGTCTGTCTCTCGTCAAGGTTTCCGGCTAGCCGCCTTTCGCCCGCTTGAAGTCCGTGAAGGCCTCCTTGAGGGGCTCGCCTTCGCTTACCCACTGGTGTGGGGCTTGTGCGGGTCGCCGGTCCACCGGTCGTGAGCGAGCACAAGCTTGATGCGAGACCGGGCGACGATGCCCGCGGAACCACCCTCGTCCAGGTCAGGCGTAGGCCAAAGTCCGTGAAGGCCTCCTTCCCTACTCTCAAGGTAGGGAAGGAGGCCTTCACGGACTTTCCGCTCGAGGGGGTGCTGCTGAGTGGGGAAATGGTGTTCGCCGAGGAGAACCGGCGCCGCCCTCACTGTCCACAAGGGACATGTTTCCGCTGAGCGGCGATGACGGTTATCGGGCGGCGTGTCCGGGGCCCGGCCGCGGCCAGCGTGGCGTCCCGGATTGGCGGTCCGGATCACGCCGCTGCTCGCGTCGCGTTTGCCTTACCGCTCTGGACGTGAAGGCCTCCTTGAGGGAATCAGATTCCCTCAAGGAGGCCTTCACGGACTTGGCCGGCTACCGAAGGCCCGCCATGATGGCATCGATGATGCCCTGCTGAGTCACGGTCCGAGAGCTTCGGTTGAACAGTCCGAAGCCGTACCTGCCGTTCGCGCCGTTGTCCCAGTAGACGGGAGCTGCCCCGTACTTCTTGGAAGTGGCCACGATGGCACGCGCGAAGTCGGCACGATACCTGTTGTTGGACGAATCGAACGATGTCTTGTCGATCGAGCCGAATTCGCCGACGACTACCGGATATCCCTTCACGACGAACTTGTCGTACATCAGCTTCAGCTGTGAATCCAGGTAGTCCTCCTGTCCCCAGGTGGACTTCCTCGCCGGGTTGGTCGCCGCGCGTCCCCACTGCGTGATGGTGCTGTTTTCTTCCCCGGCGAAGTCCCACGGGGCGTAGTAGTGAACGGAGATCATGATCCGATGTTCGCTGGCGGGGATGGAGGGGGACCGGTACTGGTCGGTCGGCAGCACGAAGCCGTAGTTCCCCGCGGTGTAATCGATGTTCGTGTTCCAGCCGGGAACGAGCAGCCACCTCGAAGTGTTGTTCCCGCCCGCTTTGCGCACGGTGTCCACGAAGATCTGGTTATAGGCGTTGATGTTCGAGTAGCACGGTTGAGTCGGGCGGCCGAATTGCCCGTCGAAATTCTCGTTCATGGACTCCAGGATCAGGCGCTGGTCGTAGGACTGGAACCTGGTCGCGACCTGCTGCCAGACCTTCTGATACTTTGCCTTGATGGTCGTCTGGGCGGACGAATCGCAGATCAGCCAGGAGCCGTTGACGGTCTTGTAGCCGTCGCCGTGCATGTTGATCAGCACATGAAGGCCGCGGTTGTAGGCGTAGTTCACGACCTCTTGGATCCGGTTCAGCCAGCCGGAATTCACCGTGTAGTTCGGTCCTGGGCCGATGTTGTTCAAATACGAGACCGGGATGCGAATCGTTTTGAACCCGGCCGCTTTGACCTTGTCGATGAGAGCTTGCGTCACGGTCGGCTGGCCCCATGCCGTTTCGCTGGGATATCCGTTGGAGTTGGCTTCGAGCTGGTTGCCGAGATTCCAGCCCGCGCCCATGTCGGCGACGATCTGCGAGGCATTCAGCTGCACCGACGTCTCGGCCGATGCCTGATTCGCCAGGCCGGTCAGGGAACCGGCGGCCGCCAAGACCGCGGAAAGGAGGATCACCCTGAGTTTCCGTGCTTGTGAACCCATAGGTCGTTTACTCACTTTCGGTGAGGGGTGTGGTCGCACGATATCCGGACTGTCTCAATTTTTTGGCGCAGGAGACTTGCCGGAAAGACTTCCGCAGGGCAGAGCGCGAACGTATGCGCGCATAAGGAGTTCCTTCCGAGCGACTTTGCGCGGACGGGCGGCAGGGGATATCGAAGCGCTTCGATAACTATGGCATCGCTCACATCGGGGGTCAAGATTCTCTCCGCTCATGGAGCGCGGGTGCGTGAAGCGGAACCCCGGAGGCGAACGGAGTCGGCCCGCCTTACGTCTTTGCCGAGGTGGCGCTCAGCACCTCGCGTCGCGCTCCGCGCCGGAGAGGCGGGCCTGCCGATCGGCGAGCGGGCCACCCGCGCGAAGGAGGGAAGCCAGGGTTTCCAGCGGTTCGGGGACGACGCGATACCAGCTCCAGGTGCCGCGTCGTTCTCGTTCGAGGACGCCGGCGGAGACCAGTACCCGGAGATGATGGCTGAGTGACGGCTGGGGCATGTCGAATTCTTCGGCCAGGTCGCAAAAACACGCCTCACCGCCGGGGGAGTACCGCACGAGCGACAGCAGACGGATCCGCACCGGATCCGAGAGCGCTTTGAACAGCTTCGCAGCCGCCTCGGCGTCGCCGGGATCGACGACGGCGGCGGGTTCGGCCATCAGGAGGGTCACCGCGGTCGGCTTCCGGGTGCGGCTGTGCGCGCTCGCCATGGGCCCTCCTTCGCTCGTGGTGGCCGTCGATCCCACCCTACCCGCTGGATTGACAAAACTCGATCCAGTCTCTTCAATTGCATCGGCATACTTCGATTCAGTGGCACCAGGCCTTGGTCGCTGCTCGTTTCGCCCCCGGCCGACCAAGGAGAACGGGTATGACCCGCACGCCTGAAGTGCTGTTCGTCTGCGTGCACAACGCGGGCCGTTCGCAGCTGGCCGCCGCGTTGCTGCGGCACTACTCGCTCGGCCGCATCGCCGTCCGGTCCGCCGGTTCGGAGCCCGCGGAGAAGGTGAACCCGGCCGCCGCGGCCGCGCTCGCGGAGTGGGGGCTGGACATCACCGACGAGGTGCCGACCAAGCTGGCCACCGAGGATGTCGAGGCCTCTGACGTGGTGATCACCATGGGGTGCGGTGACACCTGCCCGGTGTTCCCCGGCAAGCGGTACCTCGATTGGCCGCTGGAGGATCCGGCGGGCCAGGGCGTGGCGGCCGTGCGCCCGATCCGGGACGAGATCGACCGGCGCGTCCGCGGCCTCGTCGCCGAAATCCTCGACGCCTGACCTTCCTCTTCCAGTTCCAGGAGACCAGCACTGTGACCCGAACCGCGGACCCGGCCGACGCCGACGTCCTGCACAAATTGTCCTTTTTGGACCGCTTCCTCCCGGTCTGGATCGTCACCGCGATGGTGGCCGGTCTGCTGCTCGGCAGCGTCGTGCCCGGTCTGCGGGAGGTGCTGGACGCGGTGAAGATCGGGCAGGTGTCGCTCCCGATCGCGCTCGGGCTGTTGCTGATGATGTACCCGGTGCTGGCGAAGGTCCGCTACGACAAGCTCGGCACCGTGACCAAGGACAAGCGCACGATGGTGCTTTCCCTGGTGCTCAACTGGATACTGGGTCCGGCGCTGATGTTCGCCCTCGCCTGGCTGCTGCTGCCGGATCTGCCCGAGTACCGGACCGGGCTGATCATCGTGGGGCTCGCCCGCTGCATCGCGATGGTGATCATCTGGAACGACCTCGCGTGCGGTGATCGTGAGGCCGCGGCGGTGCTGGTCGCGCTGAACTCGGTCTTCCAGGTGGTCATGTTCGGCGTACTCGGCTGGTTCTACCTCGATCTGCTTCCCGGCTGGCTGGGCTTGGGCACGACGGCCTTGGACTTCTCGCCGTGGGAGATCGCGCTGAGTGTGCTCGTCTTCCTCGGCATCCCGCTCGCCGCCGGATATCTGTCCCGCCGCGTGGGGGAGCGGAGCAAGGGGCGTGACTGGTACGAGGGGAAGTTCCTGCCGAAGATCGGCCCGGTGGCGCTGTACGGCCTGTTGTTCACCATCGTGATCCTGTTCGCACTGCAGGGCGACAACATCACCTCTCGTCCGCTCGACGTCGCCCGGATCGCGTTGCCGCTGTTGGTGTACTTCGCGGTGATGTGGACCGGCGGCTATCTGCTGGGCAAGGCCTCCGGGCTGTCCTACGAGCGGACCACGACGCTGGCGTTCACCGCCGCGGGCAACAACTTCGAACTCGCGATCGCCGTCGCGATCGGTGTCTTCGGGGTGACCTCCGGGCAGGCGCTCGCCGGTGTCGTCGGCCCGCTGATCGAGGTGCCGGTGCTGGTGGCGCTGGTCTACGTCAGCCTCTGGCTGCGGAAACGCTGGACCGCGGCGTGACAGGGAGAGTGCGGGCCACCACCTGCGCCGCCACGGCCGCGGACCGATCCGGCCTCGTGTCCTATTCGGACTCCTGACCGGTCGACGATCAGGTCCGGCCGGTGCCCATCCCTTGCCACAGCAGATCGAGAAGGTCCGCGACGTCGCGCTCCCAGTCGCCGTTCGGATCGAGGTACAGCAGCCCGCCCAGGCCGCGAAGGACCGTCTCGGGGTTTAGATCCGCGCGGACGGTGCCGGCGTCGACATTGGCCTTCAGCAACGTGGAAACCGCGCCGATCATGGCCTCGTAGGCGTTCGCGGGGAGTTCGCCGTGAGAGGCCGTCGCGGCGCGCAACGCGTCGGCCAGGCCGCGTTTGGTCATCATGTAATGCGCCAGATGGTCGATCGTCCACTTCCGGAAGGCCTGCTCCGGGGCGTGTTTCTCGAGCAGGCTCGGCACGATGTCGACGAGCTGACGGACCTCGCGGCGGTAGACGGCCAGGATGAGGGCTTCCGGGGTCGGGAAGTGCCGGTAAACGGTACCGACGCCGACCTCGGCCTGTTTCGCGATGGCGTTGAACGAGACCTCGCCCGAGCGGGCCAGTGATTTCGCCGCCGCGGTGAGGATGCGTTCGTGGTTGCGCCGGGTGTCCGCACGCCGCGGGCTGACCGAACCCGTCGTCATGACCCTCCCGTCCGCCGCTCCGGTTCTCCGTGAATGTAGCCGAGGAGTCCGCTGGACCTGGAGCGACTCCAGGAAATAGGGGCGTTGCGCAGGGGATTGTAATCCGCTAGCGTGAAAAACGAAGCGGATGAATATCCGGTTCACTCCGTGAACCCCACCACCCACAACCTACGCCGTCAGGCCATCCGGCCGTGACGATCCGCGGAAGGGATTCAGTGGACATCTCACTCGAAGTCAACGGCCACACGGAACACCTGGATGTCGAGCCGGGTGTGACGCTGCTGGACGCGCTGCGGGAGCGGCTCGCGGTCACCGGCCCGAAGAAGGGCTGCGACCGAGGGCAGTGCGGCGCCTGCACGGTGCACGTCGCCGGACGGCCGGTGCTCTCCTGTCTCACTTTGGCCGCCACGGTGAAACAGCCGGTGACCACGGTCGAAGCACTGTCCACAGGGGACGCACTGCATCCGGTCCAGCAGGCGTTCGTCGATCAGGACGCCCTGCAGTGCGGGTTCTGCACCTCCGGGCAGATCATGTCGGCGGTCGCCGCCGTCGAACAGGACGTCCAGGACGTCCGGGAGTTCATGTCCGGCAACCTCTGCCGGTGCGCGGCCTACCCGAACATCATCGCGGCGGTCGAACAGGCGAGGCGAGCCGATGCGTCCCTTTGACCTGACCGCGCCCACGACCGTCGAAGCCGCGGTCACCTCGCCGGGCACCTTCCTGGCGGGCGGGACGACCCTCGTCGATCTGATGAAACTCAACGTCCTCACGCCGAGTCAGGTCCTGGACATCAACGAGGTGCCGTTGCGTGGCATCGACACCGCCGACGGGCTGCGGATCGGCGCGCTGGAGCGGATGAGCGACATCGCCGGACACCCCGGCGTGTACCCGGCGATCTCCCGGGCGCTGTTGCTCAGTGCCTCCCAGCAGATCCGGAACATGGCCAGTATCGGCGGGAACCTGATGCAGCGCACCCGCTGCTCGTACTTCCGTGACGTCGCCATGCCGTGCAACCGCCGGGATCCCGGTAGCGGTTGTCCGGCGATCTCGGGTGCCAACCGGATGCACGCCGTGCTGGGCACGAGCGATTCGTGCGTGGCGACCCATGCCAGTGACGTGGCCGTCGCCCTGGTCGCCCTCGACGCGGAGCTTCGTCTGGTCAGCGCCTCCGGGACGCGCACCGTCGGGCTGGGCTCGTTCTACCGCTTGCCAGGCGACACCCCCGAGGTGGAGAACGAGCTGCGCCCCGGTGAACTGATCGCCGAAGTCGTGGTCCCCCCGCTGGAGTGGGCGTCGAACTCCACGTACGTCAAGGTGCGGGACAGGTCGTCCTACGAGTTCGCGCTGTGCTCCGCAGCGGTCGCGCTGGACGTGCGGGACTCGCGCATCGTCGACGCGAGGGTCGCGGCCGGCGGCGTGGCGACCGTGCCGTGGCGGCTGCCCGAGGTCGAGGCGGCCTTGCGCGGCGCACCCGTGACGGTCGCCGCCTTCGAGGAGGCCGCGGCGCTGGCCGCCGAGGGCGCGCGTCCGTTGTCCGGGAACGGATTCAAGATGTCGTTGCTGCGAAGGACCATCGTCCGCGCACTGCTCGAGCTGACCGAGGGGAGCCACTGATGACCAGCAGGGTGGACGGGCCGCTGAAGGTCACCGGTCAGGCCAAATACGGGGCGGACCACACCTTCCCGGGGCTGCTCCACGGATTCGTCGTGACCAGTTCGATCGCCCACGGCGAGATCGAGGCGATGGACGTCACGCAGGCGAAGGGCGCTCCGGGCGTGGTCGGCGTCTACACGCCTTTCGATCCGCTGGAGCTGCGCGCTCCGGTCACGCCGTTCTTCGGTGAGACCTGGGTTCCGTTGCAGGACAAGGAAGTCGTCTACCGGGGCCAGCCGATCGGCTTCGTGGTGGCCGAGACCTACGAACAGGCTCGCGACGCGGCGATGCTCGTGGAGGTCTCCTACCGGCCGCTACCCGCGCTGACGTCGTTTCAGGACGGACTGGCCTCGGCCGAAGACGCCCCTGCCGCCCGGAACGGCGAGCCACCGACCCTCGAAATCCTCGCTCCCGGCGTGGAGTCCATCGAGGACGCGCTGGCCGCGAGCCCGGTGGTCGTGGAAGCCACCTACTCCACCGCGCCCCAGCATCACGCCGCGATGGAACCGCATTCCGCGGTCGCGGTCTGGGGTCCCGACGGGTTGACGGTCTACAGCGGAAACCAGGGATCGGATCTGCAGGCGGCGGAGCTGGCCGGCGCGCTGGGCACCGAGCCGTCCGAGGTGCACGCGGTCAATCCGTACGTGGGCGGCGCGTTCGGCGGGAAGGGCCGCACCTCCACGCCGGCGTTCCTGGCCGCGGCGGCGGCCAGGGTCCTCGACAGGCCGGTCAAGGCCGTGCTCAGCCGGGAACAGGTCTTCACCGCGACGGCGGGCCGGGCCGCGACCGTGCAGAAGATCGCCCTCGGCGCGGAGCACGACGGCACGCTCAACGCGCTGCGCCACGATTCCTGGTCCAGCACCGCGATGGACCGGTCGTTCGTCGAGCCGACGTCACACGGCACCTCGCGGGAGTGGTACTCGACCCGGAACCTGGCCATCAGCCAGAAAATGGTGCCGCTGAACATCCCGCCGACCACCTTCATGCGGGCGCCGGGCGAGGCGCCCGGCTCGTTCGCGCTGGAGAGCGCGATCGACGAGCTCGCGATCGCGCTGGGAATGGACCCGATCGAGCTGCGCCGGCGGAACAACTCGACCGCACCACCCGGCAACGATCTGCAATGGTCGAGCAAACACCTCGACGAATGCTTCCGCGTCGGCGCGGCCCGGTTCGGCTGGGCGGATCGCGCTCCACAGGGCCGGGTCGACGGCGACTGGCTCGTGGGCCTCGGCACGGCCACCGCCATGTTCCCCGCCCTGCGGTTCCCGGCCACGATCGAGATCACCCTGCGGCCCGACGACACGGCCGTCGTCGCGACCAGCGGTGCGGATCCGGGTACCGGCCTGCTGACCGTGCTTTCCCTGGTGGGCGCGGAATCGCTGGACATCTCCCCGGACCGGATCGTGCCGAGGCTCGGCGATTCGGCGCTGCCGTCCGGCGGCCTGTCCGGGGGTTCGACCGCCACCGCGAGCGCGGGATCGGCTATCATGATCGCCGCCGCCAAGGCGATCGACGATCTGGTGGCACTGGCGTCGGCCCCGGGGGCGCCCTTCGACGGCATGGACGTGTCCTATGCGGACGGTCGGGTGCTGGCCGGAGACCGGACGATGACCTTCGGCGAGCTGTTGCGGGCGACGAACCGCTCGTCGATCTCCGTGACCGGCTCGTCGGCTCCCGGTGAAGAGCTGACGAAGCATTCGTTCAGCTCCTTCGGCGCCCAGTTCTGCGAAGTCCGCGTGCACCAGTGGACACGCGAGATCCGGGTGTCCCGCCTGCTCGGCGTATTCGACGCCGGCCGGATCATCAACCCGACGGCGGCTCGCAGCCAGATCATCGGGGGCATGATCTGGGGTGTGTCGGCCGCTCTGCACGAGGGGCTGGAGATCGAGGCCGACGGGCGCTTCGCCAACGGCGATTTCGCGAGCTATCTGATCCCGGTGAACGCGGACATCCCCGAGGTCGACGTCCACTTCGTCGAGTACCCGGACACCCTGCACAATCCGGTGGGGGCGAAGGGACTCGGCGAGATCGGCGTCGTCGGGATGGCGGCGGCGATCGCCAACGCCGTCCACAACGCCACGGGCATCCGGGTCCGGCACATCCCCATCCAGATCGAGGATCTCCTCGACCAGCCGTAGGACGGGGCCGGGCGCTCACATGGCGGGAGTACCCATGGACCTCACTATCGTGACGTCCATGGGTATCGACGCTTTGGTGTTCGACGTGCTCGGCACACTCGTGGACGAACCGGCGGGGATCCGCGCCGCCATCGGGAAAGTGGCCCCGCGGGCCGACCCGGACGAGCTGGTCGCGCTGTGGCAAGGCCATATCGAGACCGAACAGCGGCACATCGTCGTCGGCGACCGGCCCTACGCCGCCAGCGACGTCCTCGACCGCGAAGCGGCCCGGCTGGTCGCCGAAGCATGCCAAAACGACCTGTCCCGAGAAAGCACAGAGGCGCTCGCGACGGCGGGACAACGGCTGCCGCCTTGGCCGGACACCGTGGATGGGCTGGCCCGGCTCGCTGAACACCATCCCTTGATCGGCCTGTCCAATGCCAGCCGGTCAACGCTGCTCCGGATCAACGCCAACGCGGGACTCCGCTGGCATCAGGCCCTCTCCGCCGAAGAGGCACGGACCTACAAGCCGGATCCGGCCGTCTACGAACTGGCCGTCAAGGTGTCCGGTGCCCCGCCGGAGCGACTGCTGATGGTCGCCGCCCACGCGTGGGACCTGCGGGGAGCGCAGCGCGTCGGGCTGCGTACCGCTTACGTCGCCAGGCCTGTCGGCGACCCTCCCTCACCGGCCGATGATTTCGACTTCCACGCCGAGAACCTTCTCGATCTGGCCGCTCAGCTCGGCGAACGCGGGATTTGATCAGAGCCGGGACGTGCCACAGGAATCGCGGACGATCAGGCGGGTCGGCAGCAACACCGGCTCCGGCGCCGCCGAGTTCTCGATCATGCCGAGTAACGCGCCGGCCGCCGCGGTGCCGAACTCCGCCTTGTCCTGGGCGACCGTGGTGAGCGCGGGGTCGACCAGCGCCGCGACCTCGATGTCGTCGAAGCCGACGATGGCGAGGTCGGCAGGCACCCGCAGCCCGGCCGCGCGGGCGGCGAGCAGGGCGCCGATCGCCATTTCGTCACTGGCGGCGAACAACGCCGTCGGCGGGTTCTCGCGGGTGAGCAGCCGCCGCATCCCGACGAAGCCGCTTCCGCGGTAGAAGTCCCCGGTGACCACGTAGTCGTCGCGCACCGGCAGTCCCGCGTCGGCCAGCCCGCGCAAGTAGCCCTCGGTGCGGGCGGTGGCGGGCGCGTTGCCGCGCGGCCCGGTGAGCGTGGCGATCCGCTCGTGCCCGAGCGCCGCGAGATGACGGACTGCGTCGGCGGCACCCGCGGCGTTGTCCGAAGTCACGTACGTGGCCTTCGGCCCCGAAACGGCCACATCGAGCGCGACGCACGGCAGCCCGGACTGGGCGAAAGCGCTGAACGCCTCGGCGTCCGAGCCGCTGTCGATCAGCACCAGCCCCGCCAGATGGTGGCGGCGCGTCATGCCGACGTAGGCGACCGGGTCGGCGAGGGAGGCGCCGGCGGTGCGGTTGCGGGCGTCGTCGCTCGTGGCGAGCAGCAGCAGGTGGTATCCGTGCGAGCTCAACGCGGATTTGAGACCCAGCAACAGATCCTGCAGGAACGGATGCCGCCAGCCGGGGCGGCGGTGGTCGGTGTCCCAGACCAGCCCGATCATCGCGGACCGCTGCCGCGACAGCGCCCGCGCCGATTCGTTCGGCGAGAAATCGAGCTCACGGGCGACGCGTTCGACGCGTTCCCGGGTCGGCGCGCTGACCGTGGCGGGGCGGTTGAACACCCGCGAAACGGTGGCGACGGAGACCCCGCAGAGCTGGGCGACCTCGCGGGCGGTGACCATGCTGACCTCCTGTTTGTAACCGGTTACATCTCTAGCACATGATCTCTTGCTGCGAAAACTCCCAATGGCGTTACTAGTTCGTTACTTGACTGATCAGTGTTGGGAGCGCTCTCATAGGTGCCACGTTTCCCGCCCCGGCCGGTCCCCGGCCGCGGTGTCCCCGTGCGCCCCGCAGAACAACGGAGATCTCATGCGCCCGAAAACGAGGAACCGCCGTACCCGCCTGCTCGCCGGGGTGTGCGTCACCCTGGCCGCGGTCACCGCGCTGAGCGCCTGCGGTGACGGCGGCGCCGGCGGCGGCAAGATCAAGCTCAGCCTCGGCCTGTTCGGCAACTTCGGCTACAGCGACCTGATCAAGGAGTACCAGGCGGCCCATCCGGACATCGAGATCACCGAGCGGACCGCGGCCTATTCCGACCACCACAAGAACATCGCCGCGCATCTGGCCACCGGCGGGGGAGCCGCGGACATCGAGGCGGTCGACACCGGGTACGTCGCGCAGTTCAAGGCCACGCCGGACAAGTTCGTCGACCTCAACACCGTCGGCGGCGACAAGCTCAAGGATCGCTGGCTGGACTGGAAATGGTCGGCGTCGCTGGCCAAGGGCGGACAGCAGATCGGCTACGGCACCGACGTCGGCGGCCTGGCCATCTGTTACCGCCGCGACCTGCTCCAGAACGCCGGGCTGCCCGCCGACCGCGACGCCGTCTCCGCGCTCTGGCCGACCTGGCAGGCGTTCTTCGACGCCGGGAAGCGGTTCCAGGCCAAGGCGCCGAACGGGGTCAAGTGGATGGACGGCGGCCCGACCGTGCTCAACGCGATCGTCGGACAGGCGCCGGTCGGGTACTACGACCAGAGCGACAAGATCGTCTTGGAGGGCAACCAGGCACTGCGGCAGGGCTGGGACCTCGTCGTCGACGCCGTCAAGGCGAACCTGAGCGCCGGGCTGCTCTACAGCACGCCGACCTGGAACACCGGCTTCACCCAGGGCCAGTTCGCCACCGTCACCTGCCCCGCCTGGATGATGACCAAGATCAAGGACCAGGCGCCGGACACGGCGGGCAAGTGGGACGTCGCGACCGTGCCCGGCGGGGGCGGCAACTGGGGCGGCTCGTACCTGACGGTCCCCAAGCAGGGCAAGCACACCAAGGAGGCCGCCGAGCTCGCCGCGTGGCTGACCGCGCCCGAACAGCAGGCGAAGGTCTTCACCAGCCAGGGACTGCTGCCCTCGACGCCGTCGCTCTACGACGACCCGAAGATCACCGGCTACACGAACCCGTTCTTCTCGGACGCGCCGGTCGGCAAGCTCTTCACCGACGCGGCGAAGAAGCTGAAGCCGCAGTACCAGGGCCCGAAGGCCGGTGACGTGCAGACGGAGTTCGGCAGCGCGATGCAGCGCGTCGAGCAGGGCAAGCAGGACGGCGCGGCGGCGTGGCAGCAGCTGGTCGGTGACGTCGCGAAGATCAAGTGATGGCGGGAAAGACGCTGAGCTTCGCCGACCGGCGGCACAACTGGGACGTCAAGCTGTCGCCGTTCGGCTTCATCAGCCCGTACTTCCTGATCTTCGGGGTCTTCGGGTTGTTCCCGCTGCTCTACACGGCGTTCGTTTCGCTGCAGCAGCGCAACCTGCTCGACGCCGAGGGTGCCACGTTCATCGGGCTCGGGAACTACGAACAGTTGCTGTTCCACGACCCGTACTTCTGGAACGCGATGGGGAACACGGTCAGCCTGTGGCTGCTGACCACGATCCCGCAGATCCTGTTCGCGCTCGGCATCGCACACCTGCTCAACCGAAGGCTGCGCGGGCGGACGCTGTTCCGGATGGGGATGATCCTGCCGAACATCACCTCGGTGGCGGCGGTGACGATCATCTTCGCGCAGCTGTTCGGCCGGGACTTCGGCCTCGTCAACTGGGTGCTGAGCTGGTTCGGGGCCGGCCAGATCGACTGGCAGGCGGGCACCGCCAGCTCGCATACCGCCATCGCGGCGATGGTGGTGTGGCGCTGGACCGGCTACCACGCGCTGATCTTCCTCGCGTCGATGCAGGCGATCCCGTCGGCCCTGTACGAGGCCGCCACCCTCGACGGCGCCCGCGGGTGGCAGCAGTTCTGGCGGATCACCGTGCCGTTGCTGCGGCCGCAGATCATCTTCTCGACGGTGATCGCGACGACCGGGAACATGCGGCTGCTCGCCGAGCCGCTGCTGTTCAACCCCGGCACCGCCGCCGCGACCGGTGGCTCCGACCGGCAGTTCCAGACCGCCGCGCTCTACCTCTACGAGCAGGGTTTCACCAAGTACGACTTCGGCTACAGCTCGGCGATCGCGCTCGTGCTGGCGGTCGCGACGATGCTCGTCGCGGGCGTGTCGTACCTGGTGACCCGGCGCATCCAAACGGACTGAGGAGCGACATGACCTCCGTGCTGACCCCCGCCGCGCCCGCGCCGCCGGTCTCGCCAGGGCGGGCCCGGCGGCTCGTGCGGCGGGTCGCGAGCCCGTGGACCTACGCCGCGCTGATCGCGATCCTGGCCGGTTCCGCCTTCCCGGTGTACTGGTCGCTGGTCGTCTCGTCGCAGACCCCGGAGGCCGTCGGCAGCGTGCCACCGGTCCTGGTACCCGGCGGGCATCTGTTCGAGAACATCGCCCGTGTCTTCGACGAGACGGATTTCGCGCTGGCACTGGGGAACTCGCTGATCGTCGCGGGCACCATCACCGTTTCGGTGGTGCTGTTCTCGACGCTCGCCGGGTTCGCCTTCGCCAAGATGCGCTTCCGGGGACGGACCGCGCTGCTGCTGCTCGTGGTCGCCACCCAGGCGATCCCGACCGAACTGGGCGTCGTCCCGCTCTACATGATGATGGCCGATTTCGGCTGGGCCGGGCGGCTGGAAGCGGTGATCGTACCCGGCCTGGTCACCGCGTTCGGCGTGTTCTTCATGCGCCAGTACTTCGAACGGGCGCTACCGCTGGAGCTGCTGGAGGCCGGGCGGATGGACGGCTGCGGGTCGTTGCGGCTGTTCTGGCACGTGGCCCTGCCCACCGCCCGCCCGGCCGCCGCGGTACTCGGCCTGTTCACCTTCATGCAGGCGTGGAACGACTTCTTCTGGCCACTGGTGGTGCTGGTGCCGGAGAACCCGACCGTCCAAACCGCACTGTCCACTTTGGCCAGTGGCTACACCACCGACTACACCCTCGTGCTCACCGCCGCGACCATCGGCACCGTCCCCGTCCTCGTCGTGTTCCTGCTGTTCGGCCGCCAGATCGTCGGCGGCATCATGCAGGGCGCGCTCAAGGGCTGACCCTCCCGGAGTTGACCGTGACATCCACCTTCCCGCCCGGCTTCCGCTGGGGCGTCGCCACCTCGGCGTTCCAGATCGAGGGCGCCACCCGATCCAATGGACGCGGACCGTCCATTTGGGACACTTTCGCGACCGTACCCGGCGCGGTGGCGGGCGGCGACACCGGCGAACCGGCGGCGGACCACTACCACCACTGGCCGCGCGATCTCGACCTGCTCACCGGCCTCGGCGTCGACTCCTACCGGTTCTCGGTGTCCTGGCCCCGGATCCAGCCGTCCGGGCGCGGCCGCGTCGAACGGCGGGGGATCGACTTCTACCGGCGTGTCGTGGAAGCGTTGCGGGCGCGGGGGATCGAGCCGTTCCTGACGCTGTACCACTGGGACCTGCCACAGGCTTTGGAGGACGAAGGCGGCTGGCGTGCGCGCGACACCGCCGAGCGGTTCGCCGAGTACGCCGCGCTGGTGCACGACGAACTCGGCGACGTCGTCGACCAGTGGACGACACTGAACGAGCCGTACCCGTGCGCGATCGCGGGCTACGGCGAAGGACGGCACGCGCCGGGTGCGCGGGAGGGGCACGGCGCCCTCGCCGCCGCCCACCACCTGCTGCTCGGCCACGGCCTGGCGACGCGGGTGATGCGGGCGCAGGCGAGGGCCGGGCACCGGTTCGGCATCGTGCTCAACCAGTCGCCCGCGGTTCCGGTGTCCCCGTCGGCCGCGGACATCGCCGCGGCCGCCCGGCAGGACACGCTGCTGCGCCGCCAGTTCACGGACCCGCTGTTCGGCGGCCGGTACGCGCCAGGGCTCACCACGATGTTCGACGGCGTCTCGGACTTCTCCTTCCGCCGCGACGGAGATCTGGAGACGATCGGGCAGCCGCTCGACTACCTGGGGGTCAACTACTACTACCGGCTCCACGTCGCCGACGCGCCGCACCGCGAGCCGGACCCGGCGCGGCGCACGGCGGCCGACATCGGGGTGGACACGACCCGTCTGCCGGACGTGCCGCGGACGGGGATGGGCTGGCCCGTCGAGCCCGATGGCCTGACCGACGCCCTGGTCGGCCTGCACGACGAGTATCCCGGGCTGCCGCCGATGTACGTCACCGAGAACGGCTGCGTGTACCCGGACCTCGCCGACGAGCGGGGCATGGTGGCCGACGACCAGCGCATCGCCTTCCTGCGCGAGCATGTCGAGGCGGCGCGGGCGGCCGTGGCGGCGGGGGTCGACCTGCGCGGGTACTTCTGCTGGTCCCTGCTGGACAACTTCGAGTGGGCGCACGGGTACAAGCACCGGTTCGGGCTGGTACACGTCGACTATGCGACCCAGCGGCGCACCCCGCGGGCCAGCTACCACTGGTATCGCGACCACATCGCGGCGCACCGGACCCCGTGATCCCGTGACGTGGGCCCTGTGGTCCTGACCGAGCCAGGCCAACCAGCAGCGGCGGTCCTGCCGGGGGGCCGAAGGGGCCCTTCACCGCATGCGACGCGGTGAAGGGCGCTTTCACCGCATGCGACGCGGTGAAGGGCCCCTTCAGCCCCCGCCACCCCCGCTACCTCCCGCAGCTGCGCCCGCCGCCGGGCGCGAGCGCGCACCTCAAGAGGGCTCGCGGGGACCTGATCGGAATTGTCGGTGCCTCCCGCTAGGTTCTTCCCAGTCCCCACCGAGGCACCCCCGCGAGGAGAAGATGCGTTGTCAGACTGGGAAAGAGCGAGTACGGCCAGGGTGTTGCCACCCGCCCGCCCGCGCAAGCTCGCGAAGGTCCCGTTCGTCGAACTGGCCGACGGACGGGTGCAGGGCGTGGTGTCCAGCGGTTCGGACATCGGGCGCGTGTACGTCTCGTCGGTCGCGGCGGGCACGTATGAATTCGCCTGCAGCACCAACAACAATCGTCCCTGTGGCGGGGCGAGGGGGATGTTCTGCAACCACATCCTCGCCTTGCTCACCGAATCCGCTCTCCAATACGGCGCCGAGCGGGTCGCGCGGTATCTGCGGGTGGAGGTCGCGGCCGAAGAGCTGACAGGGCAGGCCATCGCACAGGCCATGAGCGCCACCAGACCGTCTCAGGGCGACAGTGCCGCGGCGTCGGTGTTCAGCCAGTTCCTGCGGCATCTGGCGTATCTGGAATTCGAGCCGTCGACAGCGCCCGTGCCGGAGCTGCACTGGTTCCCGCAGACCAGGGCGGTGGTGTGATGCGGATCGACCTGCTCACCGACCCGATCGCCGGGCTCGACGAGGCTTTGGCGGCGGCCGACGCCTTCGATCACGTGCTCGTGGGTGGCTTGTCCCGGCCACAGAAGGCCGCCGGGCTCTCCGATCTGGCCGACGCCGTCGCGGGGTCACCGCTGACCGTGCGCGTCGCCGAGGCGGCCGAGAAGACAGCGGCAGGGGCGGCTGGGGAGGAGCACTTCGTTTCCCTTGCCGCCGCGAGGATCGCGGTGTTCGGTTCGGTGCACGACGCACTCGTGCACCGGCTGGCCGAGGCGACCGGGCGGCCGCCCGGCGAGGAGTCCGCACCGGATGCCGCGTCGGCCGAGTCGCCGAATCTGCTGGCCGCTGCCCGATCGTGGCTTTCCGACCTGGCACGGGCAGGCTGGCAGGGGATCGACCACGACCTCGTTTCGGCCTCGGCGCCGGTGATCTCCGCGCTGCTCGCGGAACCGGGCCTGCGCCGGTTGGCGGTCCTGCTCGACGGTTTCGCGGCGGAACTCGCCGCGTCCTGTCCCGGCGCGGCGCTGGAGCGGGTCCCGGTCCGGCGCTGGGCTGATCTCTGGTCGCGCGGGATGCTGCTGACCGTGCCCGGAGTGGCGGCGACGCCCGCGATCGGCACGGTCACGGGCCGCCTTCTGCCACTCGGCGTCGACCTCCTCGAACACGCGACGGCGGCGCAGGCGCAGGTCCACGCGGTGTTCGAACCGGAGGACGGCGGCGCGCCGCGGCTTGTGCGCGCCAGTGTGACGGCGCCGAAGCCGGACACGATCATCGGCGCCGGTGTCTGGCAGCTGCTGCGCCCGCGGCTGTCGCTGCTCGCGGCGGTCAGCGAAGGCCGCTCGATGGACCTCGTCGACATGCCGGTCACCGCGGAGGGCGACCTTCTCTGGCAGGACGAGCAGGCTCGCATCGGTGAGCCGGCGGACGCCTTCGCCACCGCGAGAGTCGCCCTGGCCACCGCCACCACTCCGGCGGTCGTGCCACTGGACCGGCATCCGGCGCGGATCGCCGTCCCCGTCTTCCTGGAGGGTTACGGCATCGAAGGTGACGAAGACGCGCTCACGTTCACCTTCGCCGGGAATCACCTCGCCGTCGACACCGATCGCATCCCCGCCGCCGGTCCGCTCACCCCGAAGGCGGTCGCGACCTCAGGCACGTGTCTCGGCCTGATCCGGTGGGACGACGGTGGTTTCCGGCTCCAGCCGCTCGCCGTCGAAACCACCGTGCGCAAGAAGACCGCCGCCGTGCACGCCGGGGCGTGGGCCGGGGGCACCACGGACAAGGCCGGGTTGAAAGCCGAGAAGGCGGCCACCGACGCCGCGGCCGTGCTGCGCGAACGCGCCGGAAGGCTGCTGCGGAAATGACCGACCCTGAAGACAACCGCCGCCAGGTCCTGTACTGGCGTTTGCTCGCCCGCCTTTTCGACACCGACGAACAGGCCGCGCTCGAATCGGCGAGCGTGGCCGTGGTCGAAGACATCGGCCTCCCGTCGGCGGTGCTGGACCCGAACGTCGCCGTCGACTCGATCGTCCAGCGTCATCCGGAGCTGGCCGCCGAATTCGACGGGCTGATGGTCCCCGAAGCCGAGGACGGCCGGGACAAGGCCGCGGAAGTGCGGCGCGCGGCGCTGGTGTCGAAGGTGCTGCTCAACGTCTTCGCTCAGGCACCCAGCACGGTGACAGCCGGGCAGCTGTCGTCCTGGCAGGCCGACGCGGGCTGGTTCGAGCGCGCGCTGGGATGCCGTCCGGGTGAGCTGCGGGGCGGCCGGCCCGGGGGAGTGCCGACCGGGCTCGGTGGCACCGGCGGAGGCGGGACACCCGATCTGAGCACGCTGCTCCCGGCGATCGGGCCGGAGCTCGGCGCCATCGAGGCCGACCTCGTCAAGCGGATGCATCTGCGTGAGGTGCTCGCCGATCCCGCGCTCGCGGCGAAGCTCAGCCCGAGTATGTCGCTCATCGAACAGCTGTTGCGGGACAAGGACAATCTGTCCGGAGTGGCGCTGGCCAACGCCAAATCGCTGATCCGCCGCTACGTCGACGAGATCGCGGAAGTCCTGCGCACCCAGGTCGAGAAGGCCTCGACGGGCAAGGTGGATCGTTCGGTCCCGCCGAAGCGCGTGTTCCGCAACCTCGACCTCGATCGGACGATCTGGAAGAACCTCACCAACTGGAGCCCGGAAGAGGAACGGCTCTACGTCGATCGCCTCTACTACAAGCAGACCGCGAAGAAGACGACGCCTCAGCGGCTCATCGCGGTCGTCGACCAGTCCGGCTCCATGGTCGACTCGATGGTCAACTGCGCGGTGCTGGCCTCGATCTTCGCCGGACTGCCCAAAGTGGACGTTCACCTGATCGCCTACGACACCCAGGCACTCGACCTCACCCCGTGGGTGCACGATCCGTTCGAAACCCTGCTGCGCACCAATCTCGGCGGCGGCAACGACGGCATGGTCGCGATGGCGCTGACCCAGCCGAAGATCGCCGAGCCCGCCAACACCGTGGTGGTGTGGATCTCCGACTTCTACGAGACCCGCGTCGAACAGCTCTTCGAGAGCATGGCCGCGATCCACCGGTCCGGGGCGAAGTTCATCCCGGTCGGCTCGGTCACCAGCGCCGGCCGCGGCAGCGTCAACCCGTGGTTCCGTGAGCGCTTCAAGGACCTCGGCACGCCGGTGATCTCCGGCCACATCACCAAGCTCGTCCACGAACTCAAGACCTTCCTCACCTCCTGACTTCCTGAACTTCCCGAAAGGCACGACATGTCCGACGTCCTGCGCGCCCCCGCCGAACTCAAGTACGCCGAAGAGCTGGACTGGCTGGAGTCGATCGACGACAGCCCCAAGCCGTTCGCCTGGCGCCTGTCCCCGAAGATGGTGCGGCTGTTCGTCCTCGGCGCCGAGCGCGCCGACGGCCTCGATCGCGAGATCTCGCAGAAGTGGTTCGGGGACCGCAGCATCGTCGAGCGGGCCATCGTCACCCTCGCCTCCGACCGAGGTCTGCTGCTGATCGGCGATCCCGGCACCGGCAAGAGCTGGCTCGCCGAGCTGCTGGCCGCCGCGATCTCCCGCAATTCCACGCTCGTGGTGCAGGGCACGGCGGGGACCACCGAGGACCACATCAAGTACTCGTGGAACGTGTCGATGGTCATCGCCAAGGGGCAGTCGCGCGAGTCGATGATCCCGTCGCCGATCATGACCGCGATGGAGGCCGGATCGATCGGCCGCTTCGAGGAACTGACCCGGTCCACCAGCGACGTGCAGGACGCGCTGATCTCGATCCTGTCCGAGAAGTACATCTCGGTGCCGGAACTGGACAGCGACGGCATCGTCTTCGCCAAGCCCGGGTTCTCCGTGATCGCCACCGCCAACAGCCGCGACAGGGGTGTCAACGACCTGTCCTCCGCGCTCAAGCGCCGGTTCAACTTCGTCCGCATCCCGGTGGTGACGAACAAGAAGAGCGAGGCGGAGATCGTCCGCTTCCGCACCGAGGAACTCCTGCGCCGCCACCAGATCGAGCTGGACGTGCCGCCGACGCTGCTCGACGTGCTGCTGCGCAGCTTCGGCGACCTGCGTGCCGCGGCGGCGTCGGCGGGCAGCGACGACGAGAAGCTGGAGTCCGCCTTGTCCACCGCCGAACAGATCGGCGTCCTCGAAGACGCGGTACTGCACAGCAACTTCTTCGGAGAACGCGCTCTGACCGCCCGCACCCTCGCGTCTTCCCTCGTCGGCTCCCTCGCCCGTCGTGAGCCGGAGGATCTGGCGATCCTCAACAAGTACCTGCACGGCGTCGTCGAACCACGCAGCAAGGACGAGGGCGGGGACTGGCCGGAATTCCTCGACGGCGGCCGCGACGCGATCGCCACCCTGTCGTGAGCGGCGCCTTCGAGGCGTTGCGCGGCCAGTTACGGGAGGCCGCGGCCGCCTTCGCCGACGGGCCCGGCGCGCTGGAGGGCATCCTGCTCGGGCTCGTCGACGACGTCGATCGCGCGGTGCGGGAACCGTTGGAGATCTTCCCGGTCTGCCACCATTCCCCGGCTTCGGCCGTGGCGATGGCACGGCGGCTGCGGGAGAAGCAGCCGAAGGTCGTCTACCTCGAACTGTGCGAGGACATGGCCCCGCTGCTGACCGAGCTGCGCAACTGCCGTCTTCCCGTGGCGGTACAGGCTTTCGCGACGGACGTGAAGGGGTTCCCCGCCGAGTGGGCGCCGCTGTCGGTGGTCGCGCCGATCACCGAGGCTTCGGCCGAGTACCAGGCGATCGCCTACGCGCTGGACACCCCGGGGGTCGAACTCGTCCTCGTCGACCGGTCCGCCGACCACGTCTTCCAGTGGGACGAGCGTGAGCAGCCCGCTGATCCGGACGCGCCACCCGCCGAGGAGGAAGCCGCGTTGCACGGTGACGCGGTCGGGGTCGAGATCGGCGACCTGCGGCCCCGGTTCGCCGAACTCGAGGAACACCTGCTGCGGCACGGGCGGGTGCGGCACTGGTCGGAGTGGTGGCACCAGTACGTCGAGCTGCCGCTCGGCGACAGCGACCACGACACCTATCGGCAGGTCATGTTCCTGATCGGCAGCCTGTTCCGGCGGCTCGCTCCGGGAGACACCCGCCGCGTCCGGGTGGACGAGGACCGCGAGCGCTACATGTGGACCCGGATGCGCGAGCACCTCGCCGCTTCGGGCGCCGACCCCGCGGACTGCCTCTACGTCTGCGGCGCGTTCCACGCCGCCAGCCGGGTCGCGGAGTTCGGCGTCGAGGGCACGGACGGGTTCGTGATCAGCCCGCGCAGCGCGAGCACTTGGCAGTACGGGCTGATCCCGTCGAGCCACGCGTCGATCGAGGCGCAGTTCGGCCTGGCGGGGGGATCGGTTTCGATCGCGGCGACCGAATGGGCGAAGAACCTCAAGCGCACCCGGGTGAAGCAGTTCCAGCTGGACGGGCAGGTGGGCGGGCCGAAGCGGAAGAAAGCCGCCGGGCTGCCCGAGCCCACCGCCGATCCGGTCTCCTCGGATCAGCTGACCGGATTCGTGCGGCGGCCGCCGGTCCTGGACGAACTGGACGAGGCCGAGCTGCTGGGCTGGTCGGTCGAGATCGTGCGAGCCGCGCGCCGCAACGGGTATCTGTCCTCGACCGCCGACGCCATCGCGGTGTTCGAGACGTCGATCCTGCTGGCGGGTCTGCGCGACCGGGCGAAGCCGACGCCGTACGACTTCCAGGACGCGGCGGTCACCTGCATCGAGAAGGACGTCGTACCCGGCAGGCGTGACGTGCGCCGCCTGGTCGAGATCATGATGGGCGGCGACCGGATCGGCCAGGTCGGCTACGACGCGCTTCCGCCGCTGGCGCGCGACGTGCACGACAGGCTCGAACCGCTGAACCTCAAGCTGCAGCAACGAGGGGTGCAGCGGGCGCTGCTCGACATCGCGTCGCGGCCGGAGCTGGAGCCCTGCTCCGATCTGCTGTGGATGCTGCGGTACCTGATGCCCCATGGCGCGGCCCGGCCGATCATGGGGGAGCGAAGGCTCGGCGAACGGCCGATCCAGGAGTCGTGGGATCTGGCGCTGGGCACTCACCAGCGAGCCCTCATCGAACTGGGCTACGAAGGCGTCAGCATCGAACAGGTGCTGGAGCAACGGCTTCGGCGCGCCGCCTATCATCCGCAGTCCACCGCGGCGAAGGTGCTCGGAGCCGTCGAGGACGCGACGCTCTATCTGCGCAGTGCCCGGTTGGCGGGGGAACTGGGCACCCGCGCGCTGGAGGTGCTGGCCACCGAACGCACCGTCGACGGTGCTCCGGAGGTGCTGCGACGGGTGCGACGGCTGCTGGCGCATTACCGGACCAGCGAGCCGGTCTTGCCCCGGTGGATCGAGGAGTTCGTCCGGACGGGGTACGCGCACTACTGCACCCTGCTGCCGGCGGCCTTCGCCGACGAGGAGGCCGGTGTCGAGCAGGTCGCCGCGATGCTGGGCTTCCTGTTCAGCATGGAGTCGCTCGCCCTGTCGCTGGGATGTGACCGGACCCAGCTGGAACTGGCGATCGCCGGGTCGCATCCGCAGGAGCCGTCGAAGGTGGCGCTGCTGTGGGCGGCCCAAGTCCAGCTCGGTCGTCTGTCGCGTGCGGAGTTGCGCGAGCGGTGCGCCGGGTTGCTGGCGAATCCGTTGGTACTGCCCGCTTATCCGCGCTATCTCAGCGGGTTCGTCCACGCGCTGGAACCGGCGCCGGGGCTGGCCGACTTCGTCGTCGAGGCGGTGTCGAACGCCTTCGCCGAGCTTCCGGACAGATTGCTGCTGCCGTGGTTGCCGACCTTGATCACCACACTGCGGTCGCGTGGCGCGGAACTCGTGCCGCTGCTCGTCCGCGAGGCCGGACGGCTCTTCCCCGGCCGTCTCGCGGCGCTCGACGAATGGGTTCCGCCGTGGAAGACCCCATCGGAACCCGTTGCCATGGAGAGGAAGAGCACCGGGACCGGGTTGGCGTTGCTGGCCGCGCATCCGGCGGCCTGCGACGCCGTCGCGAGGCTGCTGGGCTGTGACGAACCGTGGGGGAGTACCGCGTCCGGAGGCTTGGACCTGATCGAGCGGTACCCGGACTCCGCCGCCGCGCTGGAGGAGGTGCTGACCGGGGTGTGACGCGACGGCGTGGTCACCGGCGTGCGGATGCCGGTGACCACGCCGGTCGTCAGTCGGCCACCCAGCTGCCGTGGAAGCCCAGGGGCACAGGCCTCGGCAGGTGGATGCGTGCCAGCGGTTTCGCGGTGAAATCGTGGGCCGAGAGGATCACCAGATCCGAAGCGTCGCGGTCGGGGTTGTTCACGTAGGCGAGGGCGTAACCGTCGTCCTCGGCCCGGCTGTGTGACGACGGCACGAAGACCGCTTCGCTCGCGTCGGCGCCCTTGCCGAAGCGGTGCACCTCCGAGCGCCCGTTGTACAGGTCGTGCTTGATCAGGGCGTTGCCGAAGGATCCGGCGGGCTTGTCCAGATAGACGTCGAAGAGTTCACCGGGCGAAGCCGAGTAGCCGTACCGGTGCCGTCGCGACACCAGGCTTTCGTTGACGCGCGGGAACTCCTGCGGCCGGTCGTCGAGGACACGGCGTCGCACCCGGCCGTGCGCCAGGTCGATCGTCCAGCGCTCCAGTACCGGCGGACCGGACGCCGACGGGCCGCCGAAGCCCAGCTTGCCCGCCACCTCGAACGGAGCAGGCATCGTGGTCAGGTCGATCACCACCGTCGAACCCTGCTCGTAGGCGTTGAGAGTGTGCGAGTAGAACACCGGGTCGACGGCGAACCAGCGGACCGGGCCGCCGTCGCGTTTCATCACCCCCACCCTGGCGGGGTGGGCCGTGTTCCACTTGTAGGGAACGACTTTGCCCGGCTGCGGGTCGAACGTGACCGGCACGTCGAAGACGACCACGTAGTTCTCGGTGAGCCCGAAGTCGTGCATCATCGGACTGTCGGTGACCGGGATCCGGGTGGTCCGCACGACGCGGCCGGTCCGGTCGACCATCAGGTGCCGTACGTGATCCCACGTCGGGTGATAGGTCACCGCGTGCAGCTCGTCGGCGCGGGCGTCGAACTTGGTGTGCGCGGTGTAGGAGCCCTCCAGCGAACCACCGAAGTCGAACGGCCCCAACGTGTTCAGCTCGCCGTCGAGCTCGTACGGCGGTGCGCCGGACTCCTGCAGGGTGAGGATGCGGCCGTGGTGGCTGATCACATGCGTGTTCGGCGCGAAGTCCTCGGCGGGCACCGGCCACGGGTATCGTTCGCCGAGTTTCGCCGCGACACCGGACGAACGCACCCACCGGTTGCGGTACCACTCGGCCTTCCCGTCGCGCAGCCGGACGCCGTGCACCATCCCCTCACCCAGCATCCAGTGGTGCGCGCGCGGATCTTCGAGGCCGAGCACGTTCGGCCCGGTGCGCAGATATCGGCCGCAGAGGTCCTTCGGGATGCGGCCCGTGACGGGCAGGCCGAAGGCGGTCACCTCCTCCTTCACCGGAGCGAAAGCACCTTCGACGAACGGGTACCGCGGCGTTACCGGTGCCGGTGTGGCGAACGCGGTTCCACTGCTGCCGGCCGTCGCGGCGACTCCGCCGATGGCCAGCGCGGCCGCCCCGCGGAGCACGTTCCGCCTGGTCGGTTCGGTCATGGTCGATCCCCCAACTCGTGAAGTAATTGTGTATCCCATGAACAGTGTATGCCTTTACCAGTTTTGGGTGCAACAATGCGGCCATGGACGACGTGGAGATCGAGTTGCTGCCGCCGGGCACCGCGCTGGCGTGGGGTCGCACCCCGGCGCCCCGGCGCGGGCCGAAGCCGGGATACAGCCTCGAACAGATCGTCGACGCGGCCATCGCTCAAGCGGACGCGGAGGGCTACGCCGCACTGTCCATGCCGTCGATCGCCAAACGACTCGGGATCACCGCGAACGCGCTCTACCGGTATCTGAGCTCCAAGGAGGAATTGCTCGTCCTGGTGGCCGAGGCGGCCTGGGGGCCGCCACCGGAGCCGGTGTCCGGCGACTGGCGTGCCGCGGTCACCGCCTGGGCACGCACGCTCCTCGAACGCTGCCGCCGCCATCCCTGGCTGATCGACCTGCCGGTGCGGAGGGCGCCGAGTACGCCGAATCTGCTCGGATGGCTGGAGAACTTCCTCGCGGGGATGGCGGACTCGGGGCTGAGTGCCCAGGACGTGACCGGCTGCGCCGTACTGGTCGACGGTTGGGTCCGCAGTACGGCTTCCTTGCTCCGCGACGTGAACGCGAGTCCGCCTGATCAGGTCCGGGCGCTGAGCGCGTTCCTCGGCCCGCGCCTCGAAGGGCGAGGATATGCGCGCGTCGCCGCCGTGATCTCCGGTGAGGCGTACGGCGAGGAGGGTATGGAGGAAGCCGACGTCGAGTTCGGCCTCGGTCGCATCCTGGACGGCATCGAGGCGCTCATCGAACGCCGGTGAACACTCCGTCGAGCCGGTAGTCGACGATCTCCGACGCGCGCTCGGCCGTGTAGGCGTCGACCATGATCCCCGTGACCAGGCCGGCGGACATCGTCGCGAGCGCGTCCGCCTCGAGCAGGGGATCGAGGCGGGCCGGGACGGCACCCTTCTCCTGTGCCGCCCTGAGCAGGCCGGCGATCGCGTGGACCAGGTGGGGCAGAAGTGGTTCCTGATCGGGAGCCTGGCTCCCGCGTGTGACGTCGACGGCGAAGTACGCGATCTGGACCGCGGCCAGCATGCGGCGTCGCTCGCCATCCGGCAGGACTGCGGTCAGATAGGCGCGCACGACGGTGCGTTCGTCCCCCGTCTTCATCGCCTCGCCGATGGTCTTCCCGGCGATCTCGCCGGTCAGTTCGACGACGCGCTGCCAGGCGAACCGCAGCATCGCTTCCTTGGTCGGGAAGTAGTACTGGACCAGGTTCATCGAGATGCCCGCCTCCGCGGCCACCGCACGCAGGGTGACCGCCTGGAGGCCTTGGGTGGCGGCGATCCGGAAGAGGGCCTCCGCGATTTCGCGCCTGCGCTCTTGGTGGTCGACACGTTTCGGCACGCGATCACTCTGCCATGCCGGCGAGGACTGGCGGGAATGGCCACCCATTGTTATGGTGCAGGTGCACTATAAAAACTTCGAGGAGGTCCGATGCTGGGGGAGTTCACCGACAAGAAGGCCGAGGAGCGCTTCTTCGCGACCTATGACGCGATCTTGCGGAAGTGGCCGGTTCCCGCCGAGGAACGGGACATCGAGACGAGATTCGGCCCGACCCGGGTCCGGAGCTGCGGGCCGGAAGACGGTCCGCCGATCGTGCTGCTTTCCGGGGGAATGGGCACGTCGCTGTCCTGGTATCCGCATATCGCCGAACTCGCCGCCCGGCACCGGATCCACGCCGTCGACTCGATCGGCGAGCCGGGGCGGTCGATCCAGACCGCGCCCATCGAGTCCACAGAGGACTGCGCGGACTGGCTCGCCGAGGTCGTCGAGGGGGTCCTTGCGGGAACCGGTCACGAAAAGGTCCACCTGGCAGGCGTTTCGCGAGGTGGCTGGCTGGCGCTGAACCTGGCTTCCCGGGCGACCGGCCGGATCGCCGGTGTCGTCGCCATCGAAGCCGCGGGATTCGGCACGATCGGCCGGAGCTTCATCTGGTGGAGCTTCCGCGAGATCTTCCTCTGGTTCCTGCCCAGGTGGCTTCTCCGGCTGGTGGCGTCCGGCGATCCGGACGTGCGGCACACTGTGCGGCCCCTGCTGTTCGCCGCGCTCAAGTACAAACAGCGGCTACCCGAGATGCCCCTGTTCAGCGACGAGGAGTTGTCGGCGATCGACGTGCCCACCCGGATCGTCCTCGCCGAGCGCAGTGTCATCCACCGGGCCCGCGAGGTGGCGGCCCGGCTCGGCTCGCTGAATCCGCACCTCGAAGCCGAGGTCGTTCCCAAGACCACGCATGGGTTGTCCCTCGAGAAACCGGAGTTGGTCACCACCCGGATCCTCGAGGCTGTGCGTCACGCCGCGGCCACCTGATCCGGCCATGACGGCGAACGGCCGAGCAGCGCGACGATCGTGTCCAAATCGGACGGTCCGGTCGCCGCGACGGCCGGGCCGAAGGCGGCGCCCGGCGCCTTGCGGTTCTTCCCGTCCGGGATCGACTTCGCGAATCCCAGTCCGGCGTCGAGCACCTCCTGCTGGAACTTGACCGGTACGCCCAGGGTCTTCGCCACGTCCCAGGAATGCACCAGGTAGTCCACGAAATGGAAGCCCAGCGCCTGCTCCGCGGTGAAGGTGACCTCGGTCGAGAACTCGGGAAGCGGGAACCTCCGGTCGGCGAGGTCGTGGGGGACGAAGGCGTTCAGCACTCGCTTGACCGAGGCGCGGTAGGTGGCGATGGGGTCGTCGCCGAGCGGGATCAGGCGCCAGTGGTCGAGGCTGCCTTCGCCCTCGGCCGCGGCCGCGAAACCGTGGTGCTGCGTCGCCATATGCGCCAGGAGGCCGTGCAGGGTCCAGGCGCTGCACGGGGTCGGCTTCGTCAGGTCGGCGGGGGTGATCTTCGAGACGAGGTCCAGGCTGGTCCGGGTCACGATGGCGTCGAGGATGCGGAGTTCATCGATAGGCATACGCATATCATCTACATACGCGTACGAGTTCGTCAACCGGTTCCGCGAGTCCGGTCGGTATGGTCTGCGCATGGCGGAGCAGAGGAGGCCGGATCTCGCGGCGATGCTCGGCGGGCTGATGCGACGGCTGATGAACGCCGAGCAGCCGGTGCTGGCCGAGCACGGGCTGACGATGTGGGGTTACGTGGTGCTGAGCGCGCTCGACGACGGGCCGGTCCGCACGCAGGCCGCGCTCGCCAAGGCGATCGGCGCGGACAAGACCCGGATCATCGGCACGCTCGACACGCTCCAGGACGGCGGCCTGATCACCCGCGAGCCGGATCCGAAGGACCGCCGCGTACGGCTGCTGGGGATCACCGACGCCGGCCGCGCCGCGCGAAGGTCGGCCCAGTCGAAGATCCAGGAGCAGGAAGAACGCTTGCTCGGACGGCTGCCCGGTGGCGACCGTGCGGCGTTCCTCCGTGCGGCGCGCTCGTTGTCCGAAGCCGAGTGGCCGTGACGGGGTTCACCCGAGTACTTCGGTGACCATGCCCGGCGGGTAGTCCGACGGCGAGCGGCGCCACCATGCGCCGAAGGACCGAGCCAGCCGCCGGGGCACCTCGACCTGCGCGCCGCCGCCGTGGAAGTCGATCGTGACCAGTACGCCGCCGATTTCCGAGGTGTGCCAAGGGATCCGGCGAATCAGTTTCGCGTAGTCGGCGCTGGCGGACACGAACGTGACCACGTTCGAGGCCCCGAGCCGGCGGGCCTCCCCGAGCACGGCGTCTTCGAGCACTCCCGGCGGCCAGTCGCCGAGCTTGAGTTTCCGGTCGTAGTAGGCGATCGGTTCGTCGGCGCGCAGGATTCCGTAGCCACCGCTGAGGATCAGCAACCGCCCGGACGCGGCGGCCTCGCCGAGAGCGCCGCCGACGCTCCGGTAGAAGTTCCCGGTGTAGCGGAGCCATGCGGGCCGCAGCCCGCCGCTGTCGACCTTGGACCGCGCCAGGACCTCGGCGCGCGCGCGAAGCATCGGCTCGGGCCAACGCGCGCCAGACTCCGCGAGGGCGTCGCCGCCGCGGATCTTGGCCTTCGAGGGGCCGAGGACGATCAGGCTGTCGCGCGGCTCGATCGCGTTCAGAACGGTCACCCGCGAACCCTAAAGCGCCTCGCTGACCGGACGCTGATCGGTCCCGGGCATGCTGAAGGGACCAGACTGCGGAAGGAGGACCATGTCGCCACTCGTCGTGCACGGCCTGTGGTCCCGGGGCCGCGGGATCGTGCTCTGGGGCGAGCACGGCGACCGCCCGGCGACGACGTCGATGCGGCCGTCGAGCGCGGCCCGGCCGCATCCCTTCGCCGCGTCGGTCGCGGATCTGACCGCCCTGCACCCCGGCAAGCCCGCGTCGGCCGTCCTGCTGCTGCCGTCGCGGCCCGGCGGGCCGGTCGCCTCACCCGAACTGGGCGTCCGCGGCCGCCCGCAGCGGGAACTGACACTGGAGCCCTGGTCGGTGCCCGCGCTCCTGATCGACCCCTCGGAGCTGGAAGACCTGGCCGAGACGGTCGGCTACGGCACCTCGGTCCGTCATCTCCGTGCCGTCGTCCGGCTGGCGGACGACCTCGTGCGCCGAGGCCGGGTGCTGCCCACCCTCACGCGCACCGAGATCGTGGCCCGAGCACGCTGGCGGCCGGTGGCCAGGGGCGGCGACGCGGTCGCGCTCCGGGCGCTGATCGCGGCCACCCCGCCGGTCGGCCGGGCCGAACATCCCGGAGCGGATCCGGCGGCGCTCGTCACCGACGCGCTCGGCACCCTGGTCGACGCCGCCGTCCGCGAGCGGCTGGCCGCCGCGGGCCACGCCACGGAAAGCGACGGCCGCGAGGGGCCGTTCGGATCGTGGCTCCACGCGCTGACCAGCGCGGACGACCGGGTCAGCCAGGCGCCGGGCCGGATGGGGATCGTCGCCGAGGGGATCGCGGCCTGGGACGCGGTCGGCGACACCGACCTCACCGAGGGCACTGTCTGCCTCCGGCTCGACGAGGTCCCCACGCTGTACGGACCGGTCGACGACCCCGATGACCAGACCGGTGACGGTACCAAGTGGCAGCTGAGATTCTTGTTGCGCTCCACGGCCGATCCCAGTCTCCTGCTCCCGGCCGAAGACGTCTGGTCCGGCAAGGCGGGCGCGAAGTTCACCGATCCGGAAGGCCTTTTCGCCGCCGAGCTGGACCGGGCGGCGGCGGTGCTGCCGATGCTCGTCCCGGCGGTCCAAGCCGAGAAGCCGGGCCTCTACGACCTCACCGTCGCCGAAACCGTGGAATTCCTCGACGGTGGTGCCGAAAAACTGGTCGCGGCGGGTTTCGACGTCCAGCTCCCGGCGAGCTGGGGCGGCAGGCGCAAGCTCGCGCTCAAACTGTCCGTCCGCGGCGCGCCCGTCGATCAGGCCGCCGTGTACCGGCTCGGCCGTCACCAGCTCGCCTCGTACCGCTGGTCGCTCGCCGTCGGGGAGGACGCGCTGACGGACGAGGAACTGGCCGGTCTCGCCGCCGCGAAATCGTCGCTGGTGCGGCTGCGCGGCCGGTGGGTGAGCGTCGATCCGGAACTGCTGCGCGCCGGTCTCGAATACCTGCGCCGCGACCCGGACCGCGAGAAGCCGCCGCTGCCCACCCCGGCGGAGCTGCTCGCCCTGCTCCACGGATTCGACGACACGCCATTGCCGGTGACCGAGGTGACCACCGACGGCTGGATCGACGACTTCCTCGCCGGGCGGGTCCACCGCGTCATCGAACCGGTCGAGCCGCCGCCGGCCTTCCTGGCGACTCTGCGGCCCTACCAGGAACGAGGCGTCGCCTGGCTTTCGTTCATGGCGTCGATCGGGCTCGGTGCCTGTCTCGCCGACGACATGGGGCTCGGCAAGACCGTCCAGCTTCTCGCGCTCGAAGCGATCGAGCGGGCACGGGCCGAATGCGGTCCGACGCTGCTGGTCTGCCCGATGTCCTTGCTCGGGACGTGGCAGCGGGAAGCGGCGAAGTTCGCCCCTGATCTCCGGGTGACCATCCATCACGGGGCCGCGCGGGAGCACGGCGCCCGGCTGGCCGCGCGCGTCGCGGCCGCCGATCTCGTCGTCACCACCTATTCGACCGCCGCCCGCGACGCCGACGAACTCGCGGGCACCCGGTGGCACCGGCTGGTGCTCGACGAGGCGCAGGCGGTCAAGAACCAGAACACCGGTCCGGCGCAGGCGCTGCGGCGGATCCCGGCGGGCCACCGGGTCGCACTGACCGGCACGCCGGTGGAGAACCGGCTGGCCGATCTCTGGTCGCTTTCCGATCTGCTCAATCCCGGCGTTCTCGGTGGCAGGCAAGAATTCCGCGAGCGGTTCGAGATAGCGATCGAACGCCGGGGCGACCTGGCCGCCGCCACCGAACTGCGCCGGCTCACCCGGCCTTTCCTGTTGCGCCGTCTCAAAAGCGACCCCACCGTGCTGGTGGATCTGCCGGAGAAGATCGAGATCGTCCAGGAATACCGCCTCACCCGCGAACAGGTGACGCTCTACCGCGCGACCGTGGACGAGATGATGACCAAGATCACCGACAGTGCCGGGGTCAAACGACGCGGCAACATCCTCGCCGCGATCACCAAGCTCAAACAGATCTGCAACCATCCAGCGCATCTGCTGCACGATGGCTCTCCGCTGGAAAACCGCTCTGGAAAGGTCAACCGGCTCGAAGAACTCCTCGCCGAGATCCTGGACTCGGGCGACCGCGCGCTGTGCTTCACGCAGTACGCCGAGTTCGGGCATCTGCTCGTGCCGCATCTGTCGGGCAGGTTGAACGCGAAGATCGCGTTCCTGCACGGTGGGTTGTCCCAGCAGCGCCGGGATTCGATCGTCGAGCATTTCCAATCCGGCGCCGGACCGCCGATCCTGCTGGCGTCGCTGAAGACCGGGGGAGCGGGGCTGACCCTCACCGCCGCCACCCACGTCCTGCATCTGGACCGCTGGTGGAATCCCGCGGTCGAGGAGCAGGCCACCGATCGTGCCTTCCGCATCGGTCAGCGGCGGAGTGTGCAGGTGCGGAAGTTCGTCTGCCCCGGCACCATCGAGGAACGGATCGACGCCGTCATCACCAAGAAGGAGTCGCTGGCCGGAATGGTCGTCACCGATGGCGAGGACTGGCTCACCGGACTGTCCACCGACTCACTGCGGGAAGTCTTCGCGTTGGGACGGGAGGCGGCCGATGACTGACCGGTTCCGGCGCACCCTCGACGAACTCGGCGTCCACAAAGGACTCGTACCGCCTTGCCGGGTCGACACCCTCGTGGTCGGACCCGGCGCCGCGGTCGCCCAGGTGCGCGTGACGCGGCAACGGTTCTACGAGGTCCGCATCGGACTTCCGACGTTCGGCAAACAGGTGTGGACGGCGGTGACCGCTGCCGTCGTCGAGGACGAGGTCACGACGGCGGCGCTGCTCGACGGGCGGGTTCCGGACGACATCGAATGCTTCTTCCTCGCGGAGGATGTGCCACTTTTCCCGGAAACCAGGGAGTTGTCGCTGGACTGCACGTGCCCCGGTACGAAGGTCCCGTGCGATCATCTCGTCGCGGGCCTGATCGCCTTGGTGGACGAGACCGACGGCGACCCGTTCGCGATGTTCGCCCTCCGCGGGCGTGACCGGACCACCCTGCTCGAAGAGATCGGACGGCAGGCGGGCGCCAGGATCACTGCGCCGCCCACCGACACGGCGACACCTGCCCTCGCCGAAGTCATGGACGACTTCTTCGGCTGGGGCCCGGCGGGCGACGTCACGAGGCCGGCCAAGCGGCAGGCACCGGCCGGGGCCGCACTGGGCCTGCTCGGCGAGGTGCCGCCGCTCGCCGCCACGGTGGACGGAACCTCGGTCACCGAACTGCTCCGGCCGCTGTACCGGGCGCTCACCGGTCAGGAGTGAAAGAACCTCAGTTCGGCGTCGCCGAGATCGGCGAAGTAGGAATCGACCACAGCGTCGTCCACCTCGGACAGCGTCGCCGGGGACCAGCGAGGGGAGCGGTCCTTGTCGATGATCTGCGCGCGGATCCCCTCGGCGAACTCGGCCGAGGAGAACGCGTGGTACGAGACGCGGTATTCCTGTGCCAGCACGGATTCCAGATCGGGGAGAGCGGCTGCGGCGCGGAGCGCGCGCAAGGTCACCTTCACGGAGGTGGGTG
The DNA here is from genome assembly GCF_055575975.1 of Amycolatopsis sp. NPDC033938. Classification (NCBI taxonomy): domain Bacteria; kingdom Bacillati; phylum Actinomycetota; class Actinomycetes; order Pseudonocardiales; family Pseudonocardiaceae; genus Amycolatopsis; species Amycolatopsis sp. NPDC033938. The sequence continues at coordinate 127,714 of NZ_JBVIRO010000014.1, forward strand.
ACTTCGCTTCGATCTCCTTGGCGGTGGTGGCCGCCGCGTCGCCTCCGGCGTGGAGCCGGGAGAGGATCTCTTCGACCGTGTCCGCCGCGTAGCAGTGGTCGATCCATTCCGCGTCGGCGGCCAGTTCGCTCGGCGGCGCGGGTTCGGCGATCTTCTCCAGCGCGGCGTCCGGTGTGTGCGACGCGAGCGCGTCGAGCAGGTCGGGAATCCGTTCACTGCGCAGGAAGTGGTCGGCGAGTCCACAGTGGATCGCGTCGGGCCCGCTGATCGACCCCGCGGTGAGGGCGATATGCGTGCCGAGCTGTCCTGGCGTACGGGACAGCAGGTAGGTGCCGCCGACATCGGGGACGAAACCGATGCCGACCTCGGGCATGGCGACGCGGGAGCGTTCGGTGACGATCCGGTGGCTGCCGTGCGCGGAGACGCCGACGCCACCGCCCATCACGAGACCGTCCATGAGCGCCAGGTACGGCTTGGGGTAGTGCGAGATCAGCGCGTTCAAGCGGTATTCGTCGGCCCAGAACCGCAGCGACGCGGAACCGCCGCCGCGGGCGTCCTCGTAGATGGCGCGGATGTCGCCGCCCGCGCAAAGCCCGCGTTCCCCGGCGCCGTCGATCAGCACGGCGTGGACCGCCGGATCGGAACGCCAGGCCTCGAGCTGTCCGGCGATCGCGCGGACCATGCCGTGGTTCAGCGAGTTGAGCGCGCGCGGCCGGTTCAGGGTGATCCGGCCGATTCCACTGTGGACGAAGAACAGGACGTCGTTCATGAAGCCTCCCGTGGACATCCTAAAGGTAGGACGTCCGACTAAGTCCCGGCGGTCCGACCGCGGCGAAAATGTCAGCGTGACCAGGGCCCGATCTGGTAGATGTCGGGCATGGAAGATCAGCCGACCGCGGCGGAACTGGCCGACGACCTCCTCGACGCGCTCGCCACCGAGACGCCGCTGGAGGCGACCCTGGAGGGCATTCCCGGGCACGACGGCGAATTGCGTGACGTCTCGGAAGCGGGTGACACCCGGTTGCGGGAGCGTGCCACGCGGGCCGCGGAACTCGCCGCCCGCTCCACCGATCCCGACTGGGTGACCCTCCGCGTGATCTCCCACCACGCGGAAGCGCTCCTGACCAGGCTGGACTCCCGGCTGATCGAATTCACCATGGCCGAGCCCATGTCGGCAGAGGGCGCGGCGGCGCTGTCCTGGCTTCCCCAGCTGTCCACCAGCGGCGTGAAGGCCGAGGAGGACTACCTGGCCAGGCTGGCGGCGTGCCCGGAATTCTTCGGCGCACTGGCGGCCCGGTTCCGCGGCGGGATCGAGGCGGGCCGGACACCGGTGGAACGTGCCGTGCGCGGCGCCATCGCCCACGTCGACCGTTTCCTGGCCGCCGAGCCCAACGCGCTGCTGGCCCCGCGGCTGACCGGGGACCGGGTGGCACGGCGGGAGCGGCTTCTCGTCGAGCGGGTCCGGCCGGCGCTCGTCACCTATCGCGAGACCCTGGCGCGCGACATCGCCGGGCGCGGACGTCCTGACGAGCGGCCAGGGCTTTGCTGGGTCGAGGGGGGCGAAACGAGCTACGCGCGACTGGTCCGCATGCACACCACCACCGAGCTCTCACCGGAAGAACTGCATCGGATCGGCCATGACCTCGGCCGGGCCCTGGACGAGGAGTACCGACGGCTCGGCACGGCCGTATTCGGCGAAGGCGACCCTGCGGCGGTCCGGCACCGGCTGCGCACCGATCCGTCGCTGCGCTGGCGGGACGCGGACGAGATGCTCACGGCCGCCGAGGCCGCGGTCGCGCGGGCCACCGCCGCCGCACCCGGGTGGTTCCGCCGGACGCCGTCCGCCGAATGCGCCGTGCTCGCCGTGCCGGAATCGGAAGGCCCGGTCGCCTCACCCGCGTACTACCTGCCGCCCGCCGCGGACGGCAGCCGTCCCGGCAGGTACTTCACCAATACCTACCGGGCGGCCGACCGGTTCCGGTTCATCGCGGAATCCACCGCCTTCCACGAAGCCGTCCCGGGACACCATTTCCAGTGCGGCCTCTCGCAGGCACTCACCGGCCTGCCGCGGCTGCGGACCGCGATGCCGCTGTCCGCCTACGACGAGGGCTGGGCGTTGTACACCGAACGGCTCGCCGACGAGATGGGCCTGTACTCCGACGACCTGATGCGCCTGGGCATGGTCGCCGAAGACTCCGTGCGCGCGGCCCGGCTCGTCGTCGACACCGGCCTGCACGCGCTGGGCTGGACCCGGCAGCAGTGCGTCGACTACCTCAGCGAGCATTGCGTGCTCAGCGACGTCGAGGTGCAGTCGGAGACCGATCGGTACATCGAACGCCCCGGGCAGGCGCTCTCGTACATGACGGGCAGGCTGGAGATCCAGCGGCTGCGCGCCTTCGCCGAGAAGCGGCTGGGTGAAGCCTTCGACCTCCGGGACTTCCACGACGTCGTGCTGGGGCACGGGCAGGTGCCGTTGCCCGTACTCGGCGACATCGTGCGGGCCTGGGCAGGCGAGAAGATGATCCGGTCGGCCCCGGGTACCGCGAGCACGCACTGAGGCGGCGGGAACGTCGCGTAGCCGCTCGTGGGGGCCTTCCTCGTCGCACGCGGCGCCGGGGAAGCCCCGGCGCCGCGCTCACCGCTCAGTCCCGCTTCGCGAGCGTCGCGACCTCGGCGTCGGACAGCGGCCGGTCGTAGAGCCGGACGTCGTCGACCGCGCCGCGCAGGAAGTCGACCTGCTGACCGCCGTACTGGCCGCGGCCGATCACCGTGTGACCGGTGCTCTGTGCGGCGGAACAGGCGTTCTGTGAGGCGACCTTCTTGCCGTCGACGTAGAGCGACAACGTGCCCGCTTTGGCGTTGCGGACCCCGGTCAGGTGGTACCAGCGACCGATTTCCGGCTTCTCCGGCGACAGGGCGCGGAGACCGACGAAGCTCATCGCCCACCGCTGGTCCTGCCCGGAGTACTGAAGGAAGAACGCGCTGTCGCGGCCGGTGTCCTGGCTGACGACGGTCTGGAACGCGCCGCTCGCCTCGTCCAGTTTCGCCCACGCCGAGACCGAGTAGCTGCCCGCCGTGTCGACGAGGTTGGCGCCGGTGTCGGCCTGTCCGTTGCCCGCGAAGGCCAGCGCGCCGCCCTCGACTCCGCCTGCCCACCGCGCGTTGGTCAGCGTGGCGTGCGCGGTGCCGACCGAGTCCGCGGCCCGGGAACCGGTGCCTTCATCGAACTTGTAGGCGTGCACGCCGGTGAGCCCAGGTGTGCCAGGGCCTGGGTCGGGTGCGCCGGAGCCGCTGCCGTCGGCGTTGCGGATGATCGCCTGGTTGACCGCGCGTACCTGCGCGAAGTCCATCTTCTTCACCTGCCTGTCGTAGGTGAAGAAGCCGTTGACCTCGTGCTCGACGTCGGTGATCTGCGTGTAGATCGAGCCGCTGATGCCACAGCTCTGTGCCGACGCGAGTACGTCACGCTGGTTCTGGACGTAGCGGCTGTTCAGGGTCGCCTGGTCCTTCACCATCTCGTAGGCGTGGCCTTCGCCGAACCACATGTGGTCCTTGACCTCGAGACCGTAGCCGCCGTGTTCGCCGTCGATCGAGATCCGCTCGCCGTCGGGCATCGGCTTCGCGGGCCCTGGGTAGGAGTGCCAGTCGAGGACGTCACCCCTGCCGGAGTCGCCGAGGGAGTCGCAGCAGTTGACACCGCTGTGCGCGTTGACCAGCCGGGTCGGGTCCTGTGCCTTGACACTGTCGGCGATCTTCCCGGTTTCCTCGCGCGACCACTCGGCCCAGCCCTCGTTGAACGGCACATAGCCGACGATCGAGGTCCAGTTCTTCTTCTGTTCCACCAATTCCTTCAGCTCGGCCTTGAACTGCCGCTGGGCGTCGACGGGTGGGCGGCCGCCGGTGCGCATCGACGGCATGTCCTGCCAGACGAGCAGGCCGAGCTTGTCGGCGTGGTGGTACCAGCGGTCGGGTTCGGTCTTGATGTGCTTGCGGACCGTGTTGAACCCGAGGACCTTGTGCTGTTCGAGATCGAAGCGCAGCGCCTGGTCGGTCGGCGCGGTGTAGATGCCGTCCGGCCAGTAGCCCTGGTCCAAAGTGGACTGCAGGAAGAGGATCTTGCCGTTGAGGGTGAACCGGAGTTTGCCGTCGGCACCCTTCGTGGTGCCGAATTCCCGCATGCCGAAGTAGGACGACACCTTGTCGACGGTCCGGCGCCCGTTCTTCAGCTCGACGTCGAGGTCGTAGAGGAAGGGCGAGTCCGGCGTCCAGAGCTTCGCCTTGGGCACCGGCAGCGAGATCGTCCCGGAGGCGGGCGCCTTGCTGCGGCTGACCACCTTGTGGCCGTCGCGAACCACGGCTTCGACGGTCAGGCCCGGGTTCCCGCCGGTGTCGACGGTGAGCTTGAGCGTGGAGGATTCAAGATCGGGAACCATGCCGAGCGTGCCGATGTGCTGGGCCGCGACCGGCTCCATCCACACCGTCTGCCAGATGCCCGAGGCACCCTCGTAGAAGATGCCGCGGTCGGGGACCAGGCGCTGCTTGCCGACGGGCTGCCAGGTGGCGTCGGCGCGATCCTCGACGCCGACGATGATCTCCTGCTCTCCCTTGGGCTTCAGCGCCGCGGTGACGTCCGCGGAGAACGCGCCGTAGCCGCCCTGGTGCGAGGCCACCTCTTTGCCGTTGACGTACACCTTCGCCTTGTAGTCGACGGCGCCGAAGTTGATCCGGAGGGTGTTGTCCTTGCCGACGTTCCAGTTTCTCGGCACCGTGAACGTGCGGCGGTACCACATGTAGTCCTCGTGCCGCTGGATACCGGAGAGCGCCGATTCGGCGGGGTAGGGGACCAGGATCTTCTCGGCGAGCCGCTCGCCGAACGGCGGGACCTCGCCGGGAGCGGCACCGGCGAACTCCCAGAGCCCGTTGAGGTTCTGCCAGTTCTCGCGCACCAGTTGCGGCCGGGGGTATTCGGGCAGCGCGTTGGAAGGCGACACCTGGTTGGTCCACGGCGTGGTCAGGCGTGGCTTGCCCAGCTTCCAGCCGCTCTCCGCGCCCGTCGCGGAACCTGACGTCAGAGACAGGGCCGCGATGGCGGCCACGACGACGGTCAGGGTCTTGCGGAACCGGCTGGAACTTCGGGGCTTACCGCTGGGGCGGTGCGGTGACAACGTTGACAACATCTGCTCGACACCCTTCTCCGGGGACGGGCCACCTCGGCGGAGGTGCGCCTCCCGCTGGACCTGTGCAGGCGTGAAACCACGACCCCGTGGCCGGGGGGACCGGTGTGAGGCAGGCCACGGCGTGTCGTCAGGAACTGTTTACATCGTTGATACAACGTTGTAAAGCGTCGAATGGCTCGAATCGCCACTCGCGGGAGGGGTGAGGGGGCCCGCCGAATTGCTCCTGGACTGCGTTGACACGGGAATTGACCGATGGGTAACTTACTGGCAAGTCAGCTGGAACGGAGGCGCCGATGCCTGCCGGAGAACGGTCGTGGTGGGGCTGGGGACACGTCGCCGAAGCCTTGACCACGGAGGAATCCGACGCGCTCGTCGCCCGCACGGCCGCGGTCCTTCCCGGCCACGACTTCACCGACCACGCCCCGCCCGAACCGGCGGATCTCGTTGTCCCGCCGTCGCGGCTCGGCCCGCCCCCGGCGCTGGCGGCGCTGTGCAGCGACGACCCCGCCGACCGGTTGTCCCACGCCCGGGGCAAGGCCTTCCGCGACGTCGTCCGCAACCTGCTCGGACAGCTCGACCACGTCCCGGATCTGGTCGCCCGGCCACGTTCGGAACAGGACGTCGTCGACCTGCTCGACTGGTGCTCGACGTCGGGCACGCCGCTGATTCCTTACGGTGGCGGCAGTTCCGTGGTCGGCGGGGTCGAACCGCGCTTCGACGGGCCCGCGGTCTCGATGGATCTGTCGGGGCTCGACACCGTGCTCGAAGTGGACACGGTCAGCCGCGCGGCCCGGATCCAGGCCGGGATCTTCGGGCCGGCCTTGGAAGACCGGCTTCGTCCGCTGGGGCTGACGCTGAGGCATTTCCCGCAGTCGTTCGCCCATTCCACCCTCGGCGGCTGGCTCGCGACCCGCGCCGGCGGGCATTTCGCCACGCTCGCCACCCATATCGACGATCTCACCGAGTCCCTTCGCGTGGTCACCCCGGCCGGGATCAGTGAATCGCGGCGGCTGCCCGGATCGGGCGCCGGTCCGTCGCCCGACCGGATGTTCCTCGGCTCCGAGGGCACGCTCGGTGTGATCACCGAAGCGTGGATGCGCCTGCAGGACAGGCCCGTCTGGCAGGTCACCGCGTCGGTCACCTTCGAACGACAGGAAGACGCTGTCGCCGCCACCCGCGCGATCGCGCAGTCCGGCCTGTACCCGTCGAATTGCCGCCTGCTCGATCCCGCCGAAGCGTTCATCAACGCGGGCGCGAGCGTGGGTGGCGGACTGCTGCTGGTCGCGTTCGAGTCCGCGGACCATCCGGTCGAGGGCGGGCTGGATCGCGCGCTGGAACTGGCCATCGGTCACGGTGGGGTGGTGAAGACCAGGCGTGGCAAGGATTCCGCTCGTCAGGACAGCGCTTCGGCGTGGCGGTCGTCGTTCCTGCGGATGCCGTACCAGCGTGACGCGCTCGCCCGCCGGTCGCTGATCGTCGAGACCTTCGAAACCGCGTGCACCTGGGACCGCTTCGAGGAGTTCCACGACGCGATCACCTCGGCGGCACGGGCCGCGATCGACCGGGTGTGCGGCGGCGCGGGCGTCGTGACCTGCCGGTTCACGCACGTCTATCCGGATGGGGCCGCGCCGTACTACGGCATCTATGCCGCCGGGCGCTGGGGAAGCACGGTCGCGCAGTGGGACGAGATCAAGGCCGAGGTGTCCGAGGCGATCGAGGGCCACGGTGGCACGATCACCCATCACCACGCCGTCGGCCGTGACCATCGGCCCTGGTACGACCGGCAGCGCCCCGGCCCGTTCGCCGCCGCGCTCACCGCGGCGAAGACCGCGCTCGACCCGGCGGGCATCCTCAACCCCGGGGTGCTGATCCACTGACCGGCGCCCGGACCAGCGAGGTCAGCAGCGCGGTGAACCGCGTGGCGGCCAACGACAAGGTCCGCCCGGCCATGGTCTGCACCTGCGCCTCGCGCCTGCGGAACACCGCGTTGTCGAGGAGTACGTAGGCGACGCCTTCGGTGGCCGCGTCCTGCCCGATGTCGCCCAGCCCGCCGACGAGCGCGATCCCGCCGCCGCGGCGGACGAACTCGTACTGCGAGCTCAGTTCGTTGCACGCCAGCACCGGCTCCGCCGTGAGGTTCTCGATCCGGGTGGCGATGTCGAACAGGTCGCGCAGGCTCTGGCCGGGAGTGGGCAACGCGAGCGGGTGGTCGCACAGTTCGGCGAGGCCGACGGAGTCGCGATCCGCCAGCGGATGATCCACCGGAACGATCGCGTAGACCGGGACGACCACGGCGCTTTCGACGCGCACGCCGTGCTGGGGGCCGGTCGCGTAGGTGACGGCGATGTCGGCCCCGCCGTCGAGGACGCGCCGGGTGGCTTCCTCACGGTTGACGACGTCGATGTGGAACACGACGTCGTGGTCGCGGCGGTACGCGGCGATCGCCTGCGGGACGACGCGCCGCGCGAACCCCTCGGAACAGGCGACGGTGAGCGAACGGGCGTGCAGACCGCGGCCGGTACGGAGTTCGTCGACGAGGACGGCCGATTCGGCCTCACTGCGGCGGACGTGGTCGAGCAGACGGTTCCCGGCCTCGGTCGGCACCATGCCGCGCGGATGCCGGACGAACAGCGGAACGCCGAGGCCGGCTTCGAGTTTGGCGATCTGACGGCTGATCGCCGAGGGCGCCACGGTCAGTTCGGCCGCGGCTTCGGAGACCGAGCCGGTGCGGGCGACTTCGAGGAAGTACGTCAGCGCGATGGGAAGCAGCCGCATCGGTCTCCCTCTCGAAGGTCGGTTTGCCTCAATCAGAACGCGGACCGCCGTAAACGGCAATGGTCAGTGTAGGGAAACCGGCTTACGCTCCTCGGCAACACACGGCGAGTGAATCGGGAGAGCACGTGGCAGTCCCCGCAGAACTGGTTTCGAAAGCCCGGGAACACGTCGACTCAGGGGCCTTCTTCGCCGAGCTGGCCGAGCTGGTCCGGTACCCGACCGTGAGCGACCGACCGGACGGGCGTGTTGCCATCAAGGCATACCTGGACGACGCGCTGACCCCGGCGCTGACCGCGCTCGGCTGCTCGGTGACGACTCATCCCAATCCCGATCCGGCAGGCGGTCCGTTCCTGATCGGCACCCGGACCGAGTCCCCGGAGCTCCCGACGCTCCTGTGCTACGGGCACGCCGACGTCGTCGACGGGCACGAGGGTCAGTGGAGCGAGGACCGGGACCCGTGGACGCTGACCGCCGACGGCGAACGCTGGTACGGCCGCGGCTCGGCGGACAACAAGGGGCAGCACCTGGTCAACCTGACGGCGTTGAGGCTCCTGCTGGCCGACCGGGGTTCCCTCGGTTTCAATCTCAAGTTCCTGTTCGAGACCGGTGAGGAGATCGGCTCACCCGGGTTGGACGAGTTCGTCGCTGCGCACCGCGACGCGCTGCGCGCCGACGTCCTCATCGCCTCCGACGGGCCCCGGCTGGACGCGGCGACGCCGACGGTGTTCCTCGGCGCGCGCGGCAGCGTCCGGATCGCGCTCGACGTCGATCTGCGCCCCGACGCCTACCACTCGGGGAACTGGGGAGGGGTGCTGCGCAACCCCGCCACCACACTCGCCGGGGCGATCTCGTGCCTGGTCGACGGGCACGGCCGCATCCGGGTGCCGGAGCTCCTGCCGCCCGGCTTCCCCGGCAGCGTCCGCGAAGCGCTCGCCGGCCTCGAGATCGCGGGAGCACCAGGGGATCCGGTGCCCGACGAAGGCTGGGGCGACACCGAGCTGACCGTGGCCGAGCGGTTGTACGGCTGGAACACGCTCGAAGTCCTCTCCCTGGGGGCCGCGGACATCGAGCGGCCCGTCAACGCCATCCCCGGCCGCGCCCGCGCGATGCTGCAACTCCGTTATGTCGCGGGCACCGACGTCGGGGGAGTGGCGGACGCGGTCACGGAACACCTTGCCGCGCACGGGTTCTCGATGGTCGACGTCACCACGGAAAGCAGTTTCAGCGCCAGCCGCACCCCTGTCGACGATCCCTGGGTGGGCTGGGCGAAGGGCGTGCTGGAGGAGGTCTCCGACCGGCCGGTGGCGATCCTGCCCAGTTTCGGTGGCGGGCTGCCGAATCACGTGTTCACCGACCTGCTCGGCTTGCCGACCTTGTGGGTGCCGCACTCCTATCCCGGCTGCCTGCAGCACGCGCCCGACGAGCATCTCCTCGCCCCGATCGCCCGCGAAGGCGTGGTCCTGGCCATGGCGCTGTTCCACGCGCTCGGGCGGCGCGGAAAGGAGGGCTGATGCTCGAAAGCGATCAGACGACGACGAAGCCTCGTACGCCGTCGTCCACCAAACGCGCGATCGCCGCGGCGACCATCGGCAACGCGCTCGAATGGTTCGACCTCGCCGTGTACGCGCTCATGGCGGCCTACATCGGCAAGACCTTCTTCCCCGGCGGCAACGCGGCTGTCCAGCTCGTCCAGGCGTACGCGGTCTTCGGGATCACGTTCCTCATCCGCCCGCTCGGCGGTCTGATCCTCGGCGCGTACGCCGATCGGTTCGGCCGCAAGAAGGCACTCGTCGTCACCATCTGGCTGATGGTGATCGGCACGTTCCTGCTGGCGGTGATGCCGGGCTACGCGACGATCGGCTTCCTGGCGCCGGTCGGCGTGATCGTCGCCCGGTTGATCCAGGGTTTCGCCGCGGGTGGCGAATTCGGGGCGGCCACGTCCTTCCTGATCGAACAGGACGATCGCCGCAAGGGTTTCCTCGGCAGTTTCCAGTTCGCCAGCCAAGGTTTGGCGACGCTGCTGTCCGCGGGGTTCGCCGCCGGGCTGACCGCGGTCCTGAGCACCGACGCGATGACGTCGTGGGGCTGGCGCGTCCCGTTCGTCTTCGGGTTGCTGGTCGGCCCGGTCGGGTACTACATCCGGCGCCACGTCGACGAACCTCCCGCGGTGCGCAAGGATCCGGACGCGCCGAAGACGTCGGCCATCCGCACGCTGTTCCGGTTCGAATGGGGCGGGTTGCTGATCGCCGGCGGTGTACTGGTCGTCTCCACCTCGCTGAACTTCATCCTGCAGTCCCTGCCGACGTTCGCGATCAAGAACCTGGGCTTGGACGACTCGCTGTCGTTCGTCGCGCTGATGATCACCGCGGCGATCCTCACCTTCGTGACCCCGGTGGCCGGCCTGCTCACCGACCGGCTCGGCCGGATCAAGATCATGATCGGCGCCGCGGCGGCCATCGGGATCGGGGTGGTGCCGCTGTACATCTGGGTCACCGAGTCGCCGTCGTTCCTGACCCTGACCGCCACGATGGCGGTCTTGGGGCTGGCGAAGGCGGTCTATTTCGGGGCGCTTCCCTCGGTGATGGCGGACGCCTTCCCGGCGCACACCCGGGCGACGGGCCTTTCGTTCGCCTACAACGCGACGGTCGGCGTCTTCGGCGGGTTCACCCCGACGATCGCGACCGCGATGATCGCGGCCACCGGTTCGCCGGTCTCGCCCGGGTACTACCTCTTGCTGACCGCTTCGCTCAGCATCGCCGCGCTGGTGGTGGCGAACCGGCGGCGCGGTATCCGCTGAGGGACCCGGTTCACGCGAAAGTCCGGGCCGGGCACCGGGCGGAGGTCGTCAGGCGACGACGTCGGTCACGGCGCGGCGCAGGGTGTCGCGGACGGTCTCGGCGTCGTCGAGGTTCCCGCCGTGAAGTGCTCCGTCGCGAAGGAGGACGAGGGTGCGGGCGGCGTGTTCGGGGTCGGCATGGCCCGCCTCGCGCGCGAGGTCGCGAAGAGCGCCCAGGAACCACTCGCGGTGGTCGTCGATGACTTGGCGGACCTGGTGTCCGGGGTCGGGGTATTCGGCGGCGGCGTTGAGGAAGGGGCAGCCGCGGAAGTCGTCGTCGAGGGTCCGGTCGCCGATGATGCCCAGCGCGGCGAGCAGCGCTTCACGCGCGGGCTTCCCTCGGGCCGCCTCGCCGATACCCTCGCGGATCCGTTCGCTCGTGGTGCGCAGGTAGGCGGCGACGAGATCGTCCTTGGTGGGGTAGTGGCGGTAGAACGTCGCCCTGGTGACGGCCGCCTCCGAGACCAGGCGCTCCACCCCGACGGCGTGGATTCCTTCGGCGTAGAACAGCCGTGACGCGGTCTCGAGCAGCCGGATCTTCGGGTGCACTTCCCGGTCGACAGTCGGCATTCCCCGACCTTAGAGAAAGAACGGTCATTCCGCCATGTCGGCTGCGTCACCTTGCGGAAGGTGTCACCGTCGAGCATTGTTCAGGGAGAAAGACCGATCGTTCTCCCTAGCTCTGAAGGAGCAACCATGAGCGTCCAGAAGCCCACCATCGTCCTGGTCCACGGTGCTTTCGCCGACTCGTCCAGCTGGAACGGCGTGGTCCCGAAGCTGCGCGAGCAGGGCTATCAGGTGCTCGCGGCGCCGAACCCGCTGCGCGGGATCGAGTCCGACGCGGATTACGTCGCCGATTTCGTCAACGGGGTCTCCGGTCCGGTGGTGCTGGCCGGGCATTCCTACGGCGGCGTGGTGATCAGCCGTGCGGCGGCAACCGCGGCGAACGTCAAGGCGCTCGTCTACATCGCCGCCTTCCAGCCGGAGGCGGGGGAGAGCGTGTTCGAGCTTTCCGGCCGTTTCGAGGGAAGCAAGCTCGGCCCGGACACCACGAACGTCCTCGCGGCCCAGGGTGAGCTGTCGATCAAGCCCGAGAACTTCTCGGACGTGTTCGCGGCCGACGTCCCCGCCGAGACCGCCGACGTCATGGCGGTCACCCAGCGTCCGGTCACCGAGCGGGCGCTGGCCACGCCGTTCGACGGCGAGCCGGCGTGGAAGACCCTGCCGTCCTGGGCGCTGATCGCCGAGCAGGACCACGCGATCCCCGCCGCCGCGCAGGAGTTCATGAGCGAACGCGCCGGTTCGGAGGTCACCAGGGTCGACGCCTCGCACGCCGTTTCGGTTTCGCGCCCGGACGTTGTCGCCGAGGTCATCCTCGCGGCGGCCGCCAAGGTCGCCTGACCTAGGTCGCTTGACAGGGGAATCCTCCCCCGGAGAGACTGCAAAAACGTTTTTGCAGTCTCTCCGGGGAGAAGCACGTGAAGGTCCTGGTGCTCGATTCGAGCCCTCGTCGTGAAGGCAATTCCTGGGCTCTCGCCCAAGCGCTGGCCAAAGGCGCGGAGGAGGCGGGACACGCGATCGACTTCGTCCGCCTCGACGACTTCGTCGAAGCGCCGCTGGGGGATTGCCGCAGCTGCCGTCTGAATGATCGTTCGTGCGGCATCGGGGACGGCTATGAGCGGTTGTTGTTCGACCACGTGCTCCCGGCGGACGCGATCGTGTACGCGACCCCGCTGCACTGGTACGGCATGACCGGGCGGCTGAAGTCCTTCTTCGACCGGCTTTTCTGCTACACCTCGGGCAGTTCGCCGCACACCGCGCGGGTCGTGCCGGGATTGATGACCAAACGCGCCGCGGTGCTGATCTCCTGCGAGGAGAGCTACCGCGGCGCGACGCTCGGCCTCGAAGCCCAGTTCCAGGAACTCACCCGGTACCTGCGTCAGGACCTGGCCGGGATCGTGGTCGGCGTCGGCAACAGCCGGGGCGAGGTGGAACGCGATCCCGCCCGGCCACTGGAGGCGGCGGCGGATCTCGGACGTAGGCTGGGCGACGCCCATGTCACCGACTATCGGCTGGACACCGACCGGCCGAACCGCGTCTGGGGACCGCCCGTGGAGGCCTGAGTGTCGCCGACCATCCGTGACGTCGCCGCCGCCGCGGGGGTCTCGATCACGACCGTGTCCCATGTGCTCAGCGGGCAGGGACGGATCTCCGAGGACACGCGACAGCGCGTCGCGCGGGCGGCGGCCGAACTCGGCTACCAGGCCAGCGTCCACGCGCGGCAACTGGTCACACGGCGCAGCCGCACCCTGGCGATCCAGCTCGCGAACTCGGTGGACGCGAGCAGCGCCTGCGCGCTCGTGCCCAACTCCGACTACTTCCTCGAAGTGCTCAACGGGGCGGCCGAAGCCGCGTCGAAACGGTCGTACGGCCTGTTGCTGACCCCGCTGGACGCCGACCTCGACCGGCTGAACGCCTTCGCCGTCGACGGCGCGATCCTCGTGGACCCGCGCGGGGACGAACCGTTCTTCGCCAGTGGCTGGTGCCGTGACCGGCCGCTGGTGACCATCGGGCGCCCGCTGGCCGCGCCGTGCCCGGTGCCGGTCGTCGTCGACAACGACCTCGTCGCGGCGGCCCGGCTGATGCTGGATCACTTGGCGCACAACGGATACGAGCGACCGGCGATGATCACCACCGACACCGGCCGCTCCTACGCCGCGGATCTCGTCGCGGGCTACACCGGCTGGGCGCGGGACCGGGGACTGGAGCCGGTGGTCGTCGAGATCGACGAACCGCCGACCACCGAAGGCACCGCTGAAGCGTTGGGCAGGCTGCTCGGCCGGCCGGTGTGCCCGGACGCCGTCTTCACGACGTCGGAGAACCTCGCCCTCGGCGTCCTCCACGAGGCCCGCCGCCGACAGCTCGCGGTGCCCGCCGAACTCGGGATCTGCAGCGCGGTCGACAGCGGGTCGCTCCGCCTCACTTCACCGCAGGTGACCGGGATGTTCGTGCACCCGCGTGAGGCGGGCGGCCGGGCGGCCACGGCGCTGATGGATCTCGTCGAGGGCGCCGCCCTGGGCGGCGAGCCGCGTCGGATCGAGGTGCCCGTGCGGTTGAACGCACGGGAATCCACCGGCCGTCAGGTGCGGTGGGTCGTGAGTGGCGATTCGGGTTCTATTGAGGGGTAAGGCAAATATGGCGCGGTCGGCGCCCGCTGCCGGTGTCGCGAACACCGCTGCCCCAGCGTCGACACGCCACCTTTGAGTTACCTCTCAAGAGAACCCTCTCTTAGGTACCTACTCGTCACCTGCGGGCCCTGGCTCGTGGGGGAAGCGCGTGAAGGCCCCCTTCCCTCGGCTCAGCCGTGGGAAGGGGGCCTTCACGCGCTCCTCCTCCCGCACATAAGCGAGACCCACCGCGTCCCCTACGCCGCAGGCCTTCACGGACCGTGCCCGTAAACCGGTGGCGGCACCTGCGTACCCTGGTCACCGATGTCTGAGAACAAGTCGCCGCAGGCCAGGCCTGCGCAGCTGGACGGCCGGAACCCTTGGGTGCTCGACACCCGTGAACTCGGCCGTCACGCCGGCCTGAGCAAGGCCGTCCACCGCGCCATCCCCGTCGAGACCGCACTCGGGGTGCCCGACGTCATCACCATCGACGCCGGCTCCAACCTGGAACTCGACCTGATTCTCGAGTCCGTCGTCGAGGGTGTGCTCGTCAGCGGCACGGCGTCCGCCGTCGCGACGGGGCACTGCTCGCGGTGCCTCGACCCGATCACCGAGGACGTCGAGGTCGACCTGACCGAGCTCTTCGCCTACCCCGGCTCCGCGACCGAGGAGACCACCGACGAGGACGAGATCCCTCGCCTGGTGGACGACCGGATCGACCTCGAGCCGACGGTGCGCGACGCGGTGGTGCTCGCGCTGCCGCTGGCCCCGTTGTGCACCGAGGACTGCCAGGGTCTGTGCATCGAATGCGGCGTCAAGTGGGCCGATCTCGAGCCCGGTCACGGGCATGAGAAGATAGACCCTCGGTGGGCCGCGCTGGTCGATCGTTTCGAGGACGAAACGGGCGATGACCAGGCTGATGGCCCCGGAAAGCAAGCCTGACGAGCACCAGCTCGTTCCGGAGAAGCAAGTTCGCTCGCGACCGCGGGCAGACCGTCTGAAGGAGATCTACTCGTGGCCGTCCCGAAGCGGAAGATGTCGCGATCCAACACCCGCGCGCGCCGCAGCCAGTGGAAGGCGGCTCCGGTGCAGCTGGTGCCCTGCTCCAACCGCGCCTGCAAGCAGCCGAAGCTCCAGCACATCGCGTGCCCGGCCTGCGGCCAGCACAACGGTCGCCAGGTCGTCGAGCCCGCCTGATCGGCGGCTGACGACATGGGGGGCAAGTCGGCCGGTGGACCGCCCGCCGACCCCGCACCGTTGCTCGAAGCGCTCGGGATCACCATCGAACCCGAGCTGTTGAAGCTGTCGCTGACCCACCGTTCTTATGCCTATGAGAACGGTGGGTTACCGCCGAACGAGCGTCTGGAATTCCTCGGCGACGCGGTGCTGGGGATGGTCGTCACCGACCATCTCTACAACACCCATCCCGACTTGGCCGAGGGGCAGCTCGCGAAGCTCCGTGCCAGCGTGGTCAACATGCACGCACTGGCCCGGGTCGCGCGCGGCCTCGGTGAAGGCGGGCTGGGTAAGCACCTGTTGCTGGGCAAGGGCGAAGAGCTCACCGGCGGCCGGGACAAGGCGAGCATCCTCGCCGACGGTCTCGAAGCCGTCATCGGCGCCGCGTACCAGCAGCACGGCATCGACACCGCACGCCAGCTCGTGCACCACCTGTTCGACGGCCTGCTCGCCGAAGCACCGCTGCGTGGTGCCGGTCTGGACTGGAAGACCAGTCTCCAGGAGCTGACGGCGTCGGCCGGGCTCGGTGTACCCGAGTACAAGGTCGAGGACACCGGTCCCGATCACCGCAAGGAGTTCAGCGCCACCGTGCTCGTCGGCGGGCGTGAACTCGGCTACGGCTCGGGGACGACGAAAAAGGAAGCCGAGCAGAAGGCCGCCGAGACGGCCTGGCGTGAGCTTTCGGCCGAACTCGACATCGAGCAGCCGCCGAAAACGACCTGAATCCGCCCTCCCTCGTGAGTGGTAATGACGGTTCCCACCACCATTACCACTCACGAGGGCCGGTGGGAGAATCGACGTCATGCCCGAACTCCCCGAGGTCGAGGTGGTCCGCGCCGGACTGGAGGCGCATGTCTCCGGTCGGACGATCACCGAGGTCGAAGTCCTGCACGCCCGTGCGATCCGCCGTCACGAACTCGGCGCCGAGGACTTCACCGGACGGCTTTCCGGTACCAAGATCGTCGCCGCGCGCCGTCGCGGCAAATACCTTTGGCTCGATCTTTCGGACGGCCAGGCCATGCTCGCCCACCTCGGGATGAGCGGCCAGATGCTCGTCCAACCCGATGACGCGCCCGACGAGAAGCACCTTCGCGTGCGTTTTCGCTTCGCCGACAACGGTCCGGAGCTGCGCTTCGTCGACCAGCGGACCTTCGGCGGTCTCGCCCTCGCGGAACTCACCGAGGTCGACGGGACCGCGCTGCCGAGCACCATCGCGCATATCGCCCGCGACCCGATGGACCCGCGGTTCGACCTCGACCAGGCCGTCCGCGCGCTGCGGTCGCGGCGGACCGAGATCAAACGCGCCCTGCTCGACCAGACCCTCGTCTCCGGTATCGGCAACATCTACGCGGACGAAGCCCTCTGGCGGTCGAAGCTTCATTGGGCCCGCCCGACCGACAGGCTCACCGCTGCACAGGGCCGGACGGTCCTCACCGCCGCCAGCGAGGTGATGGCCGCCGCGCTCGTCGCGGGCGGGACGTCGTTCGACGCGCTGTACGTCAACATCAACGGCCAGTCCGGGTACTTCGACCGTTCTCTCGACGCCTACGGCCAAGAAGGCCTGCCCTGCGGCCGATGCGGGACGCCGATCCGGCGCGATCCCTTCATGAACCGTTCGTCCTTTTCGTGCCCGCGATGCCAGCCGCGTCCGCGCTTGAGGTGAAAACTGTCGTGTACGGCGCGGGTGCCGCGTCAACTAGCATGAACGGGCACGACATGTAGGGAGTGGGATGGTGGCCGCGACCGAGCCCGGCAAGACGACGCTCGCCGAAAAGATCGACAAGCTGTTCCAGATCGTGCTGAGACCCGATCGCGAGCCGTACAGTCACGAAGAGGTCGCCAAGGCCTGCCGAGAGGCCACCGGCGAGAGCTTTTCGACGACCTACCTGTGGCAGTTGCGCACCGGACGCCGCGACAACCCCACGAAACGCCATCTCGAGGCGCTGGCCCAGTTCTTCGGTGTCTCTCCGGCGTATTTCTTTGACGACGAGCAGAGCGCCAAGATCGCCGAGGAACTCGCGCTTCTCGGCGCCCTGCGTGACGCCGGCGTCCGCGACGTCGCGCTGCGCGCCGTAACACTTTCCCCCGATGGACTCGACACCATCAGCGACATGATCGACGCGATCGCCCGCAGGGAATCCGGACGGGGCGGCACGAAGAGGGAGGCGTGAAGTGGACCGCCGCCGTAAGGAGTTGTGGCGCCGCTGCCGGAGTCTCGCCGACGGCGTCTCCCTTCCCGAACCCTTCGACGCCGAGGCCTTCATCGCCGAACTCGCCGCCGAACGCGGACGGCCGATCGAGTTGATGCAGGTCAACGTCCCCTCCAGCGGCCCGTGCGGGCTCTTGATGAGCACCGAGCGCGCGGACTACATCCTCTACCCGACCAACACCACCGCCCTGCACCGGCGGCATATCCTGCTGCACGAGGTCGGCCATCTGCTGTGCGGCCACGTCGGCTCCGACTCCGGCACCGACGGCATCGCGCTCGACGCCGCCGCCAGCAAGGCCCTCATGCCGAACCTGTCGCCCGAACTCGTCCGCCGTGTCCTCGGCCGCACGAGCTACAGCGCCGTCGAGGAACAAGAGGCCGAACTGCTCGCCAGCCTGCTGGCACAACGGGTCGCCAGGACGGCGGTGCGCGGTACGGCGCCTATCGACGAGAGCGGAAGCGACCTCGCCGGCGGGATGGCCAGGGTCGACAACCTCTTCGGCAGCCGGAAGCGACGCCTGCCGTGACCGAGACCATCGCGTACTTCTGTTGCGTGGTGGCCTTCGCGGGCTTCGGTTACAAGCTGATCCAGGCTCGCCATACCCAGCCGCTGCGGCGGATGTGGTTCCTCAGCGGCTTCGGGATGTGCATCGCGGGCGGGATCATGCTGCTCACCCCGGCCATGGAGAACGCCGTCGGTATCGAGGAGCCCATCGGCAGCCTGCTCAACCTCGCGGCCGACCTGCTCAAGATCGGCGCGATGGGCTTCGCGGTCGCGTTCGCGCATTCGCTGAAACTGGGGGAGGGCAAGCGGATCGGCTGGCACGCGGTGCTCTCCTGGGTCGTGGTCGTCGCGGAGACCGCGCTCTTCTTCTTGTCCGACAGCTATCGCGTCGGCGAGCACACCGCCGCCGGGCCGGGCAGGCTCGGCTGGTTCGTCGCGTACAACGTGCTCTTTCTCCTTTACGGACTGATCAGCCTGCTGACCTTCTCGATCGTCTTCGCCCGTTTCGCCCGCCACGCCGATCCTGGGCCGCTTCGCGTCGGGCTGTGGTTGCTCGTCGGTGGCGGGGTCGCCGCGCTGGGCTGGACCTTCTGGGACGTCGACGACATCTACATCCTCGCCACCACCGGTGAGGTGAACGCCGGTGAGGAAACGGTTTCGTCGATCCTGGCGGCGCTGAGCGTCGGGCTCGCCGGGGCGGGCGCGACGCTCAGCGTGTGGGGGCCGGCGCTGGCGACGCCGTTCCGCCTGCTCGGCACGTACCGGACCTACCGCCGGATCGAGCCACTGTGGACGGCGATGCGGGAAGCCGTCCCGGGAATCGCGCTGGACCCTGGTCCCGGTATGCCGGGCGGCGTCGAATTCGCCTTGTACCGCAGGGTCATCGAGATCCGGGACGGCCACCTCGCGTTGCGCCCGTACTTCGATCCGGACGTGCCACCGGTCGCGGAAGCCGAGGCTCGCAAGGCGAAGATCCCCGAAGCCCGTGTCCCCGCGACGATCGAGGCCGCGGCGTTGGCCGCCGCGCTCGTCGCCGCTGAGACAGGCCGCCGGTACGCCCCCGACGACGTTCCGGCGACCTATCTCGACGAGCCCGACATCGCCACCGAAGCTGCCTGGCTGGTCGAGGTCACGCACGCCTGGCGACGGTCCACTGTGGTCGGACGGATCCGCGAACGGGCGCGGGAGACCGCGGCCTAGGCCACGATCGAGAGGACGGCTGCCGCCGCCGAGATCAGCGCGAGCCAGAGCGGCGGGGCGACGTCCTTGATCCCGTCGCCCGCCCGCAGATGCGAGATCGCCGCCCCGATCAGCAACCCGGCCAGCCCGATCGCGGCGGCGATCCCGGCGGGCGGCCAGAACAGCCCGGCCACCAGCCCCGCCGCGGCGGCGACCTCCAGCGCCCCGATCCCCTGGATCGCCCGGACGGAGAAGCCGAGCCTCTTGGTCCGGGCGACCACCGACGGCTGACGCAGGACCTTCGCCACCCCCAGCACGGCGAAGAGCGCCGCCAGCATCGTCGAAAGCACCACGGAAGCCACGGCCATGACAGAACTCCTTGGTGTGGAAGGGCTTTCCTGGCCTGGTCAGACGGTGACGCGGCGCATGGTGGCGAATCCGCCGACGGCCGCGACACCGACCAGCAGTGCGAGCACCCCGGTCATCCCACCCACGGTCAGCGTGCTGAAGAACGTGCCGATCTTCGACCAGGAATCGGTCCAGCTGAGCACCAGCACCCCGCCCAGCAGCACCAGTACCTGCGCGGCGGAGAACAGGACGACGCCCAAGACCGCCGCACGGCGGTAGATCAGGCCGTACCACATGCCGTAGACGAACATCAGCGTCAGCAACACGAACGACGTGAGCAGCGTGAGGTACCAGGAGCCGTTGAGCAGCCAGGGGACCCGGAAGTAGTGGAGGCCGAGCCCCCAGCCGCCGGTGCCCTCCTCGATCGCCTGGAACACGGCGATCCCCACCGAGTACAGCGCGGACAACCCGATGATCAGCAGGATGGTGCCCAGGTAGTACGACCGCCTCGATACGCCCAGCGCCAGCCCGAACGGCAGCGATTTCGTCATGCTCAACGCACCGCAGACGAGCATGAACACATACAGCGTCGCCAGGCCGCCCGAGTAGTTCGCTTCGGGAGTATCGGGCAGCAGCCCGAAAATGGCGAGGTTGACCCCGAAGGCGAACAACGTGACGCCGACCGGGAGGACCACGAACTGGAGCCGGTCCACCAGGTGATAACGCGCGACCTTGATCAGGATGTTCATGCGGACGCCTCCTCGGCGATCTGCCCGTTGGAGGTGTGCACCATCAATTGCTGCAGTGACAACGGTTCCAGCTTCAGATGCAAGGCCTGTGCCCGTGCCTTCGCCGCGGCGTCGAGCGCGTCGGCGACGGTGACCGAAGCCCGCGAACCGATCTTGCGGCGGTGCAGTACCCGGCGTCCGGCGACGAAGTCCTCCACCGCCGTCGCCGGGCCGCTGACCGTGGCGGCGGTACCGCGCAGGTCGTCGGCGGGCGCGTCGAGCACGACGCGGCCCTTGTCGATCATCACGACGTGCTCCAGCAGATCGGCCACCTCGTCGATCAGATGCGTGGAGAGCAGCACCGTGCGCGGATGAGTCGAATAGTCGTCGAGCAAGCGGTCGTAGAACAACTGCCGCGCGACGGCGTCGAGGCCCGCGTACGGCTCGTCGAGCAGCGTGAGTTCCGCGCGTGCCGCCAGCCCGATGGTGATCGACAGTGCCGAGCGCATACCCCGCGAGAGCTTCTTGATCGGCCGCTTCGTCGGCAGATCGAAGTCGCGGAGCAGGGTGTCGGCCAGTTCGGCGTCCCAGTTCGGGTAGAACCACGACGCCGCCGCGAGGGCGTGGCGCACCTTGAAGTCCGGGAACTGCTGGTCCTCGCGGACGAGCACCAGGCGCTGGAGCACCCGTTCGTTCTCCACCGGGCTTTCGCCGAACACGCGGACGGTGCCCGCGCTGGCGAACTCCTGCGCGGTGACGATGCGCAGGAACGTGCTCTTGCCCGCGCCGTTACGGCCGAGCAGTCCGGTGATCTTGCCTTCTTCGATGTCGACCGTCACGTCGCCGAGTGCGAGGTGATCGCCGTAACGCCGGGTCAGGCCGCTCGTGGAAATGGTCGGCGTCATGCGGCGGGTCCTCCGTTCCGGTGTCCGTTCCCGCGGATGAGCGAGATCAGGGTTTCGTCGTCGATGCCGAGGCGCCTCGCCTCGACGAGCATCGGGTCGAGATACTGCTCGGCGAATCGTTTCCGCCGGTCGGTGAGCAGCTTCTCCCGTGCTCCGGCGGCGACGAACATCCCGATGCCACGCCGTTTTTCGAGCAGGCCGTCATCGGCGAGCACGTTGATTCCCTTGGCCGCCGTCGCCGGATTGATCCGGTAGAAGGCGGCGAGTTCATTGGTTGACGGCACGCGTTCCCCCTCGGCCAGGCTTCCCTCGGCGATGTCGTCGGCGATCTGTTCGGCGATCTGCACGAACAGGGGTGTTCCTTCGTCGAGCACGACACCTCCGTCCCCAGAGTCGTGCACCCGGTGCCGGGTGCGGTGGTTCATTACTGGACTAAGTAACCCATGAACCACCCGATGGGCGCAAGTCGTTTCTGCCGTGCGCACTACTGTGCACTGCGTGGTACCTTCTGTTGCGTAAGACTGGGAGGGACGCGACTGTGGAGATCAGTCAGCTACTTAAAGGCGTGCTGGACCTCGCCGTTCTCGCGGTACTTCGCGGAGAGGACGGCTACGGCTATGACGTGCTCCGAAGACTTCGCGTCGCGGGGTTGCAGGAAGTCGGCGACGCTTCGGTGTACGGGACGCTCCGGCGGCTGTACAAGGCAGGCCTGCTGACGTCGTACGTGGTGCCGAGTGAAGAAGGCCCGCACCGCAAGTACTACAGCCTCAACGAACCGGGTCGCCAACGGCTCGAAGAGTCGGGGCAGACCTGGCGGAGTTTCGCCACGACAATGAACAGCCTGTTGGGAGAGGCAGCATGAGCGAGCAGAATCCGACCGCCGTGCGGGTGTATCTGGCGAGGGTCAGGAGCGCGCTCGCCGACCTGCCCGAGAGCGAAGTCGAGGAGATCCTCGAAGACGTCCGCCCCCATCTCGCGGAGATGGAGGCGGAACTGGGGGACAACGCCCGAGTCGAGGCCCTGATCGAGCGGCTGGGCAGCCCCGAGAGCTACGCCGCCGAACTGCGGGCGTCCGGTGGCTACCCGCCGCGTCCCGCCGAAGCGGGCGACAAGACCACCATGCTGACAGCGAAGACCGGGATCGGCGGAGCGCGTTTCGCGTTCTGGGGCCTGGTGTTCTCGGTCGGCGGATTCGCGCTTTTCGGTTTCGCGGCCGCGGTGTGGGTCCGGGTGGAACCGTTGCTGGGCCTGCTTTTCGTGGCACCCGTGTTCGCGATCAGCGTCGCCTACGTGGTGCGTAAGGGGGTCGGTCCGATCGCGGAACTGCCCGAGGTCGGCAAGCTCCGCGAGTTCGGGACGTCGTTCCAGTCCGCTCGCGACGGTAAGACGCTGTCCTTCCTGCGCTCGCTCAAGCCGGCGTGGTGGGTGCTGTGCGCGGCCGTGCTGGTCGTGTTCGGCCTGCTGCTCGTGCTGCGTGACACCGAGGCCGTGCTGTTGCTGCCGCTGCTCGTCGTCGCCGCGGCCGCGGCGGTATGGGCGGGGCCGAAGGTGAAGGGCGACCGGCGGCTGCTGTGGTTGGTCGTGCCGGTCTCGGCGTTCGTCATCGGCAGCATGCTCGGCGGCGCGGGCGCCGCGGTCGACCTGATCGCGAAACGGTCTTACGGCAGCGGTTCGGCGTATGGCGGCTACACGCCGAACTACAACGACACGTACGGCAATCCGCAGCTGATGTACGGCAGCCAGAGCGTGGAGAACATCTACGCGTTCGACGGCGAGGGCAAGCCGCTGGCCGAAATCTACCTCTACGACGAGGAGGGCCGCCCGCTCAGCACCACCCGGTACGCCTGCGAGAAGAGCACGGGCGAGAAGCGGAAGGTCGGCGACGACAACCGCTATCCGCGTCCCCGGGTCGAACGGGGTGTCCAGGACGACGAGGGAAACCTCAACGGCTACAACGGTTATCGCGGCTATTGCCAGGAGAAGACCGACGTCCCGTTCAGCGCGGCGATCCCGAAGGGCGCGCCGATGCCGCCGTCTTCGGCCGTGCCGCCGTCGAACTCCACCCAGCCGACACGCTAGGTGGCCCGGGTGGAGGCGACCGTCGGGGGCGCCTCCACCCGATTCTCGAACCGGTGCGTGTAACGAGAATCGAACCGGCCGGAAACCTGGCCCGCATATCGCGGTGTTCCACTGGCCGGGTGACCGTGCTGACCGGTATGGAGGGGGACGACCTCGCCCCGCGCAAAAAGGTCGTCCACGGCTACGAACGCGCTTACCGAATGGCCGGACGCGGGCCCGCCGTGTTGTTCGTCCACGGGATCGGCGACGATTCTTCGACCTGGCTCGATGTGCTGGCCACGCTGTCCGGGGAATTCACCGTCATCGCCCCGGATCTCCTCGGGCACGGGGAATCGGCCAAACCGAGGGCGGACTATTCGGTCGCCGCGTACGCGTGCGGAATGCGCGACCTGCTTTCCGTGCTCGGCGTCGACAAAGTCACCGTCGTCGGGCATTCGCTCGGCGGCGGGGTCGCGATGCAATTCGCCTACCAGTTTCCGGAGCGGTGCGAACGGCTGGTGCTGGTCGGCTCCGGCGGGATCGGTCCGGGAGTCCATCCTCTGCTGAGGCTGGCGGCCGCGCCGGGCGCGGGTTTCCTGCTCCCGGTGGTCGGTTCCGCGCCGGTCCGGCTCGGCCTTCGCGCCTTTCGCGGGCTGCTGCGGCAGGCGGGCGGCTTCGGACTGGGCGAGGATCTCGACTACGTGCTCGGCAAGTACGTGCGGTTGGTGGAGGCGACCACGCGGCAGGCGTTCCTGCGCACGCTCCGGTCGGTCGTCGACTGGCGTGGCCAGGTGGTCAACCTGCTCGACCGGTGCTACCTCACCGCGGGCATCCCGGTGATGCTCGTCTGGGGCACCGAAGACCATGTCGTGCCGAGCGAGCACGCCGCCGTCGCGCATTCGGCCATGCCGGGCAGCAAGCTGGTGATCTTCGAGGGGGCGGGTCACTTCCCGTACTTGACGGACCCCGTGCGCTTTCTGGCCGAGCTGCGGGAGTTCCTCACCGCGACCGAGCCGGCGAGTTACGACTCCGGGCAGTGGCGCAAGCTGTTGCGGACGGGGAGCGCGTCACCGGATCTTCCGGACCGCACGGAACTGGACCGTTCGGCGATCCCCAGCGGAACGTGAGCCACCGGGTCGTGAGTGGTAATGACGGTTAGAGCGAACCCTCTCTTAGGTACCTACTGGTGGCCTGTGGCCTTGCTGGCGTGAGGTACATGATGGCCCCCTTCCTTGCGCTAGGCGCAAGGAAGGGGGCCATCATGTACTGGGGAAGGTGTGAAGGTCGAGTTTCCTCGGCTGAGCCGAGGGAAGGGGTCCTTCACGCGCAGCTGTTGTGACTGGTGGTGCTGCTGAGGCTCGTGATGGTCGTCCGCGACGGGTGAGGGGAACTTTGAGGGACTCTGGGTCCCTCAAGGAGTCCTTCACGGCCCGGCCGTCACCAGACCCACCCGCCGCAGGTACCTGAAACACCCTTGGCCAGAACCCGAATCGCCACTCACGACCCGCCTAGGACGGAACGGCCTCCGGCGGCGGGAAGGCGTAGAAGCGCACGGAAAGTTCCTGCTCACCCGCCGCCGGGCGGCGACGGCGTTGGCAGTACCGGTTGATCAGCTCGCGGTATTCGGCGTCCAGTTCACGGAATTCCTCTTCGGTCAGCCGCGTCGAAGTCCGCTGAGCCGTCGCCCACGGGCCGAACTCGTCGCGATGCGACGCGGCCCAGGACAGCAGTGCGACCTCGTTCTCGTACTTCGCGTCGAGGAACGCGGTGACCCGCTCCCGGTCCTCGCCGTGGTAGTCCTCCGGCTTCGGCTCGCGGAGGTCCTGCGGGAGCGAGACCCACTGCCCTTTCCGGTCACGACGCACGAAACCGTTGTCCTGCAAGGTTTTCAGACATTCGGCGACTTCCGCTCGCTTGAGTCCGGCGTTCCGCGCCACCTGGTCGGCGGTGGCGGGAAGTTCGCGCGTCACCAGCTGGTATCGCGGGTCTTCCCGTATCTCGATGTCGCGCAAGGTCACCGTCCGCTGAGGCATCGCCGTGCTCAACAGCCGCCGGGCGGCGAGGGCCAGGACGACGGCGACCGGGATCTCGACGAAAGCCGCGAGCGCGACACTGGCCCATCGCTCGTCCGACGTCCAGCCGAGCATGACGTCGAACCACGCGTCGCAGCACAACAGCGCGGCCGTGGCCGACAGCAGCGGGACGGCCGCCCGGCGGCGGCGCAGCCCGAGCCAGGCACCGGCCGCGAAGCAGAGCAGGAGGGCGACGTCGAATCCGACCCAGGCCGCGCGCCATTGGCCGGTGTCGTACCGGTCGGGCAGCGTATGCGCGAGGTAGACGGTCCAGGGCACGAGGCAGACCGCCGCCCCCGCGAGGAGGGCAAGGAGAATCCGTCGGATCATGATCACGACGTTAGGAGCGGGCACCGCCGCCGACATCCGGGATTCTCCCTGGTTCTCCCGAGGGAAGGCTTGAGTCTCCCCCCACTGGAGCCTTTACCGTCGCTGCCATGACGATCACCGTTCTGGACACCTACCCGGCGATGCACGAGATCCTGCGCGCGCCGCGGGCCGAC
The DNA here is from genome assembly GCF_055575975.1 of Amycolatopsis sp. NPDC033938. NCBI lineage: Bacteria > Bacillati > Actinomycetota > Actinomycetes > Pseudonocardiales > Pseudonocardiaceae > Amycolatopsis > Amycolatopsis sp. NPDC033938. Next base: position 153,412 of record NZ_JBVIRO010000014.1, read on the forward strand.
CGCCCCGCGCTGCTCAAGGCCATGGTCGAACCCGCCGCTGGCATGTATCGCTACTTCCCCGGCGAGGTGGACCTCGTCGCGATGCACGCGATGAGTTCCGGCTTCCCGCTCGACCGTGACGAAGGGCGCTGCCTCGAAGCCCTCGACGCCCTGCACGAAGCCGACGCCTGGAACCGCGTCCAGCGAGCACTCGACGACGCCGTCACCGCACAGCTCGCGGCGACCCCGGAGCTCGCGGTACCGGACATCACCGTCCTCACCGTGCTCGGTGATCCCGGCGACACGCATTTCATGGGGCCGAACCTGGGGATGTCGGCCAACGGCAGCGTGTCCGGCTACATCTATCTCACCTTCTGGCCGTACCCGGAGAACTTGGCGCGGTTGGAGGCGACGGCGGTGCACGAGCTGAACCACAATCTCCGCTACAGCCCCGGCGGGGTGATCTGGGATCCGGCGACGGTCACCGTCGGCGAGCAGATCGTGTCCGAAGGGCTGGCCGATGCCTTCGCTCGCCAGTTGTACGGCGACGAACTCGGCTATGCCCGCATCGGCGTGCCGCATCTGCACGACGACGCGGTGTTCGCGAAGGTCGTCTCCGGGCTGGAGATCACCGGCATGCAGAACTTCACGGCCTGGGTACACGGCGACGAGACCGCCGCCCGCTACGGCGGCACACCGGTCGGTCTCCCCACCGGTGCCGGTTACGCCGTGGGTAACCGGCTCGTCGACGCCTACCTGGCCGCGACCGGCCGCACTGCCGCGGAGGCCCTGCTGACGGACCGCCGCGAAGTCATCGACACCGCGCTCGCCAAGCTCTCCTAGGACTCGTGGCGCCTCGACCGGATCGCGAGCACCACCAGCGCGCCACCGAGAAGCAGCAGGAACACGCCGGAGACGAGCAGGCCACGGAGTTCGCCGCCGGTCGAGGCCAGCGGGCCGCTGTCGGACGGCCCGCCACCCGGCGTGGTCGCGATCGGCTGTCCCGGGGTGGTACTGGTCGTCACGCCGGGACCCGGGGTCGTGCTCGAAGTACTGCTGGTGGTCGGCGAAGTACTGCTGTTGCCGGTCGTGGTGGTCCGTGACGTGCTGCTGGACGACGTGCTGCTCGTGGGCACACTGCTCGACGTCGTGGTGGTGCCGCTGGAGGTGCTCGTCGGGTTCGACGACGTGGTGGTGGCACTGGTCGAACTGCTTGTCGTCGCCGAGCTGGTGGTCGTCGAGCTGCTGGTCGTCGTCGGGCTGGTCGTCGTCGGGCTGGTTGTCGTCGTGCTGGAGGACGAAGACGTCGAGCTGCTCGGCGTCGTGGTCGGCGCGGTGCCGCAGTCGGGCAGGTCGCCGGTGAACGGGTAGGCGTGGAACTCCTGCCCGCCACCACCGGTCGCCTCCGAGGTGTGGACCAGCGTCCCCGTGGTGAAGAAGCGGCCGTTCATCCCGGAGGCGGTGACCGTCGCGGTGCTTCCCGGTTCGCCGATCAGCACGCTTCCCTGGAACTGGGCGCCGCCCGCGATCTTCACCTTGGTGGCGTCCGGGAAGTTCCACAGGAGCCGCTCGCGCAGTTTGTTCAGCGGGTCCCGGTCGTCGAGGTCGCCGGTGTAGGTGTTGATCGTCCGTTCCGGCCCCACCATGTTGACCAGGATCGTCGCCCCGGCCGGAATTCCGGTGAACTCGATGCCCTGCATGCCGCCGGTACGGCCGACCAGGTCGAAGTCCACGGTGAACACCTGCAAGGCGGATTTCCCGTCCCCGGTGAACAAAGTGCGGTAGCCCTCGTTGCGCGCGGTGCCCGTGGCAGGGCGGGGTGTGGAGTTCTCGCGTGCGTAGCACTTGCTCGCCACGCGAAGATCCTCGCGCAGCCCCGAATACGGTTTCGCCGCGTCAGGGTCCTTTTCGAGTTTGCCGGTCACCGTCCCGGTGACCGTTCCCGCGTGCCGGACCACACCGCCATCGGCGAGCAACCGCTGTCCCGCCGCGATGCTCACGTCCCCGCCGGTCGTCAGGAAATCCGCCCCGTCCGGTGGCGGGACCCGTGAGCCGACACCGGCGATGCCGACGTTGTACGCGGCGGACGCGCCCGCTCGTTTCGCCATGTCGAAATCACCGAGGACGACGACCCGGCCTTCGGCTTCCGCCGCCGCTTCGCGAACCTGGAATTCGCCGCCGACGTAAACGTTGATCCCGTTGTCCCGCCCGGCGTAGTCCTTGTTGTTCACCGGAGGGTACGTGCCGGGACAGGCGGGTCCGACGCACGGTCCCAGCCCGCCCGGCAACGGGGCGGCGACCGCCCCATCGGTGACGACAAGGGCCGCCACGCACACCGCCGCGGCGGCACCGGCAGAAATCGAGGCGAACCGCCTTGCACGCATGGGGCCGATTCTTGTGCCCGCCGACCGGGTGAACACAATCGAAATGCGGAAATACCCCCGACCGGGCGAGGCGGGTAACCCACCCCCATTCGTGTTCGTCCAGTGTTGTCCAGAGGACGAAATTCCTGGTGGGACGCGAAAACCCTAGAGTCACGCCGGTGGACGCCGAAGTGGACAGACGCACCGGCTCGGTGGAGGTACTCGCGGGCCTGCTCGTTCTCGTTCTGCTCGTCCGCGGTCCGCTCGACGACCTCCTCGGAACGCCTGCCGTGCAGACCTGGGCGACGGTCTTCGTTTCGGTCGTGCTCCAGGCCGTGCCGTTCCTCGTCTTCGGCGTGACCCTTTCCGCCGCGATCGCGGTCTTCGTCCCGCGCGAGTTCTTCGTGAAAGCCCTCCCGAAACATCCGGCGCTCGCGGTTCCGGCGGCCGCGGCGACCGGAATGGTGTTGCCGGGGTGCGAATGCGGTTCGGTCCCGGTCGCGGGCGCGCTGGTACGCAAGGGGATCACGCCCGCGGCGGCACTGGCGTTCCTGCTCGCCGCCCCGGCGTTGAACCCGGTCGTGCTGGCCGCCACGGCGATCGCGTTCCCGGATCGGCCGTCGATGGTCTTGGCCAGGGCGGCGGCGAGCCTCGCCGCCTCGGTCCTCATGGGCTGGCTGTGGCTCGGCCTCGGCCGGACAGAATGGATCAAACTGCCCGAACACTCCCACGGTGCCACGCGGTGGCGGGCGTTCGCCGGAGCGGCGGGACACGACCTGGTGCACGCGGGCGGTTTCCTGGTCGTCGGCGCGCTGGCGGCCGCGACGCTCAACGTGCTGATCCCCGGCCGCTGGCTCCAGGCCGTCGCGGACGACCCGGTCCTCAGCGTGCTCGCGCTCTCCCTGCTGGCGGTCCTGTTGTCGATCTGCTCCGAGGCGGACGCCTTCGTCGCCGCGTCGCTGACCCAGTTCTCCTTCACCGCCCGCCTGGCGTTCCTGGTGGTCGGGCCGATGGTGGACCTGAAGCTGTTCGCCATGCAGGCCGGAACCTTCGGCAGGCGGTTCGCCGTCCGGTTCGCCCCAGCCACGTTCGTCGTCGCGCTCGGCTGCGCGGCCGTGACCGCCGCGGTGCTCTGGTGAACCGCACCGCGGCGACCGTCGTGCTGCTCCTGCTGGGCGTGGCCGTGGTCAAGGTGTGCCTGACCGGCCAATACCTGCGTTACGTCAAGGAAGGGCTGTGGCCGTTCCTGCTCGCGTCCGGTGTCGTCGTGCTGGTCCTGGCGGTCACGAACCGCCATCGCCACCCGAAGGTGGCGTGGCTGCTCCCGCTGCCTGTCCTGGCGCTGCTGCTGGTCTCGCCGCAACCGCTCGGCAGCTACGCCGCGGGCAACGCGGGCACGGCGCTGACCCGCTCCGACGAATACCCGCCATTGCCCGACGGCGACCCGGTACGGGTGACCGTCCTCGACTACGCCTCGCGCGCGGTGTACGACGAGGGCCGTTCCCTCGGATCGAGACGGGTGACGCTCACGGGTTTCACCGCCACCGGCCCGGACGGCGGATCGCTGCTGGTCCGGATGATCCTGACCTGCTGCGCCGCGGACGGGCGTCCGGTCAAGATCGGCCTGGACGGCCGCGTCCCGGCCGAACCCGACACCTGGATCGAGGTCACCGGCACGTTCCGGACGGGTTCCGTGGTGGACGCCGTCAACGGCGAACGCATCCCGTTCCTGAAGGTGGAAACCGTCACGCCGGTCGCCGCGCCCGAACGCCCTTACGAATAGCGGGGTCGTGAGTGGCGACGGTCCTCGCGCGTGGTCCCCATGTGGATCAGCACCCCGGTGAACCGCTAGGTCCAGCTCCACCGGATCCCGTACTGGCCGGGCAGCGGGTCGAGCGTGATGAACTGGAACGTGCTCGTGTTCCCGTCGAACGTCGCCTCGCCACGGTCCTCCGGCGGGACCGCGCTGCGCGGCTGGAAATAGGCGCCGCACCGCCGCGGCGGATATCCGGGATCGAACGTGATCTGCAAAGCGATCTCCCGCGCGGGCCGGTAGATCGCGATCTGCGCGTGCTCACCGGACTGTCCCGGTGGGAACCGGATCCCGAACTCGACGGTGGCCAGTTCGCCCGCCGCCAGTGTCCGGTCGAGCGCGAATTCGAAGACACAGGTGGACGACGGGACGTCCGCGCGGAACCGGGCCGGGCGGCACCCTTCGGCGTACAGCACCGCCGGCGGCCTGGTGAGGCTGGAATAGCGGGTCACGAACAGGAACCGGGAGGTGTCGTCGTGGTCGGCGCGGATCAGCCGCCGGACCCGCATCGATTCCTCGTGGCCGTCGCCGTCGATACGAAAGGACACGTACTGCGAAAGCCGGTGCGGGGTGTCGAGTCCTTCGTGCGTCGCGTCCACTTTGGCCAGTGCGCGGGTCACCGTCTCCGGCCGGTTCCACACCTGTTCGTACGCCACGAGGCGGTCGGCGCGCACGTTCCAGCGGCCACGGGGCCTGCGGGGGCCGAGCAGCCTGCTGAGGGTTTCCGGTGGCTGGCCGAGAATGGTCTCCAGTTCGCTCACGGCGGCGAGTGAACTGGCGCGTTCCGGCCGGTTCTCCCCGTTCTGCCAATAGCTCAGCGCGCTGATGCTGACCGGCGTCTCCTGTGCGCGCAGCCGCCTGCTGATCTCGTTGAGACTCAGCCCGCTGCGTTCGATCGCCGTGCGCAGGGCGGCGCCGAATTCCGCCGGAGCGATACTCGTCATGAAAGCGCAGCGTACCGCCCGGAACGCCCGACTTTCGTCGGGTGAAGCCCGCCCCGTTCAGAGTTATCCAGCCTCCCCGGCGGCTTTCGTTGACGGTGCTCCGGCCGCGATTAGGGTCGGAATCGTCGGAAGAATCCCCGCGAATCCCGCCGATTCCCGAATCGCACGTCCTCCCCTCAAAGTCCGAAGAGGATCCTCATGCGCTCAGCGACAAGACACCGCAGGCGATGGCGCCGCAGGACGCTCGCCGTCGTGACCTCCGCGCTGGCAGCCGGGACCTTCCTGGTCGCCGCCCAGTCCCAGGCCGGCGGTACCGCGGCGGCCCCGTCCGTGCCCGAAGTGGCCGATCAGGTCCCGCAACTCACCGAAGCGGGTGTCACCGGTGGCCCCGCGTCGGTCTCCGGCGACGGCACGTCCGCACAGGCCGCGTCCGCGCACTCCGTCTGCGCCGCCGGGGCGCGGTGGCTGCGCGTCCGCTTCACGGAACTTTCGTTGCGCGGCAACGACTCCGTGACGTTGACCGGCAGCGCCGCCGGCTCGTTCACGCTCACCGCCCGGCACTGGCCAGGTAAGGCGTTCCACACCCGCGCGTTCGAAGGTGACTGCGTGCGGATCTCGGCCACACTGGCCGATCCCGCCAGCCGGTTCGCCATCGACGCCTACCAGGCGGGCGACCAGCCGCTCGCCGCGGCGACCACGACCGTCGCCGCGGTCGGTGACGTCTGCGGTTCTTCGTGCAACCAGACCGCGCCACTGATCAAGAACATGACCCCGCAGGCGCTGATCCTCGCCGGGGACAACGCCTACAGTTCAGGCACCTTGTCCGAATACAAGAACAGCTACGAGCCCTACTACGGGCAGTTCAAGTCGATCACTTATCCGACCCCGGGCAACCACGAGTACAACACTTCCGGCGCCTCCGGGTACTTCGACTATTTCGGGACGCGAGCCGGTACCCGGGGAAAGGGGTGGTACAGCTTCGACGTCGGTGACTGGCATTTCGTGGCGCTCAACTCCAACGTCACCCGCGGCGCCGGGTCGGAGCAGGTTACCTGGCTGAAGAACGACCTCGCGGCGAGCACCAAACCCTGTACGGCCGCGTTCTTCCACCATCCGCGGTTCAGCCGCGGCACCCACGGTGACGATTCGTCGGTGACGCCGTTCTTCCAGACGCTTTACGACGCGAAGGCGGATCTGGTCGTCGTCGGTCACGACCACAACTACCAGCGGTACGCGCCGTCGCGGCCGGACGGCACGCGCGACGACGTGAACGGCGTCCGCGAGCTGCTGATCGGCACCGGCGGCCGGGGTTACTACAACTTCGACCGGTCTTCGGCCGCCGCGCAGGAAGCGGGCAACACCAACACCTTCGGCGTCGGCAAGCTGACGCTGACCGCGAGCGACTACCGCAGCGACTTCGTGCCGGTGTCGGGCCGCACCTTCACCGACACGGCGACCGGGAAGTGCAAGAAGGCCGCCTCCACCACCCCGGGCTTCACCGTCGGCACGGACCCGTCGTCGGTGTCGGTGCGGCCGGGTGGGACGGCGTCGGTCACGGTGACCGTCGGCAGCACCGGCGGTTTCAGTGCGGCCACCGCGCTTTCGGTGTCGGGCCTGCCCTCCGGGGTGACCGGGACGCTCTCGCCGTCGTCGGTCACCCCGCCCGCCAACGGCACCGCGACCGCGACGCTGACCCTGACCGCGTCGGACGCCGCGACCGGCTCTTCGACCGCGACGATCACCGGTTCTTCCGGCTCGGCGACCCAGACGGCGAAGGTCTCGGTGAGCGTCGGATCGGCGGGTGGTGACGCCTTCGCCGACGACTTCGAGACCGACAAGGGCTGGCGGCTCAACGCGTCCGGTTCGGACACCGCGACCACCGGCACGTGGGAACGGGGTGATCCCGAGCAGACCGTTTCGACCCACAGCGACCAGATCAAGCAGCGCGGCGACACGACCAGCGGCGCGAACTGCCTGGTCACCGGGCGGCTGGCCGGAGCGGAGTACGGCGCCAACGACCTCGACGGCGGCGTTTCGTCGATGGCCTCACCACTGTTCACCGTGCCCGCGGGCGGGAAGCTGACCTTCTCCTACACCTTCGCGCACGGGGACAACGCGACGTCCGCGGACTATCTGCGGATCCGTGTGCTCGATGGCACCACGCCGACGACGGTATTCGAGAAACCCGGTTCCGCGACCGAGGTCGCGGGCGTCTGGCGGACCGCGACGGCGGATCTGTCCTCGTTCGCGGGACGCGCTGTCCGGCTGCTGGTCGAAGCCGCCGATTTGAGCACCGCGTCGCTGTGGGAAGCCGCGGTCGACGACATCCGCGTCACCGGCTAGCCCGGAAGGCCTGACATGTACCTCTCCACCGTCCGTTCCACCGACCCCGCCCGGCCCGCGAGCCGGGCGGGGTCGGTGCCCGCCACCGTGATCGGTCTCGGCGTGGTCAGCCTGATCACCGACCTGTCCGCCGAGATGGTCACCGCCGTGCTCCCCCTTTACCTCGTCTACGGTCTCGGCGTCGGCTATCTGCAGCTGGGTGCGATCGACGGGCTCTACACCGGCGCGACCGCGCTGCTGCGGCTGGCGGGCGGCTACTTCGCCGACCGTCTCCGCCGTCCGAAGGCCGTCGCACTGGTGGGCTACGGCCTGTCCGCGGCGACCAAACTGGCCTTCCCTCTCGCCGGGTCGTCCCTCGGCGCGATCGGCCTGGTGATCGGGGCCGACCGGGCGGGCAAGGGCATCCGGACCGCGCCGCGGGACGCGATGATCACTCTCGCCACCCCCGCCGGCGGTCTCGGCCGCGCGTTCGGTGTGCACCGCGCGATGGACACCGCCGGCGCGCTACTCGGGCCGATCATCGCGTTCGGGTTGCTGACCGTGCTCGTCGGCGACTACCCGGCGGTGTTCGGGGTGAGCTTCTGCCTCGCCGTGCTCGCGGTGATCGTGCTGGCGGTGTTCGTCCGCGCGCCCGCCGGGACCGTCGAGCGCTCACGGGTGCGGCTGCGGGCGGGATTCGCCCTGCTGCGGCAGCCCGGCCTGCGCGGGACCTGCCTCGCCGCCGCGCTCCTCGGCCTCTGCACGGTCGGCGACATGTTCCTTTTCGTGGGCGTCCAGCAGTCCGCCGGCCTGCCGCCTGGCGCACTTCCCTTGCTGCCACTGGCGACGGCGCTGGCGTTCATGGCGCTGGCCTCCCCGATCGGACGGCTGGCCGACCGCGTCGGACGCTGGAAGGTGTTCCTCGCGGGTCACGTCGTACTGCTCGCCGCGTATGTCGTCTTGGCGGCTTCGGTGAGCGGATGGCTCGTCGCGGCGGTCGTCCTCGTCGCGCACGGGGTGTTCTACGCGTGCACGGACGGCGTCCTGATGGCGCACGCGTCGCCGCTGGTGCCGGAGTCGTTACGTGCCACCGGCCTCGCGTTCGTCCAAACAGGACAGTCCATGGCCAGGGCGGCGGGCGCGGTGCTGTTCGGCGTGCTCGCGGCCGGGACGGCGGTGCGGCCGGCGTTCGCGGTCTTCGCCGTCGTGCTGCTGGTGTCGGTGCTGGCCGGAACGAGGGTGAAATGAGCACACGGCGGACCTGGGCGGGTATCGCGGCGGTCGTGCTCACGGTGGTGGCCGGGGCGGTCTTCGTCGGGCTGCGCACCGGTGACGCGGCGGCCGGACAACGGCTGGACCTCGTCCACGGCGGCTTGGTGTACGTGGACGACTCGGGCCGGGTGCGGCAGGACGACCGCGTCGGCCCGTCCTGTCAGCGGGTCGACGTCGCCGCGGGTGTGCTGGCGTGCCTGCGCGCGACGGCGGTGCCCGATCAGGCGGAACTGGTCGTCACCGCACCGGGGGCCGAACCGCGGCTGATCTCCGAATGGGGAACGCCGTCGCGGGTCCGGATGTCACCGTCCGGGCGGCTGGTGGGGTGGACGGTGTTCCGCTCCGGTGACTCCTATCTGGGCGGGGTGGGCACCTTCTCCACCACGGCCGGGATCTTCGATCTCGCCACCGGAAACCACTACGGCTCCTTGGAGGATTTCGCGCTCATCGTGGACGGAAAGCCGTACCCGGCCAAAGATCTGAACTACTGGGGAGTGACCTTCGCGCGGGACGATCAGACGTTCTACGCCACGGCCTCCTCGGCGGGCCGCACCTGGCTGGTGCGGGGCGACCTGCGCGGCCGCACGCTGACCTCGGTGCGACGCAACGTCGAATGCCCGTCGCTGTCGCCCGACGGCACCCGGATCGCCTACAAGTTCCGCGAGGGCGACCGCTGGCGGCTGCACGTGCTCACGCTCTCCGATGATCGCGATGTCCCGCTCGCCGACCCCGCGCATCTCGACGACCAGCCGCAGTGGCTGGACGACAAGACCGTCGCCTACGGCCGGGACAAGGCGATCTACGCGGTGCCCGCCGACGGGACCGGCGTGCCCGTGCTCGTCCGCCCGGCGGCCTCCTCGCCGGCGGTGGCGCGGTGATCCCGCGCGACTGCACTCCGCTCGGCCTGGCACTGGTGGTGGCGGCCGCCGTCGCGGTCGTGATCTTGCCGGGGCCGGAACCCGATCCCGGTCCCGGGAGCTCCGCCGCTCCCTCGCTCACCGACGTCTGGCCGGACGCGCGGATCACCGCGAAAGCCGTCGCCGGAGCGCCCTACACACCGTTGGCGTACCTCGATTCCGGCACTTCCGCCGGGGTGACTCAGGCGAGCGGCTCGATCCGGCTGACGCTCGGAGATCGCGTGCTCCGCGAAGTATCGCCGTCGGGCTCGCCCCGATTCGTCCTCACCGCCGCACCGGAGGGACTGGTGTGGCTCGAACTGTCCGACGTCACCGGCACCGGGTCGCTGTGGCGCGCCGGACCGCGAGGCGAGGACCCCGTCCGTGTCACCGCCGACACCGGCCGGGTCGTCCTCCTGGACTCCCAATACGACCTGGTCGTGCACGACGGGCAGGCGAGCTGGATGGCCGTGCGGGGCGACACCACCGAGGTGCGGACGGTGGCGTTGTCCGGCGGCACGGTGACCACCACACCACTTCCCGGCGACTACGCGCTGACCGCGTGGCCGTTCGCGACGTCGGCGGCGGTCGAGCAGGCCGGACCGTCGGAACTCGTCGACGTCCGCGACGGCCGGGTCACGAAGGTCGACGGGCAGAGCGTCGAACTGGTCGACTGCACTCCGTCGTGGTGCCGCGTCCAGGTGCTCCGCCAGAGCGGGACCGCTCGCTTCGACCTGATGAAACCCGACGGTTCCGAACGCAGGCGGGTCGGCGGGAAGGGCGTCCGGCCGGCCTTCGGCGACGTCGTCGTGCTCGACCGGTTCGCCGTCGTGGTCGACGACGACCGCGGCGCGCTCGTCCTGTACGACACCGCCACCGGGCGGATGGCCGACCTGGCGGCGGAGTTCGGCACGGTACTGGCGCGGGGACCGTTCGTGTGGTGGTCGGCAGGCGGGAACGAGGCGCTGACCTGGCGGGTGCTGGACCTGCGCACGCTCAAGGCGTCTGCTTGACTGCTGCCCGTGCCGTCCGCTCGTGAGACCTCCGTCGAAGCGGAGTTCTTGACGGTGGTCGGCCGGTTCGCCGGACCCGCGCGGGGCGCCGGACTGCTGGTGGTCAGTGTTTTCGGGGTGCTCGCGACGCCGTCGGGCGCGCTCCCTCTCGGCTTCGGCCTGCTCGCGCTGGCACTGGGTACCGCCGTGGCCGAGCAGCTGGCGGGGAAGACGGGCCGGGGCAGGCCGGTGGCGTTCGCGCTGACGCTGGTCCGCGCCGCGGCGATCTGCGGCACCCAGTTCCTGACGGCGCCCGAAGCGGGCGAGCTGAATCAGTGGGCGTTGAACGTCCTCACCATCACCGCGATCACCGTGCAGTGGGAATGGCCGCCGAAGGTCACCGTGCCCGCCGTCGCCGGTCTGCTGGCGATCGAGGTGGTGCCGCTGGGTTTCGAGGACGGCCTGTTCGTGGTGCTGCGGGTGGTGCTCGAAGCCGCGCTGGCCAGGGGCGCCTTCGTCCTGTTGCTGCGCACGACCCGCCGGATCGACCACCTGCGTGAGCGGCGCGCCCGGCTGGCACGCGAGGAATCCCTTGCCGTGGAACGACGACGTCAGGAACGGGAGTACCTCGCCGTCCTGCACGACACGGCGGCGGCCACCTTCCTCACCGTGGCCCAGCGCGGGGAGACCGCGGCTCCGGCCGAGGTCGCCGAGTACGCCCGCCGGGATCTGGCGATCCTCACCGGCGAATCCGGCCCCGGTGGGGTGGTCGACCTCGAAACCTCGCTGCGCGGGGTGCTCGCGGAAAGCCCGGTGAAGGTCGAGACGCGCTGGTCGCCGCTCCCGGCGATCCCGGCCGCCGCGGCGCTCGCGCTGGTGCGGGCCGTCCGCGAGGCCCTGGCGAACGTCGACCGGCACGCGGGCGTCGGCGAAGCCCGGCTGACGGTCGAAGACGGCGTACGCGTGACCGTCCGGGACGAGGGCCGCGGGTTCGATCCCGCCGGGACCCCGGCGCAGCGGCGAGGCGTCCGTGGCTCGCTCGTGGAGCGCATGACGGCGGTGGGCGGCCGGGCGAAAGTGACCTCCGCGCCCGGCGCGGGCACCACGGTGGAACTGGTGTGGCCCGATGGATGAGACGGCGGGCCGGGTCCTCGGTGGCTGCCGGATCGCGATCCTGCTCGCGACGGCGGCGATCCAGGCCGGGCTCAGCCTGCCCCGGCTGGACGACACCGCCGACCTGATCGCGTTCACGGCGCTCGCCGTGGTGCTCGTGGTGGCGGCGTGGTGGGTCCTGCGCTGGAAGGCGGTCCCCTGGCCGGTCGCGCTCGCGGGGTCGGTGGTGGTCCTCGCCGCGTCGGCGATCGCCGGCTGGGCGCTGCCACCGGATCGGCTGCTCGACAGCGACGACTGGGCGTCCGGGCTCGCGGGCTGGCATCTGCTGGTGCTGCTGCTGGACCGCCCCGCGCTCGCGATGGGCGGGCTGATCCTCCAGATGACGCTCACCTTCGTCCGGCAGATCGGTTCGGCGCCCACCGATCGCGGTGAGATCGGCGGGCTGGTGATCGTCGGGCTCAGTGTGCTCACCTTCCAGCTCGCCACGTTGGCGCTGGTGCGGGTCGTGCACCGGCGGGCGGGCGAAGCCGCGGAGGCCTCGGCCGAACGTGACCGGATGCTCCACCGCAAGGCGCTCGCCGAGCAACGGGAAGCCGACCAGCGCAGCCGGTTCGCCGGTCAGCTCGGCGCCACCCTGCCGCTGCTCGCCGGACTGGCCGATCGCACGCTGGATCCGCGCGACGAGGCGGTCCGGCGGCGGTGCGCGCTCGCGGCCACGCAGCTGCGACGGCTGTTCGCGGAGAACGACGACGTCCCCGATCCGCTGGTGCACGAGGTGTCGGCGTGCGTCGACCTCGCCGAAAGACGGGGGTTGACGGTGGCCTTGGCGGTCAGCGGCGCACCGGCGCCGGTACCGACGGCGGTGCGCCGCGAGCTGACCGGTCCGCTGATGACCGCGCTGGTCGCCGCCCGGTCGCGGGCGAGGGTCAGCGTGCTGCGGACCGGCGACGAGATCCGGGTCGCGGCGATCACCGACGGTGAACCGGGCGCGGCGGTGAACGGATCGGGCGCCGTCGACGTCGAATGGCACGCGCTGGGAGAACGATCGTGGATGGAGGCGAAATGGCGTTCGCGACCGAACTGACCGCGGTGGTCGTCGACGATCATCCGGCCGTACGGGCCGGGGTCGTGCACTGGTTGTCCTCGGGGACTCCGCCGGTCAAGGTGGTGGCCGAGGGCGAGGACGTGCGTGCCGCCTGGATCGGCGAAGGGGCGCAGGCCGACGTGGTCATCCTCGACCTGCACTTGAACAGCACCACTCCCGCGATGGGCGACCTGCGCAGGCTCACCGAGGCAGGCCGCCGCGTCGTCGTCTATTCGATGCGGGCCGACGACGAGACCGTGCTGCGGTGCCTCGAACTCGGCGCGCTCAGCTATCTCACCAAGGCCGAAGGCGCGGAACACCTCCTCGAAGCCGTGCGTGCGGCGGCCGCCGACCGGCCGTACACCCCGCCGTCACTGGCGGGCGCGCTGGCCGGGGACCGCTCGGACCGGCGTCCCGCGCTCTCGGCGCGGGAGACCGAAGTGCTCATCGAGTGGTTCCAGTCGGAGTCGAAGGACTTCGTCGCGCACCGGCTGGGGATCTCGCCGAACACGGTCAACTCCCATCTCGAGCGGATCCGGGTCAAGTACGCCCAGATCGGCAGGGAGGCCCCGACCAAGGCCGCGCTCGTCGCGCGGGCGATCCAGGATGGGCTGATCGGCGTAAGCGATCTGTGATCCGGTGTGGTGCGAACGGGCCACACCGCGGTACTCCCGCATCGACTACGGTGCGTGGCGAGAACGCCGGAGCAGGATTCGGCGGGAAGTCCGAGGAGATCCATGAAGTTCGACCGCATCGCCCTGTCCGCCACCGGCTGCGCCGCCGCGCTGCTGCTGTCCGCCTGCGGTGGTGAAAAGGGCGGCTCCCCGGCGGCCGCGCCCGCTCCGGCGCCGACGTCGGCTCCCGCGTCCTCGCCCGCGACCAGCGGCACCGTCCCGGTCTCGAACGCGGACACGACCGCGCCGGGCAGCGAGCTGAAGGTCGGCGATCGCGCCGTCGTCCCGTTCAAGTACGGCACCGACAAGTCGGGCACCGTCGCGATCACCGTCAAGTCGATCGAGCTGGGCGCCAAGGAGGACCTCGCCGCCTACGGTGAGAAGGCCAAGGGCATGACGCCGGTGTACATCCGGCTGACGGTGGAGAACGTCGGCGGCACCGACCTCACCTACAGCACGGTGCGGCTGCGCGCGGTCGGCCCGAACGACAAGAGCACCGGGGTGATCATCACCGGTGAGACCCCGAACTGCCAGACCGAGACGGCGAAGAAGGACTTCAAGACCGTCGGCGCGACCTACGACACCTGCGAACTCCAGGCCGTGCGTGACGGCGGCGAGGTCGGCGGCGCGACTTACAGCGACGGTGACGGGTACAAGGACAAGCCCATTGTGTGGAAGAAGTAGGGAGCTGAAGGGCGCTTTCCCCGCATGCGATGCGGGGAAAGCGCCCTTCACCGCGTCAGATGCGGGGAAAGGGCCCTTCAGCTCCGCACCACACTGCGGGTACGGGGAAGCCTGCGTACCGTTGGGCAGGTGGTTGACGTGCACCGGACGATCACCGTCCGCACCCCTGTTCAGGCCGTGGTCGAGTACCTGCGCGACTTCGCGCACGCCGAGGAGTGGGACCCCGGCACCGTGTCCTGCACCCGGGCGGACACCGGCCCGATCGCCGTCGGGGCGCAGTGGCGCAACGTGTCCGAGTTCCGCGGCAAGAAGACCGAGCTGACCTACCGCCTCGACACGCTGGAGCCGGGGCGGATCGTGTTCGTCGGCAGCAACAAGACCGCCACCTCCACCGACGATCTGACGGTGACCGAGGAAGACGGCACCACGACCATCAGCTACCACGCCACCATCAAGTTCCACGGGCTGGCGAAACTCGCGGATCCCTTCCTCAAGCGGGAATTCGAGAAGATGGGCGACGACCTCGTGCCGACGATGACCGAAGTGCTGGAAGGCCTTCGCACTTAAGTTCTCCGCATTCAGAGGACTGAATGCGAAGAGCGCCGAGGGGCGCTGATCCGCCGCACCGAGTTCGCGCAGGCCAGCGTCTCCAGGAGCGGCACCGTCCGCGCCCAGCCCAGGCAAGCGTCCGTGATGCTGAGGTCCGGCCGGGGCGGCAGGGAACCGACGTCCTGCCTGCCGTCGGAGAGGTACGACTCGATCATCACCCCGGCCAGCGCGTAGTTGCCCGCCGAGATCTGGTCCGCCAGATCCGCGACGACCACGGGCTGCCGGTTGTGGTCCTTGCCGCTGTTGCCGTGCGAGGCGTCGACCACGAGCCGGTGCGGCAGGCCGGCGGCGGTCAGCGCGTCGAGGGCGTCCGCGACCGCGTGTGCGTGATGGTTCGGTTTCGGGCCACCGCGGAGGACGAGGTGGGCGTCGGAGTTCCCGGCGCTGCGCAGGATCCGCGGACGGCCATCCGCCGCGGCGCCCGGGAACACGTGGGGCAGCCCGGCCGCCCGGACCGCGGCGACCGCCGTGTCGAGCCGCCCGGAGACGCAGTTCTTCATACCCACCGGCATCGGCAGCCACGACGACAGATGCCGGTGCGGCTGGCTGGCCACGGTCCTCGCCCCGATCGCGCCCCAGCTGATGGTGTCGGCGAAGTAGGGCGCCAGGAACGGGTCGACGAACTCGTACGCCAGCGGCAGACCGGTCGCGGCGGCGTCGACCAGGAATCGCCGTCCGATCCGGATTCCGGCCGCGAGATCGCCCTTGCCGTCCAGGGTGGGGTCGGGCACCAGGCCGGTCCAGCCCGCGATCGTCCGCGGTTTCTCCAGGTAGGCGCGCAGGACGACGACGAGATCGTCGGCGAACCGGCGCGACGCCTCGGCGAGCCGGTGCGCGTAGTCGAGCGCACCGTCGGTGTCGTGCACCGAACAGGGTCCGACGACGACGAGCAGCCGGGAGTCGCGCCGGGCGAGGACGTCCGCGACGGTTTCGCGATGCCGGGCGATCTCGTCCGCGGCGACGTCGTCCGTGCCCACCTCGGCCGGGCTGGGCAGGGTGTCCTGGTCAGGCATCCGCGTGACCTCTCTTCTTGTCGGGGGCGGCCGCCCCGGCCCGCGGCAGCCGCGTCGCACCGGCCACCGCCACGACGGCGAGGCCGAGCACACACCAGAAAGCGTCGGCGAAGGCCGCGGCGACGTCCGGGCCGCGCGCGGCCAGGCGGGCCTGCAGCACCACGGCCAGCACCGCGGTACCGATCGAACCGCCGAGTGTGTTGAGCAGGTTCAGCGCCCCGGCCGCGCGGGGCAGCCGGGCGGGTTCGACGCGGCGGTAGACGATCGTCATCACCGGCGCACCGATCAGCGCCGCGCCGAAACCGCGCAGCAGCAGGGAAACCACGATCACCCAGTCCGGGAGACCGAGGCCCAGTTGCGTGAAGGGTGCGGTGCCGAGGGCGACCAGTCCGATCCCGGTCAGTACCAAGGTGCGCGGCGAGATCCGGTCGACGAGCCGGTTCACCAGCACCGATCCGGCCGCCGCGCCGATGCCCTGTGGCACCAGCAGCAAACCGGTGTCCCCAGTGGACAGTCCGGCGCCGCGCTGCAGGTAGAGCGGGAGCAGGAACATCGTGCCGAACACCGACGCGCCGAGCAGGACCAGCGCGAGTGCGGCCACCCCGAACGGCGGCTGGGTGAACAGCCGCGGGTCGAGCAGCGGCGCTTCGGCCCGCAGACCGTGCCGGACGAACGCCGCGAGCATGACGCCCCCCACCGCGACGGCCGTCCCGGCGACCACCGGCGCCCCTTGCTCGAACCACGTCAGCCCGAACACCAGGACCGCGAGTCCCGGGGACAGCAACAGCGCGCCCCGGAAATCGAACCGGTCACCCCGGCCACCCGGTTCGCCTGCCGGGACCCAGCGCCGCGCCAGGAGTACGGCCACCACGCCGACCGGGAGGTTGACGTAGAACAGCCACGGCCAGTCGGCGACCGCGAGGATCGTGCCGCTCGCCAGTGGTCCGAGTACCGGGGACAACAGCGGCAAGAGACCGACGACGCTGATCACGCGGCCGATCCGGTCCGGTCCGGCCGCCCGCGCCAGCAACGCCTGTCCGGTCGGCGGCAGCAGGCCGCCCGCGAGTCCTTGCAGGACACGGAAGGCGATGAGCGCGGGCAGGCTCGGCGCCAGCGCGCACAGCAGCGACGCCAGCAGGAACACGACGACGGCGGTGAGCCAGACGCGGCGGCCGCCGAACCGGTCGGCGAGCCAGCCGGACGCGGGCACCGCGGTGACCACGGCCAGCAGATAAGCCGTGGTCACCCACTGGACGCCGGTGACGGGCGCGCCGAACTCCTCGGCGAGCGTGTCGACGCCGACCGAGACGATCGTGCTGTCCAGCGTCGCCATGAACGTGCCGAGTACCAGCACCGCCGCCGTGCGCCACAGCGCGGCGTCGACCGGGCGCGCGGTCACCGCTTGCCCACGAACCCGGCGGCGTCGCCGTCCAGCCAGGACGGCAGCTCCCGGAGGAACCGGACGAGCTCGTCGGCCAAGGCCCGGGCGTCGGTGTCCCGCGCGTACAGAACGCCTTCCCAGCCGTGTTCGCCGGGGATCACGGTGACGCTCACCGGATGGTGCGTCCGTTCCCGGAACCGCGTGCCGGTGACGGTCAGGCCGGGCGCGGGTTCGCGTAGCTTCGCCGGATCCACCGGGTAGTTCTCGAACACGAGCAGGCTGTCGAACAGCCGCTCGCGTCCGGCGAGCGACGCGAGTTCGGGCAGGCCGATCCGGTGGTGACCGGTCATCGCCTGCTGCCGGGCCTGCGAATCGGCCAGCGACTCGGCGACCGTGCCGGTGAACCGCGTGCGGACCGGGACGCTGTTGGCCAGCAGGCCGATGATCTCCTCGACACCGTCCACATCGGACGCCCGGTTCGAGGTCATGATCCCGAAGCAGACGTCCGGCCGCCCGGCGCGGGCCGCGAGCACCGCCGCCCAGGCACCCTGCAGCAGGGTGTTGACGGTGAGACCGCGTGACGTGCCCAGCCGGGTCAGTTCCGCGACGTGCGCACCGTCCACAGTGAACAGTGCGGGTTCGGCGCTCCCGCCGGTACGCGGCAGGTGGTCGACTTCGGGCAGGCCGTCGAGTTCCGCCCGCCACGCCCTGACGTCCGCGGCGTGATCGGCCGCGGCGAGCAGGCGGGTGTACCGGCTCAGCGGAACCGGATCGGGTAACGGTTTCCCCGCGTACAGCGCGAACAACTCGCCGAGGATCCGGGGCGCGGACCAGCCGTCGAAGAGCAAGTGGTGACTGGTCAGCACGAGGGTCTGCCTGCCGGGCCCGCCGCGCAGCACCGTGACCCGCCACAGTGGACCGTTCGCCAGGTCGAACGGTTCCGCGAGTTCTTCGTCCAGCGCGGTGTCCACTTCGGACACGTCGCGGACACGGAATCCGGCCTCCGGTTCCGCCGGGAGCACCTGGACCTCGTGGGACGGCGGGAAGACCGCGCCCAGGTTCGGATGCCGTCGCACCAGCGCTGCCGCCGCCGCCCGCAGTGCCTCGACGTCGAGGTCGCCGGACAGCGTGAACGCGGCCTGCACCGGGTACGGATCTTCTTCCGCGGTCCGGGACTCGCGCAGGATCACCTCCTGGAGCGGCGTCAGCGGCAGGACCTCGCCCGGCCCCGGCACGTCGGCGGCGAGCGCGTCCAGCTCACGACGGAAATGCTCGCCCAGTACGGCGATCTCGTCCTCGGTGAACAACGCGGACGGCCAGGTGAAGCGGACGCCGAGGGTGCCGCCGTCCGGGACCATCGCGTTCACCGTGAGCGCGTACGGCAGCGGCAGTTCCGCGCCGCCGCCCGAACCGAGCGGATCGGCGTCCGGCGGTCGCTGCCACGGGGTTTCGGTGACCGGGGCCGAGGGGAAGCGGCCGAGGTAGTTCCAGGCGACCTCGGGCCGAGGGCCGCCGGCGCCGAGGATTCCGTGGCCGAGACCGTCGCCCGCGGCGCGCAGGTGGTCGCGCACGGCCCGCAGCGCGTCCGGCAGCGGTCCGGGCGGCGGGGCGATCCGCGCCGGATGTACGGCGGTGAACCAGCCCGCGGTCTGGGCCAGATCGACCCTGCCCGCGACGTCCGGGGTGTGCCCCGGACGCCCGTGGCTCTCGACGGCGACGAGCAGATCGGCCGGTGTCCCGCGCCAGGCCGCGACCGCGCGGGCGAGCGCGGTCAGCAGCACCGTGTCCGGCCCGGTGCGGTAGGCCGAGGGCAGCGCGGTGAGCACGGCGTGGGTGGTGTCCTCGCCGACGTCGATCCGGTGGTGCCGGGCGGTCGCCACGGTGTCGCGCGCCGGATCGAGTGGGGCACGGCCGAGCGGGGTCACCGGCGCCGCCGCGATGCCCCGCCAGTACGGCATTTCGTCCTCTCGATGCGGTGCTGCGGCACGCAGCGACCGCGCCCAGCCCAGGAACGACTGCCCGCGCCGGGGCAGGGTGGTGCCGTGGAAGGCCTGTTCGAGGTCGTCGACCAGGACCCGCCAGGTCACCGCGTCGGCGACCAGATGGTGTGCCACCAGCAGCAACCGTCCCGGCCGGTCCTCCCCCGCGTCCACCAGCACCGCGCGCAGCAGCGGTCCGGTGCGCGGGTCCATCCGCGCGACGATCTGCTCGACCTGCGCGTCCAGCACCGAGCGCGGATCACCGGACGCGCGGACGGCGGTGAGCACGTCGGCACCGGTCACCGCGCCGATGTCCGGGATGCGCAGCGCATCCTCGATCAGGTGTGCGCGCAGGACGTCGTGACGGGCGAGGACGGCGTCGAGCACCGACCGCCACCGCGGCACGTCGTCCGCCGAGGGCACGCAGATCTCGACCCACTGGCAGAACCCGTCCGCCACCTTTCCCGCGCGCCGCAGGAGATCGCGCATGATCGGCGTCAGCGGGGCGTCCCCGACCGCGTGGGCCTCCTCGGCCCGTTCCGGTTCGCCGCAGCGCGCGGCGATCCCGGCGACCGTGCCGCCTTCGAGCACGTCACGCGCGGTCAGGTGCAGCCCTTCGCGGCGAGCGCGGGAGACCACCCGCAGCGACGCGATGCTGTCGCCGCCCGCATCCAGGAAACCGTCGTCCAGCCCGACGTCGGGACCGAGCAGCTCGCGGACCACCCGCAGCAGCACGGCTTCCGACGGGGTGGCGGGTTCCCGGCCGCCGCCGGAGCGGGCTTCCGGCGCGGGCAGCGCGGCCCGGTCCAGCTTGCCGCTCGGGCCGAGCGGCAACCGGTCCAGCGCGACGAACGCGGTGGGCACCATGTACGCGGGCAGTTCCGCGGCGAGGTGTTCGCGCAGCACCGCCGGATCGGGCTCGGCCCCGTCCACGGGGACGACGTAGGCGACCAGCCGCTCCTCCCGGACGATCACCGCGGCGGCGCGGACGTCGTCGTGCGCGGTCAGCGCGGTCTCGATCTCGCCGAGTTCGATCCGGAACCCGCGCAGTTTGACCTGGTGATCGGCTCGGCCGAGGAACACGATCTGGCCGTCCGGGCGCCAGCGGACCAGGTCACCGGTCCGGTACATCCGTTCCCCCGGCGGCCCGAACGGGTCGGCCACGAAGCGTTCGGCCGTCAGGGCCGCCCGGCCGACATAGCCTTGGGCCAGCTTCGGCCCGGCCAGGTACAGCTCACCGGTGACGTTCGTGCCGACCGGCAGCAGCCCGCCGTCGAGCACGTACGCGCGGACCTCGGGGTCCGGGCGGCCGATCGGCAGCGGACCGGGATCGGCCGGGTCGTAATGCCAGGTGACCGAGTTGATGGTGACCTCGGTCGGGCCGTAGGCGTTGAACAGCGCCCGCCGGTTCCCCCAGCGCCGGGCCAGTTCCGGGTCGAGCCGTTCGGCGCCGACGACGAAGAACACGTCCGGATCGACGGTCGCGTCGTCGGGCATCGCGGAGAGGAACGACGGCAGCAGGTTGAGCCCGGTGACGCGGTGTTCGGCGGCGTAGGCCAGCAAATCGTCGCCCGAGACCCGCACCTCCTCCGGCGCGATGACCGAGGTGCCGCCGGACAGCAGCGGCAACATGAACTGCCAGAAGGCGACATCGAAGCTGGTCGAGGCGAAGTGCAGGTACCGTTCGGCGGTGCCGATCCCGACGATGTCCTCCTGCAGCGCGATCAGGCTCGGGACGCCGCGGTGCGGCACCGCCACGCCCTTGGGTTTGCCGGTGGTCCCGGAGGTGTAGATGACGTACGCGAGCGCGTCTTCACCCGAGGGCACGGCCGGATCAGTGTCCTCAGAGGACAGTTCCGCCGGGTCGATCACCGGAAGGCCGCCGACGTCCGAAGTGGACACTACGGCGGCGGGCTTGATGTCGCCGAGCATGTAGGCCAGCCGGTCGGCCGGGTAGTCCGGATCCATCGGCACGTGCACCGCGCCCGCCTTGATCACGCCGAACAGCGCGACCACGAGGTCGACGTCGCGGCGCAGCAGGACCGCGACCGGATCCTGCGGCTTCACGCCGGCGTCGATCAGGGTGTTCGCGAGCCGGTTGGCCCGCCGGTCCAGTTCGGCGTAGGTCAGGCTCCGGTCCCGGCAGACGACCGCTTCGGCGTCCGGGGTCTCCCGGACCCAGCGGCCGAACTCCGTCAGCATGCCGCCGCGTTCCCGTTTCGGTTCCGGGCCTTCGCCGAGGCGCAGCATCGCCCGCTCCTCATCGGCGTCGAGGGCACGGAGCCGGGCCACCGGCCGCGCCGGATCGGTGACGATCTCGTGCAACAGGGCACGCAGCCACCGGCCGAAGGACTCGGCTTCGTCGCGGCGGAAGGCTTGCGGCTGATACCCGAGCCCGACGGTGAACTCGTCGCCGGGCAGCACGATCACCGTGAGCGGATAGTGCGTGGCGTCGGTGATGTCGACGCCGACGAGATCCAGTCCCGGCGCCAGCGTGGTGCGGGCACGGCTGGAGAGCGGGAAGTTCTCCATCACCAGCATCGTGTCGAACAGATCGCCGACACCGATCGCGCGCTGGATGTCCGGCAGCCCGGCGTGGTGGTGTTCGGTGAGCCGGACGCTTTCGGTGTGCACGCGGTCCAGCACGGTCACCGCGGTGTCGGCGGCGTCGAAGCGCACCCGCACCGGGATCGTGCCGCCCAGCTGCCCGATCATCCGCTCGACACCGGGAACCTCGGCCGGACGGCCCGAGACCGGGCAGCCGAAGACGACGTCGCGGCGGCCGGTCAGCCTGGCGAGCAGGACACCCCAGGCGGTCTGGAACACCGTCGTCGGGGTGACGCCACGTTCGCGGGCGAAGGCACGCAGCCGTTCGCTGAACTCCCCGCCCAGGTCCACGGTGACGCGCTCCGGACGCTCCACAGTGGACTCGACGCTCGCCGGGGCGAGCCGGGTGCCCTCGTCGAGCCCGGCCAGCGCCTCACGCCATACCTGCAGCGCCGCGTCCGGGTCGCGTTCGCCGAGCACGCGGTGGTACTCCGAAAGCGGGGGCGCGACCGGCGCCGCCGGGCCGCCGGCGAGTTCGGCGTAGGTGGCCAGGAGCGTCCTGCCGACGAGTGGCATCGACCAGCCGTCGAGGAGCGCGTGGTGGTTGGTGAGCACCAGGCGGTGCTCGTCCGGGCCGAGGGTGAGCAGCAGGAACCGGATCAGCGGCGGGGTCGCCGGATCGAACGGCCGCGCGAGTTCAGCGCGGCATTCGTCGTCGACCCGCTCGGGTGACACGTTCGAGAACCGCCAGTCGAGCGTGACCTCGGCGGGCACCACCTGGACGACTTCGCCCGCGTCGGTGGTGTGCAGGTGGACACGCAACGCGGGATGCCGTCGCAGCACTTCGGCCGCCGCCTCGCGCATGCGCCCGGCGTCGAGCGCGCCATTGAGCAGCGTGACGGCCTGCACCACGTAGACGTCGGTGTCGTCGTCGCCGCGCGCCAGGGTGTGGAACGCGAGCCCGGTCTGCAGCGGGGTCGCGGGCAGGACGTCCTCGACCAGGCCCTGGCGTTCGAGCGTGTCGATGTCGGCCTGGCCGAGACCGACCAGCGGTAGATCCGACGGCGTGAGTCCCCCGCCGTCCGGTCCGATCCGGGCCGCGTGCGCGGCCATGGCGTCCAGCGCTCGCGACCACGCTTCTTGAAGTGCCGCGACGCTTTCCTCCGGCAGGACCTCGCCTGCCGCGGTCCACTCGACGGCGAGCCGGGGACGGCCGTCCTCGCGGACGAAGCAGTTCAAGGCCAGGACCTGTTCCAGTGACTTGTCCTCGGGTTCGGTCACCGCGAACGGGTCTTCTTCGGGCAGCCGCCAGCCGGTGCCGGGCAGTGCCGCGAACCGGCCGAGATAGTTGAGGACGACGTCCGGCGGCGGGACGGCGGCGAGTTCGTCCCGAGTGAGCGGGTCGAGGTACCGGAGGACACCGAAGCCGACGCCGTTGTCCGGTACGGCGCGTTTGGCTTCTTTGGCGGCCCGCAAGAGCTTTCCGGCCGCGTCGCCGCCCGCGAGCGCGCTCTCGAAGTCCGTGGCCGCGGCCACCGCGGTGGCCGGCACGCGCAGCGGATGCTCGGCGGTGAACCAGCCGATGGTGCGCGACAGGTCCAAGCCGTCCTGGTCCCGGCCATGTCCTTCGAGGGACACGGTTTCGGCCTCGACCGGGGCGGCTCGCCACGCTCGGAGGGTGAGCACGAGCGCGGCGAGCAGGACGTCGTCCGGTCCGGCGCGGTAGGCCGCGGGCAGGCTGGTGAGGACCGCCTCGGTCTGCTCCGGCGAGGCGACGGTGACCGAGCGCCGCGCGGTCGCGACCGTGTCGACGGCCCGGTCGAGCGGCCTGTCGCCGAGACGCGGACCGGCGAGCGCGCCACGCCAGTGCTCGAGTTCGCCGCGCCGGGCACCCGAAGTCCCTTGTCCGGCAAGGCGGAGCGCGTGCCGCCGCCACGACGTCGTAACCGGTTCGAGCTGTTCCCCGGCGCAAGCCGCGTGGAGGTCCGGGAGGAGGACGCGCCAGGAAACGCCGTCGATCGCCAGGTGGTGCACGACGATGACGAGGTGGTCCGGCAGCAGGGCGACCTTGAGCACGCCGGTCCGGAGATCGAGCGAGTCCGCGAGACCCGCGGCGACCTCCGCCGGATCGCCCGCCGTTTCGATGACGACGTCGGCCGCCTTCACGGCACCCCGCTCGCGCACCCGCATTTCGTCCTCTGAATGCAGCCGGAGGACGTCGTGGTGGTCCAGGATCGTCTGGACGCCGGTGAGGAGCCGGTCGAGCGGAAGGTCCTCGTCGAGCCGGAGCGCGGTCCACTGGGTGTACCCGGCGATGGCCGCGACGTCCGGATGCGGATCGAGCAGGGCGCGGACGATCGGCGGGGCGGGCACCTCGCCGATCGGCTCGTCGGGCGGATCCGCCGGGCCGCCGAGTTCCGCGCTCGCCGCCGCCAGCGCCTCGAAACTGCGCCGGGCCAGCAGATCGCGCGGCCGCAGATCGAGGCCGTGCGCGCGCAGCCTGCTGCTGACGCTGATCGCGGTGATGCTGTCACCGCCCAGCGCGAAGAAGTCGTCGTCGACGGCGACCTCCTCGACGCCGATCACCTCGGCGATGGTCGCGCACAGCAGCCGTTCGCGTTCGGTGGCGGCGACCCGCCCGGCCGCCGCGCGCGGGGCGGGCAGCGCCGCCCGGTCGATCTTCCCGTTGGGGGTCAACGGAAGCATGTCGAGCACGACCACCGCGGCGGGTACGAGATGCTCGGGTACCCGTCCGGCGAGGTCCGCGCGGACGGTGTCCGGGACGACCTCCCCGACGACGTAGCCGACGAGCCGCGGCCCGCGCACGGCGGCGGCCGCCGCACGGACGCCGGGCACGGCGGCCAGCGCGGCCTCGACCTCGCCGAGTTCGACGCGGTGGCCACGCACCTTCACCTGGCCGTCGCGGCGGCCCAGGTACTCCAGTCCGCGGCCGGGCACCCAGCGCGCGAGGTCGCCGGTGCGGTACATCCGGTCGCCGGGCGCGCCGAACGGATCGGCGACGAAGCGTTCGGCGGTCGCGCCGGGCCGTCCGAGATAGCCGCGCGCGAGATGCGGTCCGGCGAGGTACAGCTCACCCGGCGTTCCCACGGGCGCCGGACGCAGCGCGGCGTCCAGCACCCGGACCGCCGTACCCGGTACCGCGGTCCCGATCGTCGGTTCCCCGTCGTCCAGCCAGGATCCGGCACCGTCCACAGTGGCCTCGGTCGGCCCGTACATGTTGCGGGCACGGACAGCGGACTCCGCCACGCGGCGCCACAGCGCGGGCGGGGTCGCCTCGCCGCCGAGGACGAGCAGCGACGGCGGATGCGGGCCGTCGAGCAGTCCGGCGTCGATCAGGGGCGCGGCCATCGACGGCGTGGTGTCGACGACGTCGATCCGGTCGCGGGCGAACGCCGCGAGCAGTGCGTCGGCGTCCCGCGCGACCTCGGTGCCGTAGACGTGGAGTTCGTGGCCGAACAGCAGCCACATCAGCTGGTCGAGCGCGGAGTCGAAGGCGAACGAGTAGGTGTGCGCGACCCGGAGCCGCCTGCCCGCGGCACTTTCCGTCTCGGCGACCGTGGTCGCGCGGTGGTGTCGCAGCAGTGTCGCCAGCCCGCCGAACCGGCCGAGGACGCCCTTGGGACGTCCGGTGGAGCCGGAGGTGAAGATGACGTACGCGAGCTGTTCCGGGTGACGCGGCACCGAAAGCGGCGACGAATCCACTGTGGACAGATCGATTTCGCCGAGCAGCAAATGCGGACCCGG
Organism: Amycolatopsis sp. NPDC033938; assembly: GCF_055575975.1. NCBI lineage: Bacteria > Bacillati > Actinomycetota > Actinomycetes > Pseudonocardiales > Pseudonocardiaceae > Amycolatopsis > Amycolatopsis sp. NPDC033938. The sequence goes on from NZ_JBVIRO010000014.1 coordinate 178,842, forward strand.
CACGACTTCCGGGTCGTGGGTGACCGTGAGCACCGCGCCGGCTTCGGCGGCGAGGTCGCGCAGCCGTTCGACGGGATGGGACAGATCCAGCGGCAGGAACGCGGCACCCGCGTCGAGGACCGCCAGCAGGGCGACGACCAGATCGGCCGAGCGCGGCAGCGCCAGAGCGACGACGTCGTCGGGCCCGATTCCGCGCGCCCGCACCACCCGCGCCAGCCGGTGCACACGCTCGACGAGTTCGGCGCCGGTCAGCCGTTCGTCACCGAAGACCAGTGCGGTCTGTTCAGGATCGAGCCGAGCGAGAAGTTCCGGTACGTCAAGGAGTTCGGCGTCCGGGGCGGGCGTGGACCACGACCGCAGCACCGCGTCCCGCTCCCCCGCCGGGACCAGATCGGCACCGGCGACCGCCGGACCGTCCGGTTCGGTCAGCGCGGTGATCAGGCAGCGCAGCGCGGTCAGCTTGGCGTCGACGGCGGCCTGGTCGTGGGCCCGCGCGTCGACCTCGAAACCGAGCAGCAGCCCGCCGTCCGAGGTCGGGAGCACGGACAGGCCCATGTCCTCGGGCGGGCCGCCCGCGACGTTGCGCATGGTGCCGGGCGAGCCCGCGAAGTCGAGCTTCAGGTCGAACGCCTTCAGATTGATGCCGCGGCCGTGCAGCAACGCGCCCGCCCCGGGGACCGCCAGATCCTGCGGCAGGTCCTCGCCGCGATAACGCTGATGGGCGCGCATCTCCTTCAGCGCGCCCGCGACCCGCGCGGTCAGTCCGGCGCCGGAGTCCTCCGGCAGCACCGTGACCCGCAGCGGCAGCACGTTGACCGCCATCGCCGGGGTCCGCAGCGCGGCGCCCTCGCGGCACATCAACGGCATCGCGAACACGACGTCGGACCGGCCGAGCACGCGGTGCAGGAAGGCGGCGTAACAGGCGATCAGCGCGTCGCCCCAGGTCGTTCCGGCGCGTTTGCCCAGTTCGCGCAAGCGGGCCACGTCCGAAGCGGGCAAGACCGCCCTCGCGGTGACGGTGTGCTCGGGCGGGCCCGAGGTGCTGCCGCCGTCGTCGAGATCCGGCAATGGCGTGAACCGCTCGCGCCAGTAGTCGCGGTCCTGGTCGAACCGGTCACTTTCGCGATAGGAGCGATCGGCCTCGACGAGATCGGCGAAGCGCGCGAACGTCGAAGGCGGTGTCTCCTTGCCCAGTACCGAAGCGGTGTAGCGGGCGGCGGTGCGGCGCGCGAGCATCGCCGCGGTGTAACCGTCGAACACCAGGTGGTGCCCGAGCTGGGTGAACCACACGTGCGACTCCGAAAGCCGCAGGACAAGATGGGCGAACAGCGGCCGGTCCACCATTTCGCGGCACGCTGCGGCGACCCGGCGGCGCTCCGCGTCCACTCGCTCGTGTGCGGCCGCGACCCGATCGGCCTCCCCGCGCAGATCCACCACCTTCGGCGGCGGCACCGGGTCGTCCGACACCAGCTGGCGGGGCCCGTCCGGCGTGTCGAAGACGCGCAACCGCAGGCTGTCGGCCTCCTCGGTGGTGGCCCGGATCGCGTCGGTCAGGGCGCCGAGGTCGACCGGCCGGTCACCGGCGATCTCTATGACGTCGCCGACGACGTAGTACGGCGAGTCGGGTTCGAGCCGCTGCGCGGTCCAGATACCCCGTTGGGCTCCGGTGAGGTTCAGCATGAGGGCACCACCATCGGGGTTCCGGTCACCGGGTCGGGTACGACGACACTGGGGAGATCGAAGACCTCCTTCATCAGCTCCGCGTCGACGATGTCGGCGGGCGCGCCTTCCGCGACGATCCGGCCGTCCCGCAACGCGACGAGGTGATCGGCGTACCGGCAGGCCTGGTTGATGTCGTGCAGGACGGCGATCACCGTGCGGCCCTCGTCGCGCAGCCGTGCCAGCAGGTTCAGCAGCTGGTACTGGTGCGCGATGTCGAGGAACGACGTCGGTTCGTCGAGCAGCAGGTACGGCGTCTTCTGCGCCAGCACCAGCGCCACCCACACGCGCTGACGCTGGCCGCCCGAGAGTTCCTGCACCGGCCGGTCGGCCAGTCCCGCCACCCCGGCCGCGGTCATCGCGTCGAGCACCGCGCGTTCGTCCTCTTCGGACCACGACGCGAACAGCGACTGGTGCGGGAACCGGCCGCGCGCGACCAGCTGCCGGACGCGGACGTCCTCGGGCGCCACCGGGTCCTGCGGCAGGAAACCGAGTTCCCGCGCCAAACCCTTGCCGGGGAAGGAACCGACGTCCTCGCCGTCGAGCAGGACCGCGCCCTCCGCGGGGCGCAGCAGCCGGACGAACGCGCGCAGCAAGGTCGACTTGCCGCAGGCGTTCGGTCCGACGACGGCGGTGAACGCGCGGTCGGGCACGTCGAGGCTCAGCCGGGTCGACACGATCCGGTCGCCGTAGCGCAGGGTCAGTTCCCGCGCGGTCAAACGGGCACTCATGTGCGCCGCACCTCCTTGGTGAGCAGCCAGATCAGGTAGCCGCCGCCGATCACGGTGCTGACCACACCGACCGGCAGCGCTTCCGGCGCGAGCAGCATCTGGGCGGCCAGGTCGGCGGCGGTCAGCAGGACGGCGCCGGTGAGCGCGGCGGGCAGCAGGCCGATCCCGGGCGTGCGGGCCAGCCGCCGCCCGATCTGCGGGGCCGCCAGCGCGATGAACGCGATCGGCCCGGCGACGGCGGTGACCGTGGCCGTGCAGCCGACGCCGATCAGCACCAGCTGCAGCCGCAGCCGGTCCCACCGGACGCCGGTGGTGACCGCGAGCGCGCCGCCGAGCGCGGCCTGGTGCAGCGACGGCGCCCGGGTGGCCAGCACGGCGAACAGCACCGCCAGCACGCCGAACGGGATGGCGACGTCGTCCCAGCCGACCCCGTTGAGCGAACCGGCGTTCCAGCCGACGGCGGCGATCGCGATCTCCAGTTCGGCGCGCAGCACGATCCACGAGTTGAACGCGGTCAGCATCGCGTTGATCGCGATCCCGATGACGATCAGCCGCAGTCCGGACAGGCCGCCACCGAGCGACAACGCGTACACGATCGCGGCCGTGACCACGCCGCCCGCCACCGAGCCGATGGTCAGCTGCGTCGAAGTCCCCGACAGCACGGTGATCGCGAACAGGGCACCGGTGTAGGCGCCGGCGTCGAGGCCGATGACGTCCGGGCTGCCGAGCGGGTTGCGGGTGACGTTCTGGAAGATCGCGCCCGCCAGCCCGAGCGCGGCGCCGAACACCAGCCCGGCCAGCACCCTGGGCAGCCGCCATTCCCGGATGACCACCCCGGGGCCGCCGCCGGATCCGGTGAGCGCGGCGAACACGCGGGCGGGACTCGCCCACGCCGCGCCGTAACAGAGCCCGAGCAGCGTCAGACAGGCGATGACCGCGACCATCACCACGAGGAAGAAGAGGGTGCGGCGTTCCAGCCGGGCGGAGAACCGCCCGCGCCGCACGACGAAGGCGCTCGCCTTGTTCATGGTGTTCACAGCGGCGCCGCCCCGTATCTGCGGACGGCCCAGATCAGCACCGGGCCGCCGAGGAACGCGGTCACGATGGCGACCGGCACCTCCCCGGTCGGCAGCAGGACCCGGGAACCGACGTCCGCGGCCAGCATCAGGACCGGGCCGAGCAGCGCGGCGAACGCGATCAGCCACGGGATCGACGCACCGGCCACCCGCCGCGCCAGATGCGGCACGATCAGCCCGACGAACAGGATCGGCCCGGCCAGCGCGGTCGCCGCGCCCGCCATCAGCGTGATCAGCAGCAGGGTGACCGCCCGGACGCGGGCGACGTTCGCGCCGAGGGTGTGCGCGACCGTCTCGCCGAGCGCGATGGCGTTCAGCTGACGGCTCACCGCGAACGCGCCCAGCAGGGACAGGCCGATGATGACCAGTGGCACGGTGGTCGGGGCCTGTTCGCGCCCGGCCAGCGAACCCACCGACCAGAACCGGTAGACGTCGAAGGTCTCCGGGAACAGCAGCCGCAGGCCGAGGGTGAGTCCCAGCAGCACGGCGCTCAACGCGGTCCCGGCGAGCACCAGGCGCAGCGGCGACCGGCGGCCGACCGCGTACACCAGCACCGAAGCCCCGGCCGCGCCCAGCACCGCCAGGCCCAGTTCGGCGGGTGCCGAGGCGGCGACGCCGAACGCCGAACCCACCGCGATGGCGAACCCGGCGCCCGCGGTCACGCCGAGCACTCCGGGTTCGGCCAAAGCGTTGCGGGACAAGGCCTGCACGAGCACTCCCCCGACCGCCAGTGCCGCGCCGACCCCGATCGCCAGCACCGCCCTCGGCGCCCGGATGTCCAGGACCACCGCCCGGTCACCCGGATTCCCGGCGCCCAGCAGGGCGCGCACGACCTCGCCGGGGGCGATGGCGTGCGCGCCGATGCCGACGCTCAGCACGGCGACCACGAGGAGCCCGAGCAGTGCAGCGCCGAGCAGCGCGGACCGCCCGGTGGTGGTCACTGCTTGAGCAGCGGCGCGAACGCCTGGTCGACGGCGTCCAAAGTGGACGTCGCGGCCCGGTAGGTGGCGGCCTCGGTGTAGCGGAACGGGTAGACCTTGCCCGCCTTCACCGCGGGGAGTTCCTTCCACAGCGGCGAGTCGAGGACGTACTTGACCGGCGCGGGCACCGCGCCGTCGGCGCTGACCGAGTAGGTGATCGCGTCGGCCTGGGCGAACGCGGTCGAGAGTTCTTCGATCGACGGGTACTCGCTGACGTCCTTGGAGCCGCCGCCCTTGACCTTGACCTGGCCGTAGTAGGTGGCGCCGATGTCCTGTGCGACGTTGGTGCCCCAGGAACCGTTGAACTCGCGCTGGAAGTTGCCCTTGGCGACCTCACCGTAGGCACCGACGTGGCCGAGCTTCAGCTGCGGCAGCACGGCCTTGTACTTCTCGGCCAGTCCCTTGGCCTTGGTCTCGTAGGCGGTCTTGATCGCGTCGAACCCGGCGGCCGCACCGGCGGCGTCGGCCTGCTTGCGGGACAGCTCACGCCACATCGACGGCACCGACGGGCCGATCGCCACGACCGGCGCGATGGCTTCGAGCCGCTTGAGGTCGATGTCGGCGAGCACCGGCTTCGGCACGCCGATGACGATGAGGTCCGGATCGGCCTGCGCGATCGCCTCGTAGTTGGTCTCGGACGCGGATTCACCCGCGACCTTCGCCAGCTCGTCGTACTTCTTGCGCTCCTGCTCGTTGAACAGCGGGATCCCGCGCTTCCAGCTGGACACCCCGACCAGCGGCGCCCCCGCCTCGAGCAGGGCGGGCACGGCGTAGCCGGTGGCGATGACCCGCTTCGGCGAGACCGGGATGGTGATCTGCCCGTTGTCGGCGGCGAACACGCGGGTCTGGCCGCCGTCGGCGGCCTTGCCGTCTTCGCCGGAACCGCAGGCGGTCGCCGCGGTGACGACGGTGAGGGCGAGCGCTATCGCTCCGGTGAGACGGCGGGTTCTGGTGGTGCGCATGGATTTCCTCGTTCTTCGGGGGGTGGGTCAGTGGGAGTGGTCGTGGTCGTGGTCGTGGTCGTCGTCGAAGTCCGCGACTCCGCGTTTCCAGTAGCCGGTCACGTCGTGGTCGTCCTTGCCGAGACCGAGCTCGTTCTTGAGCCAGCGGCGCAAGGGTTTGATCTGCCCGGCTTCCCCGGCGACCCAGGCGTAGAGCCGTTGTCCCGCCGGGACTTCGATCGTCTGGACCGCGCGGGCGAGCATGTCGGAGGACCCCGCCGGGACGTCGCCGCGGTGCAGCCAGTGCACTTCGACGTCTTCGGGCGCGGACAGCTCGATCTCCTCGCTCGCGCCGGTGACCTCGATGAACGCCCAGCCCGCGGCGGTGCGGGGCAGTTCTTCGAGCCAGCGCGCGATCGCGGGCAGCGCGGTGAGGTCGCCGGCGAGCAGGTAGCGGTCGTAGGTGTGCGGCACGATCAGCCCGCCCGGCGGACCGGCGACGTGCACCGGCGTACCCGGCGTGACGGCCTGGGCCCAGCCGGAACCGAGCCCGCCGTCGTGCAGCGCGACGTCGAGGTCGAGTTCCCCGGAAACCGGGTCGTACCGGCGGACCGTGTACTCGCGCGACGTCGGCGACGGCTTCGGCCACCGCAGCATGTCGCCGTCCGGTACCGGCAGCCTCGGCTCGGGATCCAGCTCGGGGAACAGGACCTTCACGTGCTCGTCCGGGGAATGCGCCTCGAATCCGGCCGTCCCGTCCCCGCCGAGCGTGACGCGGAGCAGCCCGGAGCCGATCATCGCGGTGCGCACGACTTCGGCCCGGCGGACGCGGATCGGATAGGGCACCTTCTCCGCGTGCTGACCGCCTCGGACCTCGGCGATGCGTTCGAGGTGCCGGTGCCGGTGGTCGGCGCGGCTCACGGGGTGTTCCCGGACAGGATCTTCGTCCAGTGGCCCAGATTCGGCTGCTCGGCGAGGTCGGCGTACTCGAGGGTGTCCGCGCCTTCGGAGCGCCACTGCTCGACCAGGCCCATGATCCGCATCGAGTCGAGGCCGAGGTCGGTCAGCTCGGTTTCCGGCGTCAGCTCGGCCGGATCGCAGCCGAGCAGTTCCGCGATGTCCGACCGGATCTTGTCTGGGGTGAGACTCATTTACCGCGCTCCGGCGTGGATCGGGGCCAGCGCGGCGAGCGCGGCGGCCGTGGTGGTCAGTGCGCCGCAACGCTGAGCGACGTACTCGCAGGCCTGGTCGTGGCGTTCGCGGGAGAAGTCCGCGACCGCGTCACCGACCAGGAACGGCCGGATGTCGCGCATGAACGCCTCGACGGCGGTGGCCTGGCAGCCGATATGCGCGTAGACGCCGGTGATCAGCAGCTGATCCCGGCCCGCCTCGGCGAGCTGTTCGGTGAAGGTGCTGCGCTGGAACGCGCTGTAGCGCCACTTGGTCAGCACCGTGTCGCCCGGTTTCGGGGCGAGTTCGTCGACGACGTCGGCGGCGGCGGGGTCGTCGTCGATGACCGCGCCGATGCCGTCGCCCCAGAACTCGGTGAGCAGCCCGCGGTCCTCGGCGGCCTGGTAGCCGGGCTGCGCTGTGTAGAACACCGGCACTCCCGCGGCGCGGGCGGCGTCGGCCAGTGCGGCGATGTTCGCGACCATTTCCGGGATCGGCGCACCTTCGTAGGGCGCGAGGAAGTACCGCTGCGCGTCGTGCACCAGGAGCGCGGCGCGGGCGGGGTCGGGTTTCCAGCCGACCCGTCCGGCGGGCAGCTCGGCCTCCGTCGGGAGGGGGTACGGCTGGATCTTAGGCAGTGACACGTTCACTTCTCCTTCGCCAGGGCGGCCAGTGCCGCCCGCAGCTCGCGTTTGCTGGTCTTTCCGACGCCGGTCACCGGGAACTGCGGCACCACCTGGACCAGATCCGGCACCTTGAACGCCGCCACCCCGCGTTCGCGCACGAACCGGCGCAGTTCCGCCGCGCCGGGTTCGGCACCGGCCGCGGGTACGACGTAGGCGCAGGTGCGCTCGCCCAGGTACGGGTCCGGCACCGCGACGACGGCGGCGTCGAGTACGCCGGGGTGGGCCATCAGGTGGTTCTCGACCTCTTCGGCGGCCACCTTCTCGCCGCCGCGGTTGATCTGTTCCTTGGCCCGGCCGACCACTTCCAGATGCCCCGACGGATGCTGCCGCACCAGGTCTCCCGTGCGGTAGAAGCCGTCTTCGGTGAACGCGGTTTTGTTGTGCTCGGCGGCGCGGTAGTAGCCGCGGATCGTGTACGGGCCGCGGGTCAGCAGCGCGCCGACCTCACCCGGCGCGACGACATCGTCCGAAGTGGACAGTGGATCGGCCGGGTTCACCACACGGATCTCGTCGTCCGGCGAGATCGGCCGACCTTGCGTGGCGAGGACGTACTCGTCCGGATCGTCGAGCCGGGTGTAGCAGACCAGGCCCTCGGCCATGCCGAACACCTGCTGCAGACGGCAGCCCAGCGCCGGACCGATCTTCTCGGCCAGCTCGCGGGCGCATTTGGCGCCACCGACCAGCAGGACGTCCAAAGAGGACAGATCCCGGGTGGTCCTCGCGGCGGCCTGCGCCCACGCGGCGGCCAGCGGCGGCACGAGCCCGGTGATGGTCACGCCCTCGGCCTCGATCAGCCGGAACGCGGTGTCGGCGTCGGGACGCGGCGCGAACACCGTGGCCGCGCCCGCGTGCAGCGCGCCGAGCAGGCCCGGCGAGCTGAGCGGGAAGTTGTGCGCGACCGGCAACGCGGCCAGGTACACGCTTTCCGGGCGCAGTCCGCAGATCCGCGCGCTCTCCCGGACGCTGTAGAGGTAGTCGTCGTGGGTGCGCGGGATCAGCTTGGGCAGGCCGGTGCTCCCGCCGGAGAGCTGGAGGAACGCGACACCGGCGGGATCCGGATCCGGCAGGGCGCGAGGAGTGGCCGCTTCGAGCGCGGCGAACTCTTCCGTACCGACGACGAACACCTCCCGTACCGACGGGACTTCGGCCGCGACCGCGTGCGCCATGGCCGCGTGGCCGAACCGTTCGTGCTCGCCGACGGTCAGGATCGCCGCGGCCTCGCTCTGTTCCGCGAAGTGCCGCAGTTCGCTGGCCCGGTGCGCGGGCAGCGCGAACACCGGCAGCGCGCCGGCCCGCCACAGTCCGAAGACGACCGACGCGAACTCCGGCACGTTCGGCAGTTGCACGACGACCCGGTCGCCCGCCCGGATCCCGGCTCCGGTGAATCCGGCGGCGAGCCGGTGTGCCCGCTCGTCCAGTTCGGCGAAGGTCCAGCGCGCCGTCTCGCCGATCACGGCGGGACGTTCGGCGTAGGCCTCGGTGAGACTGGTGAGCAGCGCACCGAAGGTCTGGCCGCGCCAGTATCCCGATGCCCGGTACCGCGCGGCGGTTTCCGGCGGCCAGGGCACATGGTCGGGGTTCACGCCGCTCCCTCCAGCCCGAGCGCCCGCAGGAGCGTGCCGAACTTCGCGCCGGTTTCGGCGAGTTCGGCCTCGGGATCGGAACCCGCCACCACCCCGGCCCCGGCGAACAACCGCACGGTCCGGTCACGCACCTCGGCGCAGCGGATGGTCACCACCCATTCGCCGTCCCCGCTCGGATCGGTCCAGCCGACCAGCCCCGCGTAGTAGCCCCGGTCCTCCGGTTCGAGGGCCGCGATGGTGTCGCGGGCCAGCCCGGTCGGCACCCCGCAGACGGCGGGCGTGGGGTGCAGGGCTTCGGCCAGCCCGAGCGCGGACGAACCGGCGTCATCCGCGTCGGCGAGCCGTCCGCTGATCCGGGTCGACAGATGCCACATCGTGGGCGTGCCGATCACTTCGGGTTCGGCGGGTACGTGGAGGTCGGCACAGAACCGGCCCAGTACCTCGGCCACCTGCGCGGCGACGTGGGCGTGTTCGGCGCGGTCCTTTTCGGACGCCAGCAGCTCGCTGATCCGGCGGGCGTTCTCGGCGTCGTCCCCGGTACGCGGCCGGGAACCGGCCAGCGGGTTGGCCGTGACGATCCGGCCGCGCCGGGAGACCAGCAGTTCGGGACTCGCGCCGAGCAGGGTGCGCGTCGCGGGATCGCCGGGAGCGCTGACGTCGACGGCGAAGGCGTGCGCCGCCGGGTCGGCGTGCACGAGGCGGGCCAGCAGCCGCGGCACGGCGACAGGGGCGTCACCGGTGACGTCGAGACAGCGGGCCAGCACGATCTTGCGCAGGTCACCGTCGCGGATCTCGTCCAGTGCCTTGGCGACGGCGGTGGTGTAGACCTCTGGCGCGGGTCGCGGGGCCACCGACCACGTCTCGCCGAGCGGGGCCACCGGACCACCCGCCTTCGGTGGTCCTGCCCGGCGCACCACGGCGGGGACCACCAGACTGCTCGGCGCGTCGGGCCGGAACCCGATCGCACCGGCGACGACGGGCTCCGCCACTCCCGCCACGAGGGCGGCGTCCAGGATTTCGGCGGCGGCGCGGGCACGCCTGCCCGGCGCCGCGTGGACCGGCGAGTACACCCCGTCGGCGAGCAGTGATCCTCGCGCCGAGGAGTAATAGAACGAGCCGGGCAGGTACGCCGCCAGCAGATCGGCCGCCTGGTGGACCGGTCTCGGCCGGGGTGGTGCGGGTGAGGACACGACGGTATTCCCTTTCGCAAATATGCCTGACCAGGTAAGCGAGTCGACCCTAACTTTGGTTAGCCTAACCTAATCGTACGGATCCGAAAAGTCTTCGTTGCGTCATCGAGATCACCCGCGGAGCGTGGCGCCGCCGTCGACGTAGAGGTTCTGCATCGTGATGTGCCGCGCGCGATCGGAGGCCAGAAACAGAACGGCGTCGGCGATATCGGCGGGTTCGGCCATCCGGCCCAGCGGTATGCCGACCCGGTATTGCTCCGGATTTCCCGCTATGACACGATCCGCGCCGCTCTCGTCCGTCCACAGTAGACGTTGCATCTCGGTGTCGGTCGAACCGGGCGAGACGATGTTGCAGCGGATGCCGGAGCCGGCGAGTTCGAGACCGAGACAGCGGGTCAACATCGTCGCGGCGGCCTTTGAGGCGGCGTAGGCCGCCATTCCGGTCCTCGGGACACCCGCGGCGTTCGACCCGACCGTCACCAGCACCCCGCTCCGGCGGGGAAGCATGCGGCGGGAGATCTCGCGAAGCACCGTGAACACGCCGGTGGAGTTGACGGCGAAGGTCGCCGCCCAGTCCTCGTCACTGGTCTCGCACACCGACCCCGGTTTCAGCACGCCCGCGACGGACGCCCCGATCCCGATCGGCCCGAGTTCGCGTTCGACCTCGCCGACCACTCGCGCCACGGCCGCCGAATCCCCGACATCCGCGACGAACGAGGTCACGCCGTCGCGGGAGGGCCCTTCCGCCAGGTCCACCGCCGCCACGATCGCGCCCGCCCCGGCGAGCCCGTCCACGACGGCCGCCCCGATCCCGCGCGCGCCTCCGGTGACGAGCGCGACCTTGCCTTCGATCCCCTCCACGCCACAACCACCCCACGTCTGTGTGCTTAGCCTTGCCTAAGCTAGTCGGGTGATCCGGACAAAGCGAGGGACCGACACCGGTGATTCAGACCACTCGCGGCCTGAGTATCTGTGCGCTTGCCGCATCCCTGCTGGCGGATGACAGACTCGCCTACCCGCGATCAGCCGGACCGTCCACGAAGGAGCAGCCACCCCATGTCGCCCGTGCCCGCCGAAACCACCGCCGCGAGCACCCGGCGGCGATCAGCCCGCCTCGCCACCGAGGTGCTCGCCCCCTGGGTCTGGGTACTCCTGCTCCCGCTCGCCGTCGCCTGGCGGGTCACCTCGCATCATCTCGGCGAAACGCTGCTGTGGGGCCTGATCACCGGCGTCTTCGGCTCGATCCTGCCGATGGCGGTCATCGTCCGCGGCGCCAGGAAGGGCCAGTGGGACAGCCACCACGTCACCGACCGGGCCGGACGTGTGGTCCCCTTCGCCGCCTGCATCGGCTTTCTCGCCGTCGGCTTCGCCATCCTCATCATCGGCGACGCGCCCCGCGAACTGATCGCGCTCGCGGCCGCCGAACTCGTCTCCTTGATCGTCGCGGTGGCCATCACCTTCGGGCTCAAGTTCAAGGTGAGCATGCACGCGGCCGTCGCCGCCGGAGCCGTCGCCATCCTCGTCCAGGTTTACGGCCCCTGGCTCGCTCTTCTGCTACTCGGCGTGGGCTGGGTCTGCTGGTCCCGCGTCGAACTCAAGGACCACACCACGGCCGAAGTCACGGTCGGAACGCTCGTCGGGCTCTTCGTGGGCGGTGGCGCCTACGCGGCCCTCGCCGCCGTCCTCATGTGGTGAAGGTGATCCGCGGCGCCAGCGCCGCCAGGAAATCGGCCGCGTCGAAAACCTCCCCGGCCGAGACGACCCCGGTCGCTTTGGTCCGGCCGTCAAGCACCCGCTGGACGGCCTCCACCACCAGCGGCGCCGTGATCGCGTAGATGTCCTGGCCATGAGCGACGATCCGCCGCTCCTCCCCGCCGGACCGCACGACGACGTCGACCACGAAGGTCTGTGAGGACGGGCCGTCCGTGGCGCGTGACGGCGTCTCGGGGGTCACCACCTCGCGGGCCGCGTTCACCGTCATGTACGTGGTCACTTCGGGAATGTCGAGGTGATTCGGGACGGTGATGACGTCGGCCATCGTGAACTCGCCGAACACGGCACGGGTCCCGAGCGGCGCCGGGAAGTCCCAGTCCAGCTCCGGCAGCGCGTCGTCGCGGTGCTCGATCCGGCCGCCGGAGAACCGGATCCGTTGCCCGTTCCGGCGTTCCCGCGAAACCTTGCCCGCCGCACGGGTCCCTTCGGTCGGATGCCAGCTGCTCAGCGCGTAGGCGACGTGCGCCTCGTCGGCCGAGGTCCAGTCGCCCATCGCGGCGGTGACCATCAGGTCGCCGAGACCACCGAAGAACGCCATCGCCGGGATCACCGTCGCTCCCTCGGCCCTGTCACCGAAGTGCGCGAAGGTGTCGATGTTCGCTTCGAGTTCCGCGGCCACGTCGAGATACGGCACGCCCGCCCGCAGCGCCGCTTCGATCACCGGGGCGGCGGTGTCGGCGAACGGCCCGGCGGCGTTGATCACCGCGTCCGCACCCTCGAAGGCGCGGTCGAGCGAGGCCGGATCGTCGACCGAGGCCTGCCTGATCTCGAGGCCGGGCCAAGGCAGGGCACGCAGTTTGGCTTCGTCCCGGCCCACGGCCAGCACGCCGACTCCCCGCTCGCGCAACTCCGCCACCACGAACCGCCCGGTGTGCCCGTAAGCCCCGAACACCGCGACGTCATATCCCTTACCCATGGGGTTCTCCTGCCCTCGTTGATCCACTGTGGACCATCCTGCCGACGGGAACCGCCCATTGACAGTGTCTGGAACGCCGTCATGCGTACACTTTCGGACATGACCACGGTCGCCCTCGCCGCCACGGACGGAATGCTGCAGTTCGAGCTGGCCATCGCCCAGGAGGTCTTCGGCACGGGCCTGCCGGGGTTCACCGGTTCCTGGTACGCACTGACCGTCTGCGGCCCGGCGCCGGTGAAGGTCGGCCGGTTCCTCCTCGAACCGGACCACGACCTCGGCCTGCTCGCGCGCGCCGACACGGTCATCGTCCCCGGCTGGGCCGACCTCGACGTCGCCCCGCCCGCGGACCTCGTCGACGCCGTGCGCGCCGCCCACGAAGCGGGCGCGCGGGTGGCGTCCCTCTGCACGGGCGCGTTCGTGCTGGCCGCCGCCGGGCTCCTCGACGGCCGCCGCGCGACGACGCACTGGGCGCACACCGATCTGCTCGCCGCCCGGTATCCCCTGGTGGAGGTCGATCCGGACGTGCTCTACGTGGACAACGGCAGCGTGCTCACCTCGGCGGGCAAGGCGGCGGCGATGGACCTGTGCCTGCACCTGGTCCGCTCCGACCATGGTTCGGCGGTCGCGAACACCGTCGCCCGCCGACTGGTCGTCCCACCGCATCGCGCGGGCGGGCAGGCCCAGTTCGTCACCGCGCCGGTGCCCGCGCAGGACGGTCACCCGCTCGGCGACCTGCTCCCCTGGGTGACCGAACGGCTGGACCGGCCGCTGACCGTCGAAGATCTCGCCCGCCGCGCCAACATGAGTTCACGCAATCTGGCGCGGCACTTCCGGTCGGCGACCGGGACGACTCCGCTGCGCTGGCTGCTGACCCAGCGCATCCGCCGCGCGCAGGAACTGCTGGAGCGCACCGACGACAGCGTCGACGCCATCGCGGAGGCCACCGGCATGGGCACCGCCGCGACCTTGCGGCGGCATTTCAACCAGACCGTCGGGGTGCCGCCGGACAGCTACCGGCGCACCTTCCGCGCTCGGGCGGCTAGTGGATCCGTGCCGTGACCAGGTCCGCGACGGCCGCCATCCCGGCCTCGTTCGGGTGGTACGAAGCGCGTCCCGGCGCGGTCGCGTACCGCTCCATCCACGGAACCGCGGCACAGGCGTCGTGGTGCGCGCTCACCGCGGCGGCCGGGATGAGGGTCGCCCGCTCGGTGCGGGCCGCCCGCCGGGTCGCGGCCGCCAACCGGTCCGCGACTTCGCGTTCGAAGACCACTTGCTCCGGGGTGAGCGGAACCCCGTCGCAGGCGGGCGGCGTGCGCGGCACGATCGTCAGATAATCGACGACCAGCACCCGCGCCCGCGGCGCGCGCCGGTGGACGGCCGCGATGACGGCGCCGATCTTCTCGTGGACCGTGGTGAGTGCCGCGCGCATGGCGTTCTGGTCGACCTGACCGCAGTTCGCGCCGCCGGTGTTCTGGCAGCCGTAGGTGAAGAGGCTGCCGACGTAGCCGACGTCGTTGCCGCCGATGGTGACCGTCACGAGCCGGGTGTCCGGGGTGACCGCCTCGATCTGCGGCGGCTGCCCGGCCTGTCCGGTGGTGAGGATGTTCGCGGTGGTGGCACCGCTGCACGTGACGTCGGTGAGGGCGAGCCCGCGTTTCTCGGCGACGAGGCTCGCGTAGTTCTTCGCCGAACGTCCGCACGCGGCCGGTGTCCCGGGCTGTTGCGGCGGGATTCCCGGTCCAGCCGCGAAAGAACTACCCATGGCGACGTAACGGGCGGCATCGCCGGCCTGGGCCGTCGGTGTGGCCAGAAGAGCGAGCGCGACCGCGGCGACCACCGCGGCGGATATCCGCTTGACCATGTCGAACCCCTTATCTCGTGAAGGTGACCGGTTCCGATCCCGCGATGCCGTCGATGACACCGCCATGGAGCGCCCGCTTGAGCACCTTGCCCATCTCGTTGCGGGGCAACGCATCCAGGTAGCGCACCACCCGCGGCCGCTTGTGCGGCGAGAGCAGACCGGCCACGTGGTCGGCGAGTTCGTCGGCCGTCGGCTTGACGTCGGCGGGGACGATCCAGGCGACGATGCGCTCGCCGAGATCCTCGTCCGGCTCGCCGGTGACGGCCGCCTCGGCGACTCCGGGATGGTCCAGGAGCGCGTTCTCGATCTCGCCCGCGCCGATCTTGTAACCGCCGCTCTTGATGAGGTCGGTGGCGCGGCGGCCGACGATCCGCACATACCCGTCCGCGTCGCGCACGGCCATGTCGCCGGTACGGAACCAGCCGTCATGGAGTGCGGCTTCCGTGGCGTCCGGCCGGTTCAGGTAGCCGAGGAACAGATTCGGGCCCCGGACCTCGATCTCCCCCACCGTCTCACCGTCGGCGGCGTCGAACGGGACTCCGGAGTCGTCGACCAGCCGCAGTTCGACACCGGGCACCGGCGGGCCGACCGCGCCGGGCCGCCGCTCCCCCGAGACGCGGACACCGCAGTTCATCAGCGTCTCGGTCATGCCGTAGCGCTCGACCACGCGCTGCCCGGTCGCCGCGGCGATCCGCTCGTGATCGGTCGCGGGCAGGGCCGCGGAACCCGACACCAGCAGCCGCGCCGCGCCCACTCCGGCGGCGAGCGCGGGATCGGCTTCACAGTCGGCCGCCAGCCGGTGGTACATCGTCGGGACGCCGAAGAGCATCGTGCCGTCACCGGCGAGCTCCTTCGCCGCGGCTTCACTGCTGAAGCGCCCGAGGTGGTGCAGCGAACCTCCCCGCCGCAGCGGGCCGACGACGCCCAGGATCAGGCCGTGCACATGGAAAAGCGGGAGGGCGTGCACGAGGACGTCGGCGTCGGTCCAGTCCCAGATCTCGGCGAGCGCGTCGAGATTCGAGGCCACCGCCCGTCGCGGGAGCAGGACACCCTTCGGCGGGCCGGTGGTCCCGGAGGTGTAGATGACGAACGCCGGGGTCTCCGGATCGGGCTCGGCTCCTCGCCACGGCGTACCCGAGGCGTCCAGGTCGACGTCGATCCGCGGCAGCGCCCCGAGTTCCGCGGGCAGCACCGCGTCCGGCTCGGCCAGCACCAGATCCGGCGCGCTGTCGGCGACGATATGCGCCAGTTCGCGCGATCCGGCCTTCGGGTTGATCGGCACCACCGGGACTCCGGCGGTCAGCGCCGCGACGATCGCGACACACGTCCGGAGGGTCGGTGCCGCCCACACCGCGACCCGCGTGCGGCCGGCCAACCCGGTGGCCAGCGATCCCGCGACGGACGCGAGTTCGCCGTAGGTCAGGGATTCGGCACCGAACCGCAGGGCGACGCGGTCCTTCTTCCCGGCGAACAGCATGAGTCTCCTCCTCAGCCCCAGTCGGGCACGACGAACACGAGCCAGGCGATCAGCGGCACGACGGCCACCACGAGCGCCCCGTACACCAGCAGCTGTTTGAAGAACTTGTCGCGGTCGATGTCCTTCGCGTTGGCGAGGACGAGCGCGCCGTTGGTGGAGAAGGGGCTGACGTCCACCATCGTCGCCGAGACCGCGAGGGCGGCGATCATGCCGACCGGCCCGATCGTGCCCTGCGCCAGGAACGGCACGGCGAGCGGGATGAGCGCGCCCATCAGCCCGACCGACGACGCGAACGCCGAGACCACGCCGCCGATGTAGCACAGCAGAAGCGCGGCGAGCAGCGGGATCCCGACGGTGGTGACCGCGTTGCCCACGTAGTCGATGGTGCCGATCTCCTTCAGCACGGCGACATACGTCAGCACACCGCAGATCAGCAGGACGGTCGGCCAGGTGATCTCGGAGACGGCGGACCGGCTGGTCTTGGGCCAGACGACACTCAGCAGGACGGCGACGGTGATGGCGGTCAAGCCCGGGTCGAGGTCGAAGACCAAGGTGCCGACCACGAGCGCGATCAGCCCGATCAGCGTCACGATCTTGGGGCCGTCCAAGGGAATGCGCTGTTCGTGCGGCAGCGGTTCCTCGTCGGCCTCCTCGGTGCCGGAAGCCGCTCCGGCCGTCACGACCTGACGGCGCCGCAGTTTGGTCCCGCCGAGGACGACGAAGAGGACACCGGCGATGGCGAGGTTCATGAAGAGACTCGCCAGGAACAGCACCACGGGGCTGCTCGTGAGGTGGTTGCGCTCCACGATCCCGTTGACGATCGAGCCGTAGACACTGATCGGCGAGAATCCACCGCCCTGCGCGCCGTGCACCACCATCGCGCCCATGAGCAGCGGGCTGATCTTGTAACGGGCGGCGAAACCGAGCGCGATCGGCGCGACGATCGCGCAGGCCGCCGGGCTCACCGCGCCGATCGCGGTCAGCGCACCGGTGACCACGAACATCACCCACGGGATGAGCGCGATCCGGCCGCCGACGAGCCGGACGGCCGCGGCGACCAGCCAGTCGGTGGTGCCGTTGGCCCTGGCGATGGCGAACAGGTAGGTGACCCCCACCAGCACCACGAAGATGTCGCCGGGGAAACCGGCGAAGATGCCGTCAGTGTCCAGGCCGCCGGCGAGCGTGCCGACGAGGAACGCGCCGGCGAAGGCGAGCGCCCCCATGTTGACCGAGCGGGTCGTGGCGACGGCGAAGATCACCACGAGGACGAGGATCGAGATCAGCTGGGCGGACATGACCGTCCTCCTGACTCAGTGGACTAGTGGCTGAGCCACTTTCGCTGTGACGTCGGCCACTTGTCAAGGCGCGAGTGGTAAATTGGCTGAGCCACTTCCGCAGTCCGACCGAGGGGGATCCGTGCCGGAGGCGTTGAGCCGGTTGAACCGGGCGAAGCTCTACGAGCAGGTCGTCGAACGGATCAAGGCGCACGTCGAGGAATCCGGCCTGCACACGGGCGACAAGCTCCCGAGCGAACGCGACCTCGCCGAGCGGCTCGGGGTCAGCCGCGCGTCGATCAAGCAGGCGATCGTCGTGCTCGAGGTACAGGGCCTGCTCGAATCCCGTCACGGTGGGGGCACCTACCTGCGCAACGATCATCTCGACGTCGAACCGGTCGACGAACTCGTGGCCCGCCGCCGTCGCCTGCCGGAAGTGCTCGAGGCCCGGGAGGCGATGGAGACCAAGCTCGCGGAACTGGCCGCGCTGCGGCGATCCGACGCCGATCTCGCCGCGATCGACGCGGCGCTGGCGTATATGGCGACCGAGATCGAGGGCGGCGGGCACGGTGTCGAAGGCGATCGCCGGTTCCACGAAGCGATCACCGCCGCCGCGAACAACAGCCTCCTCGCCGAGTTCATGCGCTCGATCGACGCGCAGATCGCGGAAAGCCGGACCGAATCACTGCGTCAGCCCGGCAGGCCGTCGCGATCGCTCAGCCAGCACCACAAGATCGCCGACGCCATCCGGGCCGGCGACCAGAAGGCGGCCGCGAACGCGATGCGACGGCACGTCCAGACCGTGAGCAAGGTCCGGCTGCTGAGCTGGGATCCGCAGAGCGATTAGCGCGCGTCCGGCGACGACAGCGCCTTGGCCAGCCTCCGCAGCCCTTCCGAGATCGTCTCGGGCGCGTGCGCGGCGAACGAGAGCCGCAACGCCGCCCGATCCGGCTCCCCCACCTGGAACGCAGAACCGGGCACGAAGGCGACGTCGTACCGCAGCGCCTCGGGAAGCAACTGGTCGGCGTCGCTGCCGTCGGGCAAGGTGACCCACAGGAACATCCCGCCGTCGGGTTCGGTCCACGTGGTCCCCGGCGGGGTGATCGCGGGCAGTTCGGCCAGCATGGCGTCCCGGCGGACGCGGTAGGTCTCGCACAGCCGCCGCACGTGCGCGTCGAGATCCGCGGCCGCCAGGTATTCGGCCGCGGCCGCCTGATCGACGGTGGAGGTGTGCAGATCGCTCGCCTGCTTGAGGATCGCGACCCGGCGCAGGAGTTCCCGCGGTGCCCGGAGCCAGCCCAGCCGCATACCCGGCGCGATCACCTTCGAGAAGCTGCCGAGATAGATCGAGCGGCCGGCGAGCTCCGGCCGCGCCGACATCGGTTCTTCGCGTTCACCGCGGTAACGGAGTTCGTGGTACGGATCGTCCTCGACGAGCCACAACCCGTGACGCGCGATCACTTCCGCGAGCGCGCGGCGGCGGCCGGGGGTGACCGTGCGGCCGGACGGATTGGAGAAGGTCGGGACGAGGTACAGCAGCGAAGGCAGTTCCCTGGCCGCGATCTCGTCCAGCGCCGCCGGGTCGATCCCCTCCTCGTCGCCGGGAACGGGAACGATCCGGGCCTCGGCGAGCTGGAAGCACTGCAGGGCCGACAGGTACACCGGCTCTTCCACCAGCACGACGGCGCCGGGGTCGAGCAACGCGGTGCTCAGCAACTGCAGGCCCTGCTGCGAACCGGTGGTGACCAGCAGATCGTCCACAGTGGTCGGGAGCCCGCGTTCGGCCAGCCGACCGGCCAGAAGTTCGCGCAGGCGCGGGTTACCTTCCGTGGGCGAGTACTGCAGGGCTCGGCGGGCGGACTCGTCGGCGAGTGCTCGGTCGAAGGCAGCACGAAGGCCGTCCACATCGAACAGTTCGGGGGCGGGAATGCCACCGGCGAAGGAGATCACGCCGGGGCGGGCGGTGAGGGCGAGCAGATCGCGCACGGGGGAACTGGTGACGCCGTCCATACGACGGGCGAGGGGAAGAGACATGAAGGCTCCTCGGGAGAAACGGGCGGCTCCAGTGCAGCGGCCGGGGATCTTCCCGCGCGAGCAAGCAACTCCCGTCAGGATATCAGCCCGGCCGGGCTAAACTCGACCTCGTGCCACTCGTGGAAATCACCTACGCGCCTCATCTTCCCGAAGCCAAGTTGCGTGAGCTGGGCTCGGTTCTGCCGCATCTCGTTTCCGTGGCGGTCGAATGCCCTGAGGAGCCCTACGACGGCGATCTCCAACCCGGGGATGTCGAGCTGCGCTTCCGGCAGCCAGGCCCGTTCGACCGCTTCGGGCTGGATCTCCTGGTCGAGGTCCGGTCCAAGTGGTTCCCGAGCCGGGCCGACAACCGGCAAGAGCGGGTGGATCTGCTGCGCACGAGCATCGAATCCGCCACCGGGATCGACGACGTCGGCGTGTATCTTTCACTGCCCGTCGCCGCGTGGTCGCAATCGGATTAGCGCTCACCGAAGACGTGCCGTCGGACGAACGGGCTTCGGAACTTGCCGTCCGGGTCCAGTCCGACGGCCAGCTCCCGGAAATCGGCCAGCCGCGGGTAGTCCGCCGCCTGATGGAAGAGCTTTCCCCAGTGCGGCCGGACATCGAAGGGCGCCAAGCGTTCCTCCATGACGGGAAGCAGCGCGCGGACCGCGTCCTGGTCCGGCTGCCAGGTGAAGTGCAACGCCAGCCGGTCACCGCCGTGGAAGGGGCTGAGCCACAGCTCGTCCGCCGCGACCGTGCGGATCTCGGAGGTGAGCAGCAGGGGCGCGAGCCGGTGCCCGAGACCGCGCATCGCCTCCATCGCGGGGACCGCGTGCCGGATGGGGACGAAGTACTCGGTCTGCAGTTCGTTGCCGACGCTGGGCGTGAAGTCCAGGCGGAAATGCGGGAGCCGTTCGTGCCACGGTCCCGGCACCCCGAGCTGCCGTGTGCAGTTGTCCGCCGGGATCCCGGCGGCGTGCGCCGGATGCCGCGGCCCGTCCGCCGCCTTCGCGCCGAAGAAGTCCGCGCCCGGCTGCCCCGGTCCCTTGACCCAGACCTGGTCGATCGTGTCGCGGGCCCAGTTCGTGAACAGGCTGACGCTGTAGCCCGCGGCCTGGATCTCCTCGAAGTGCTCGTACGCGGACTTCCACGGCAAACCGTCGAAGACGTCCTGCCGCAGCTCGAAGGCAGGCACCAGGTCGAGGGTCAGCCGGGTCACCACGCCCAGCGCGCCGAGACCGACGACCACGCCGTCGTGGTGGGAGTACGTCTTCACCTCGCCGTCCGCGGTGACCAGCTCCAAACCGGACACGGCCGACGCGAGGCTCTGGTTCCGCCACCCCGAACCGTGCGTCGCCGTCGCGACGGTGCCGGCCACCGTGCAGTGCGGCAGTGACGCGAGGTTGGCCAGCGCGAATCCGGCCGCGTGCACCCGTTCGGCGATGTCGCCGTAGCGCGCCGCCGCCGGAACCGTGATCGTCGCCGCGTCACTGTCGAGTTCGGTCACCGGGTCGAGCCCGGCCAGATCGAGCTGGACGCCACCCGGGGAGTCCGCGATGTCGTTGAAGCAATGCCTGCTGCCCAGTGCCTTGACCGCGGTCGCCGCGGCGACCGCCTCCTGGACCTGTTCGACGGTCCGAGGGCGAAGGATCCGTTCCGCGGTGAAGGTCTGATTCCCCGCCCAGTTCGTCTCGCGCACCCAGCCCCTTTTCCTTACGCCGTCCGGACGCCCAGCCTACCCAGGCTAGATTGCCGGGGTAGCGCTTCACGTGGAGGAGGTTCGCCCTGACCGGCATCACCGGCGAGACGGTGTCCATTGTGCTCTTGCTGGTCGTCCTGGCCTTCGCGGTGATCCGGCCTCGTGGCCTGCCCGAGGCCGTGGCCGCCGTCCCCGCCGCGGGGATCGTCCTGCTGGCCGGAGTGATCTCGTTCCCCGACGCCGTCGACGAGGTGGCCAGGCTGGCGCCCGTCGTCGGATTCCTCGCCGCGGTGCTCGTACTGGCCAAGCTGTGTGACGACGAAGGACTGTTCCAGGCGGCCGGGACGGTGATGGCCCGGTTCGGCCGCGGACAGCCACGCCGGTTGCTGACCGCGGTGTTCGCCGTCGCCGCGGCGGTCACCGTGGTGCTCAGCCTGGACGCCACCGTCGTACTGCTGACCCCGGTCGTGTTCGCCACGGCCGCGCGGATGGGCGCGCGGGCCAAACCGCACGCCTACGCCTGCACGCATCTGGCGAACTCTGCTTCGTTGCTGCTGCCGGTGTCCAATTTGACCAATCTGCTCGCCGTCGCCGCGACCGGGATCTCGTTCCTCCGGTTCACCGCGCTGATGACCTTGCCCTGGCTCGCGGCGGTGCTCACGGAATACCTCGTGTTCCGCCGGTTCTTCGCCGCCGACCTGGCGGCCCGGCCGCGTGGCGGGAACGCCGTCCCCGCTCGCAAGGTCCCGGTGTTCGTCCTGGTGGTCCTCGGCCTGACGCTGGCCGGGTTCGTGGTCACGTCGCTGCTGGACGTGAGTCCCGCGTGGGCCGCGTTCGCCGGTGCCGCCGTGCTGGCCTGCCGTGCTTTCGCTCAGCGGCGGACCTCGCCGGCGGCGATCGTGCGATCGGCGAACATCCCGTTCCTGGCTTTCGTGCTCGCGTTGGCGATCGTGGTCCGCGCCGTCGTCGACAACGGACTGGCCGAGGCGCTCGGCCACGTCGTGCCGACTTCCGGCACGTTTCCCGCCCTGCTCGGCGCCGCCGCGGTGGCGGCCGTACTCGCCAACCTGATCAACAATCTCCCCGCCGTGCTCGTGCTGCTCCCGCTCGCCGCGGCGGGCGGGACACCGGTGGTGCTCGCGGTGCTGATCGGGGTCAACCTCGGGCCGAACCTCACCTACGTGGGCTCGCTGGCCACGTTGCTGTGGCGGCGGATCCTGCACCGGCACGACGCCCGGCCCCAACTGGGCGAGTTCACCCGGCTCGGGCTGCTCACCGTTCCGGCGTCCATCGTGCTCGCCGTCGCCGGGCTCTGGGCTGGGCTGATCCTGATGCCGTGATTCCACTCAGTGAGAAGATGACGAGGTGTCCGGGAACCTTTCCTCGCCGGGAGCGAGCGTCACGTCACGGGTGTTCGCCCTGCTCGGCGCCTTCGACGTCGACCATCGCGCGCTGTCGCTGACCGAACTCGCGAGGCGCGCCGCCCTGCCACTGCCCACGGCACACCGCCTCGCCCGCGAACTCGTGGGTTTGGGCGCGCTGGAGCGACGCGAAGACCGCTACGCCGTCGGCAGGCGGATCTGGGATCTCGGCCTGCTCGCCCCCGTCCACTTCGAACTGCGGCAGGTCGCCGCCCCGTTCCTGCAGGATCTCTACGGCGCGACCGGCGCCACCGTGCACCTCGCCGAACGCGACGGCGGCCAGGTGCTCTACCTCGACCGGCTTTCCGGGAACGCGTCCGTCCCGGTGGTCAGCCGGATCGGCGGCCGCTTGCCGCTGCACGCCACCGGCGTCGGGAAAGTGCTGCTGGCCTGGGCCCCGGAAGACGTCCAGCGCCAGGTGCTCGAAGCACTGACCCGCGTCACGCCGTCCACCATCACGCAGCCCGGCCGGTTGCGCGAACAGTTACGGCGCGTCCGTCGCGAGGGCTACGCCCAAACCGTCGAAGAGATGAGCCAAGGTGCCTGTTCGGTCGCCGTCCCGATCCGGCCCTCCGCGACGGGCGAGGTCGTCGCGGCGCTCGGCCTGGTCGTCCCGGATCTGAGCCGTGGCCGGGCGCGGCTGATCTCCGCACTCCAGGTGGCGGCCGCCGGCATCGGCCGGAGCCTTTCACTGAGTGGAATTGATCACTAGAACTTCGCCCACCGTGCGACCAAACTCCTGTCATGCGAATCCCAGTCGCCATCGTCGGCGCCGGCCCCGCCGGACTCCTCCTGTCGCATCTGCTCGATCTGGCGGGAGTCGAATCGGTGATCGTGGAGACCCGCTCGCGCGAGTACGTCGAGGCGCGGATCCGGGCAGGCATCCTCGAACAGTCCACGGTGGATCTTCTTCGCCAGGCCGGGCTCGCCGAACGGCTCGACCGCGAAGGCGACGAGCATCGCGGCATCTACCTGCAATGGCCGGAAGAGCGGCACCACCTCGACTTCGTGGACCTGGTCGGGCGCAGCGTGACGGTGTACGGGCAGACCGAGGTGACCAAGGATCTCGGCAAGGCGCGTGCGGCGGCCGGACAGCGGATCCACTACGAGGTCAGCGACACCGCCGTACACGACATCGAGACCGACAGCCCCTACGTCACCTTCACCGCCCCGGACGGAACTTCGCAGCGGCTGGACGCCGACGTCGTCGTCGGCTGCGACGGCTCCTTCGGCCCCTGCCGCGCCGCGATCCCCGACGCCGCGAAGCAGACCTGGGAACGCACCTACCCCTACTCGTGGCTCGGCGTCCTCGCCGACGTCGCCCCCTCGACCGATGAGCTCATCTACGCCTGGCATCCGGACGGTTTCGCCATGCATTCGATGCGTTCGGCCACCGTCAGCCGGCTGTATCTGCAGGTGCCCAACGGAACCGACATCGGCACCTGGTCCGACGACCGGATCTGGGACGCGCTCGCGACCCGGCTCGGCCACGGCCAGCACGGCTGGACGCTCACGTCCGGGCCGATCACCGACAAGAGCGTGCTGCCCATGCGCAGTTTCGTGCAGCAACCGATGCGCCGCGGCAGGCTCTTCCTCGCCGGGGACGCCGCCCATATCGTGCCGCCGACCGGCGCCAAGGGCCTCAACCTCGCCGTCGCCGACGTCGCCCTCCTCGCCCCCGCACTTGCCGCTTTGGTGCGGGACAAGGATTCCGCGCTCGCCGACGCCTACTCCGAAACCGCGCTGCGCCGGGTTTGGCGGTGTACGCACTTCTCGTGGTGGATGACGACGATGCTGCACCAGTCAGGGGATCCGTTCGACCGGCAGCTGCAGCTTTCGCAGTTGCGATGGCTCGCGCGGAGCGAGGCGGGCAGGGCGGGGCTGGCGGAGAACTACGCGGGGCTGCCCATCGGGTTCTGAGCGGCTCGGGTTACTGGAATGCACGCGCCGTCGCCGTTCAGCGGCAACACCCCGGCAGCACCTCAAACTGGCGGCGGCTCCGGCCGTGGATCGTGCAACGGCGGCGGTTCGCTGACGTGGACCCCTCCGGTCGGGGTGGTGATCTTCAAGGTCCCGTCGGGCTCGAGCTGGTAGATCCAGCCGGGTTCGTCCTTGAGCCGGTGATCCCGACGACAGTAGGTGACCAGATCGGCCACGTTCGTTTCGCCCTGGAACTGCCACGGGATCGCGTGGTCGAGTTCGCAGGTGTGCGCGGCCCGATCGCAGCCGGGTCTTCGGCATTCGCGATCCCGCACCCGGACGAACTCCGCTGTCGCCGCGTCCGGGCGATACCGGGTCCGGCCGAGGTCTTGGACCTGTCCGCTGAGCGGGTCGGTGATGATGCGCCGCAGCACGGTGTTCGGTCCGGTGGCGATGTGACGACCCAGTTCGGCCGGAAGGTAACCGTGCCCGGCCATCTTCACCGGGTCGTTGTTCAAACCCAGATACGTGTTGAGGTCCATGTACAGGAACACTTCCGTCCGCTCGGAGGCGCCGCCGTTCCCGCCGAGGAGCAGATCCAGGGCGACATCCGCGCGAAGCTGGTCCAACGTCCTCGTGTCGCCCTGCTTCCGCAGCGCCCGGGCTTCCTGGTTGATCCGCTGGTAGGCGGCGGTGACCTTCTCCACCGGGCCGTGCACGACTTCGATCGAGGCGACTCCGGCCTCACCGTGCGCCACGGACAGGCGACGTCCTTTGCGGCGTGCGGCAGCCTGCCTGTCGGCACCGGATCGATCAGCCTTCGTCGCCGCGTAGCCCGCGGCTTTGCGGACCTGCGTACTGTCCTTGTCCGGTATCCGTTTCTCCAGAACCGCGTCCGCGATCAAAGCGTCCTCATCGGACAGCCAGGCCGTCGCTTCGGCGACCTTCTGCGCATTGAAGCCGCTCACTTTCCCGCGGTCCATCAACGACAATGTCCGCGGCAACCGTGACGTCAACGCCACCCCCGTCGCGACAAGCGATCCCGCGAAACCGTCCACAAGGGACAATTCCAGCGCCACCTCCTGCACGACGCTCCGCGCGCCACCACGCAACTCGCTCAATCGCGACAGCGCCCGGTACCGCACGGCTTCCAGACGTGCGAGCGCGACACCGACCTCCTGCGCGACACGCAGGGAATCCTTGTCGCCCAAGGAACTTATCGCGGTATTGATCTCCTCCAGAAGATTCGGATCGGTCATTTCCCGTACTGCCGCGACAACGGCGGCTTTGAAATCAGGCACGTGAAAGACGCTACAACCGAGCACCGACAAAAACGGAAACCCGGCGAACACGGCGATGGCTCACCGGGCCAGGCTCAGCCGTCGCTCCCGATGCGCGGTCATGTACACCGGCGTGTTCACCACGCCGTACCCCCGATACCCGCCGACCCGTTGCGCCACCTCGAAGAACACCCGGGTCCCGACGAGTTCGGTGAAGAAGTGCAGGTACTCACCGTGCTCGTCACGGTCGTACAGCACCGAGTTCTCCCGCAGTTCCGAAGCGAACGGCAGCTCGAACCGCGCGTCGAGATCGTCGTAGTAGTTCCCGGGAATCGAAAGCAGCGGCGCACCGGCTTC
Organism: Amycolatopsis sp. NPDC033938; assembly: GCF_055575975.1. Lineage (NCBI taxonomy): Bacteria > Bacillati > Actinomycetota > Actinomycetes > Pseudonocardiales > Pseudonocardiaceae > Amycolatopsis > Amycolatopsis sp. NPDC033938. Next base: position 204,912 of record NZ_JBVIRO010000014.1, read on the forward strand.
GCGCATGGCACGCGCGGCCGCGAAGGCGTCTTCGCACGCGAAGGCGATGTGCTGCGGCGAAGGTACTCCCGGCGCCCACTCTCCTCGCCGCACCAAAGCACTGTCCAGTGTCAGGCGGACGTCTTGATCGCCGACCGCACGGCTGCGCACCAGTCCGAACGGCGCCGCGAACTCCGAGCCGGGTTCGGGCCGCAAACCCAGCACCGAACGGTAGAACAGCGTCGCCTCGTCGAAGTGATCGAAGGGTTGGGTCAAGGCGACGTGGTCGATGCCGGTGATCCCCATCCCCGCCGAGGTCGCTCCGGAAAGAACGAAATCGTGAAGCCAGTCATTGTTGCCACAGAAGAAGATCTCGGTCCCGTCCGGCGCGGCGACGGCGGACAGGTCCGCCTCGTCCGGCCCTTGCTCCCGCGGCAGCACGGGCGCGAGCAACGTCTCGGCACGCCGCGCCGAGGCGGCGGGATCGCTGCTCGTCAGCCCGAGAGCGCTGATCGCGCCGTCCACGGTGGTCTCGTTCACCAGCACCCTCGCGGAACCCTGCTGCCACAGCTGGACCGGCTTCGAGCGATGCGTTCCGGCGTGGACGAAACCGAGCGCCGCCAGCACCTCCCCCGAATCGGCGGGCACGGAGAGCTCCGCGAAAGCGTGGCCGTCGAGCCTCGGTGCCGGAGGAACCTCCAGTGCGCCGACGGATTCACGTAACGCCACCAGCGAGCGCATGGCGTCGACGGCGGCCGGACGCGGGTCCGCCTGGCGGAAGACGTCGTTGAAGACCTCCAGCGACAGCGGTCCCCGATACCCCGCGGCCAGCACGTGAGCGGTGAACGCGGTCAGGTCGAACGCACCCTGCCCCGGGAAGAGCCGGTGATGCCTGCTCCAGTGCAGCACGTCCATGTCCAGAAGCGGCGCGTCGGCCAACTGCAGGAAGAAGATCTTCTCCCCCGGGATCGTCCGGATCGCCCGGGGATCACTGCGCCGAGACAGGATATGGAAACTGTCGAGGCAGACACCCAGAGCCGCATGATCGGCCCGCCGGACGACGCGCCACGCGTGCTCGTAGGTGTTCACGAACCGGCCCCAGGCGAGGGCTTCGTAGGCGACCCGGATTCCGCGTTCTCCGGCCATCGCCGCCAGCTCATGCAGTTGCGCAGCGGCGAGGTCGTCGTCGTCGACGGCGTCCGGCGAGACCGACGAGCAGACCAGGACGGTGTCCGTCCCGAGTTCGGCCATGAGGTCGAACTTCCGTCGCGCGCGGCGGAGATTCAACTGGAGCACGTCCGGCGGTACGGCCTCGAAATCGCGGAACGGCTGGTAGAGGTCGATCGTGAGACCGAGATCGGCGCAGAGCCGGCGGATCTCCGACGGTGACCGCCGTGAGGCGATCAGGTCGTTCTCGAAGATCTCGACGCCGCCGAACCCGGCCGCGGCGGCCGCCGCCAGCTTGTCCTCGAGCGTCCCGGACAGGCACACGGTCGCGATGGCGGTGTCACCGGGCATGCGCGGTCACCCCTTCCAGCGCTTCGAAATGCCGGAGCATCCGGTCGGCGTCCGGCTCCGCGCCGGTGAACAACCGGAACGAATCGGCCGCTTGAAAGACCACCATCCCGCCGCCGTGCAGGATCCGGCAGCCGCGCTCCCGCGCCTGCTTCAGCAGCGCGGTCTCCAGCGGGCGGTACACGATGTCGGCCACCCACATCCCCTGCCGCAGCGACTCGGCGGGAACGGGCGACCCCGGATACGCGGCCATCCCGGTCGGCGTGGCGTGGACGAGCCCGTCGGCCGTCCGGAGGTCGTCCAGCGAACCGGTACGGGCCCGGTCCTCGCCGAAGCGCCTCCGCAGCCCGGCCACGAGGATGTCCGCTCGGCCGGCGTCGACGTCGTGGACGATGAGCCGTCCGGTCCCGAGGGAAAGCAGTGCGTGGGCGACGGCGGCTCCGGCCCCGCCCGCGCCCAGCAGGACGACCGTGTCCAGGTCGGCGTCGGGCAGGCCCCGGGTGAGATTGCGGGCGAAGCCGGTCGAGTCGGTGTTGTGCCCGGTCGCCAGCCCTTCGCGGAACACCACCGTGTTCACCGCGCCGAGCGCGGCGGCGTCGGGCGCGATTTCGTCGAGATACGGCAACACCCGCTGCTTCACCGGATGCGTGATGTTGAGCCCGTCGAAACCCGCGGTCCGCACGGCGGCCAGCACCTCGCCGATCGGCGTTCCCAGCACGTCGAGGTCGAGCCGCCGGTAGAGATAACGCAGCCCGAGTTCGTCGGCTTCCCGCTCGTGCAGCGCCGGGCTCAGCGACGGCCCGATGCCGGTACCGACCAGGCCGATGAGGTAACCGGTCACCACCACCTCCGAAAATTAATGTACGAACTAGTGAGTTCACTGTAGCTCGAACCGGCCCGCACGAGAAGGGCTGCGCTAGAGTGAGGCCTCCACCAGCGGTTCGGAGGGAGTCAGGTGGCCGCACCGTCGTCCGAGGTCGAGCGTCAGCGCGACAAGGAACGCACCCGCGCCGAAATCCTCGCGGTGGCCACCAGGGAGTTCGCCGACAAGGGTTACGCCGGCGCGAGGGTGGACGAGATCGCCGCCCGCACGAGCACCACGAAGCGGATGATCTACTACTACTTCGGCGGCAAGGAGCAGCTCTACGTCGCCGCGCTCGAACGGGCGTACGCCACCATCCGCGCCCTCGAACAGGACCTGGACGTCGAGCATCTCGAACCCGAGGACGCGATCCGCCAGCTGGCCGAGCTCACCTTCGACCACCACGAGGCGAACCCGGATTTCATCCGGCTCGTGAGCATCGAGAACATCCACCACGGCGAGCACATCGCTCGGTCGGAAGCCTTGTCGGGCATGGCGAATCCCGCGCTCGACGTGCTCACCCGCATCCTCGGCCGCGGCCGTGAGGCAGGCCGGTTCCGCGACGACGTCGACGCGCTCGACGTGCACATGGTGATCAGCTCGTTCTGCGTCTTCCGCCTCGCGAACCGGCACACCTTCTCCGCGATCTTCGGCCGCGACATGCTCGATCCGAAACGCCGCGCCCACTATCGCCTGATGCTGGGCGACCTGGTGATCGAGTACCTGACGGCCTGAAAAACCGGCTCTTGACAACCGGGGCACTGTCTCGCAGGCTGCATTAACTAACTAGATCGTACATTGCTGGATCGCACCTTGGAGCGTCGACGTGGCCCCTCCTTCCCCTGTCACGCAAGGCATGCCCCGCAAGGCAGCGTCAGCCGCCTGGATCGGCAGCGCGCTGGAGTACTACGACTTCTTCATCTACGGCACAGCGGCGGCGCTGGTGTTCAACAAGGTCTTCTTCCCGGCCTCCTCCCCCGCCACCGGAACGCTGCTCGCATTGGCGACCTTCGGCGTCGGGTACCTCGCCCGCCCGGTCGGCGCGTTCGTGCTCGGGCACGTCGGCGACCGCCTCGGCCGCAAGAAGGTTCTCGTCTTCACGCTGTTGCTGATGGGCGCCACGACGTTCCTCGTCGGGTGCCTGCCGACGTATGCCTCCATCGGCGTGCTCGCACCGATCCTGCTCGTGGTTCTCCGTCTGCTGCAAGGACTTTCGGCCGCGGGCGAGCAGGCGGGCGCCAACTCGATGTCGTTGGAGCACGCGCCGCCGCACCGGCGTGGCTACTACACGAGCTTCACCCTCAGCGGCACGCAGGCGGGCCAGATCCTCGCCACCGCCGTCTTCCTGCCGATCGCCGCGCTCCCCCAGGACCAGTTGCTCACCTGGGGCTGGCGGATCCCCTTCTGGTGCAGTGCCGTCGTGGTGGTCGTCGGCTTCGTGATCCGCCGCAAGATCGACGAAACCCCGGTGTTCGAGCAGAACCGGGCCGAGGTCGTCAAACTGCCGGTCGCCGTGCTGTTCCGCACACACTGGAAGGACGTGCTCCGCGTCATCGCCGCGGCCACGATCGCCTCCGTCAGCACGATCTTCACCGTCTACGCGCTGAGCTACGCGGTCAACACGATCGGGCTGGCCCGCGGGCCGATCCTCTGGGTCGGCGTGCTGGCCAACGTCGTCGCGTTGCTCGCGATCCCTCTGCTCGCCGGGCTTTCCGACCGGATCGGCCGCAAACCGGTGTTCATCGCGGGCTGTCTCGCCTGCGCCGTCCTGATCTTCCCGTATCTGTGGTCGATCTCGGGTGGTTCGTATCCGGTGATCTTCGCTCTCGGCGTCCTGCTGTTCGGGGTGGCCTACAGTGCCGTCAACGGCGTGTGGCCGTCGTTCTACGGCGAGATGTTCAGCGCCAAGGTCCGCCTTTCGGGAATGGCGATCGGCACCCAGATCGGGTTCGCCATCGCCGGATTCGCCCCGAGTGTGGTGGCCGCGATCGGCTCCGGGAAAGACGACTGGCTCGGCGTCGCCGTCTTCACCGCCGCGGTCTGCCTGCTCAGCGCGACGGCCGCGCTCACCGCACGAGAGACCCACGGCGTCCCGACGGAGGATCTCGGCGCGGCGCACGTTCGGCGGGTGAAAGAACCCGCCTCCGCGACGCGTGGCGGATGAAACCGCCGGGGCACGCTGGCCACAATCGGTGGCAGTCCCGCCATGCCACGTCAGGAGTGCCACCGATGACCTACGCGTACGACCCGGAGATCGCCCCGGCCGTCCCGATGTTGCCCCACCTGGACCTCACCGACCTGCCCGCCACCCGCCAACAGATGAAAGCCGTGCTCGCGGAGCGACAGGGCGACGTGGACGAAACCGGTGTCACCGTCCGCGAGGAATGGGTGCCCGGCCCCGAAGGCGCGCCTGAGGTCAAGGTGCGGATCTACACGCCGGACCGGATCACCGTCCCTGCCGCGATCTTCGACGTCCACGGTGGCGGGTTCGTCGTCGGTGACCTCGAGATCGACCACGCGAGCAACGTCCGCTTCGCCCGCGAACTCGGCGTCATCGTGGTGTCGGTCGACTACCGGCTCGCTCCGGAAGCGCCGTACCCGGCGGCACTCGAAGACTGCTACGCGGCGCTCACCTGGGTCGCGAAGAACGCGGCGGAGCTCGGCGCCGACCCCGCTCGGATCGCGATCCACGGCATCAGCGCCGGCGGCGGACTGTGCGCGGCGCTCGCGCTCTTGGCCCGCGACCGGGGCGGCCCGGCGATCAAGTTCCAGTACCTCGGGGTGCCGGAGATCGACGACCGGCTGGAGACGCCGAGTATGCGGGCGTTCGTCGACACTCCACTGTGGAACCGGCCGAGGGCGGAGCTCAGCTGGGACGCCTACCTCGGCGAAGGGGTGCGCGGCGGCCCGGACGTACCCGTTTACGCGGCACCCGCCAGGGCGGTGGACCTGAGCCGCCTTCCGCCCGCGTACGTCTCGGTGATGGAGTTCGATCCGCTGCGCGACGAAGGAATCGCCTACGCCCAGGCCCTTCTCGCCTCCGGTGTCACCACCGAACTCCACCTGTTCCCGGGCACCTTCCACGGTTCGTCGGTGGTGGAGTACGCCGCCGTGAGCAAACGCGAGGTGACCGAAGCGATCACCGTGCTCGGTCGCGCTCTCGAGGTCTAGAGGTCTAGCCGCGCTGCGCGAGGCGGCGGGCGAGCAGGGCGAGACGCGCGCGGAAGCGATCGCCCGGTTCGTCCAGCCGCCAGCCCAGCGCGTCCTCGACGTGGGCGAGCCGCGCCGCCACCGAACTGTGGTGCCGGTGCAGCGCGACCGCCGCCTGCCGCAGCGATCCGGTGCGGCAGAAGGCTTCCAGCGCCTCGACGTCGGCGGCCCCGGTCGGTGTCGCGGCGAGCGCGTCCAGCGCCAGGACGTCGTCCTGTGCCCGCAACCGCGCCGGCGGCACCTCGGCGAACAGGGTGAGCGAACCCAGCTCGCCGTGCACCACGACCGGCTCCACCGCGGGGACGGCGAACCGTTCCGCCAGCCGTGCCTGCAGCCAGGAGCGGCGCGCTTCGAGCCCCGGCACGGCGTCGCCGACGCCGACCCGCACCCCGCCGGTGGTGTCGCGTTCCTTCGCCCGATCCGCGAGCGCGGACCGCAGTGAGCCGACGAGCGAGTCGTCGCGTGGTTGCAGCAGCACCGCGGCCACCTCCCCCACCGTCGAGACGGGCAACCTCGGCAGCGACCCGCCGCGTGCCAGGAGACCGACCGCCGCCGCGCCGGGATCGCGGCCGTCCTCGGTTCCCACGGCCAGCACCCGCACCGGCCGGTCGGGGGACAGGCCGAGCAGCCGCAGCGCTCGGGCGCGGTCCTCTTCACCGGCCCGCTCCCCCAACAGCAACTCGACCAGCGCGGGATCCGCCAGATGCGGGGTGGTCCCACCGGGTTCGGCACGACCGAGGACGCGGGCGGCCATCGCGAACCGCTCCAGCACGAGGTCGTCGAGCGGTCCCGGCGCTCCAGTTCGCTCCAGCCAGACCTTTCCCGACGGCTCACCGAGATCGGCCGTCGCCGACTCGGTCACCTCGTCGGGTGAGGGCTCGCCGTCCGGCGTGAACCGCAGCGGTGCGGGCAGGCCGTCCCGGCTCATCCCGGCCACACAGTCCGCGAGTGCCGCGGTGGCGCGCACCAGATCGGTGAGGCGGGCCTGCCGCGCCACGAGTTCGTCGAAATAGGCGATGACCCGGACCGCGGCTTCCGCGTCGGCGTCGACCGCGGACAACCGCAGCAGCAGACCCTTCATTTCCCCAGGCTAGCCGCTCAGAACCCCGGCCAGCCCCGGCGCAGGAAGGTGAAAGCGGCGTCCAGCGCGGCGGCGGGATCGGGTTCCGTACCCGCCAGATCCGGGATCTCCAGGACATAGCGGGCCAGCAGCCGCACGGAAAAGTCGTCCTCGCCGGTCTGCTCGGCGATGACTCTCGTGAGCGCGTCCTCGCAGCCCGTCCAGAGCGTCCTGGCGTAGGCGCGCAGCGCCGGGGTGGCGATCACCAGCTCCGCGACCCGGCGCGACAGCGGATCGGGAGCCGGATCGAAGGGACCTCGAGTCGCGAGGAAGTCCCGCAGCGCCTGCAGGATCGACACGCCCTCGGCGCGGTTTCGCACCGCGGCGGCCAGCGCCTCCTCGCGTTCTTGCCCGTGGCCGAGGATCAGCGCTTCCTTGCCACCGGGAAAGTGCGCGAACAGCGTGGACACCGCCGTGTCCGCGGCGTCCGCGATCTCCGCGACGGTGACGTTGTCGAAGCCCCGCTCCAGGAACAGCTCGCGCGCCGCCCCCGACAGGGCCTGGCGGGTGGCCGCCTTCTTGCGCTCACGTCTGCCCGGCTCGGTCCGTCCCATGTGATCACGATACCTGACATCGAAGTAACTCCGAAAACGGAACGTGTGTATATTCGAAGTGACTTCGACTTTGAACCGGGAGCCATCATGCAGCACTGGGACGTCCACCGCCCGCCTCGCGCCGAAGGCAAGACCTTCCTGGTCACCGGCGGCAACGCGGGTATCGGCTACTTCGTCGCCGAACAACTGGCCGGGACCGGCGCCACCGTGCTCCTCGGCAGCCGGGACGCCGCCAAGGCCGACGCCGCGATGGCGTCGATCCGGTCCCGCGTCCCGGACGCGAAGCTCGGGCACCTGCGGCTCGATCTTTCCGACCTCGCGTCCATCGAGTCCGCTGTGGACACTCTGGGCCTCGACCGGCTCGACGCCGTCGTCTGCAACGCGGGCGTGCTGCTGGAGAACCAGCCGAGGCACGAGACGGCCGAGGGTCACGAACTGACGTTCGCGACCAATCATCTCGGCCATTTCGTGCTGGTGCACCGGCTGATGCCGTTGCTCGAAGCGGCGCGGGCCGGTCGCGTCGTCACCACGGGCAGCTTCGTGGGCAAGTCCGCGGAACTCGACCTGGACGATCTCCAGAGCGAACGGGACTACCAGCCCAAGCGCACCTACGCGCGCTCCAAACAGGCGCAGATGCTGTTCGCCTTCGAACTCGACCGGCGGCTGCGCGCGGCCGGGAGCACGGTGCTGAGCGTCGTCGACCACCCGGGCGGCGCGCTCGACTCCCTGACCCCGCCGAGGCCGGTGCACCCGACGCCGGACGGCCGGAAGTTCCCCGCCGGGCTTCTCCTGCAGGGTAAGGAAGCCGGTGCTTGGCCTGCTGTCCGCGCCGTGCTCGACCCGGACGTGCGCGGCGGCGAGATGTTCGGTCCCCGCGTGTTCGGCCTGCGTGGTGAGCCCCGGCGGGAACCGGTTCGCGGGCGGCTGGCCGACACCGAGCTCGCCGCCCGGTTGTGGGCGGCGAGCGTCGGCCTCACCGGCGCCGAGGTCACACGGTGACGTCGGCGGACTCCGGTTTCGCCCGGGATCGCAGGCCCAGCAGCAGATCGACCACCAGGAACACCAGCAGGCTGATCCCGAACAGCGGCACGAACCAGCCGATCGCCGCGGCGAGGACGACGAGTCCCACCACGAGGACGGGCGGCGCCTTGCGCCACTGCCCGCGCGGGATGGGGCGCCCGAACGCCAGGCCGGTGGCGCGGGTCGGCCTGCGGTGCCACCACATCCGGTAGCCGAGCACGACCAGCGTGACCAGACCGGCGCCGAGCAGGAGCAGCGCGAGCTGGTTGGGCCAGCCGAAAAGCACGCCCATATGCGCGTCGATCCCCCAGCGGGCGAACTTCGCCATCAGCGGGTAGTCGTCGAACCGGACCTCGCCAAGGACCTGCCCGGTGGTCCCGTCGACCGCGACGGCGTCGACCTGTGTCGGCCAGCTGCGCTCGATTTCCGCCACCTGCCAAGGAGATCCGGGTTTGGCGGGCAGCCCGATCTCCACGGAGGCCGCGTCGATCCCGGCGGCCCGGGCCGAGGCCAGCACCGCGTCCACGCTTTCGGGACGGGCGGGTGACGGCGCGGCCGGAGCGTCGCCGTGACCCGCGTGCCCGGCGTGCTCGTCGGTACCCGTCACCTTCAAGGCGGGGGTGGCCCAGCCGAGGGATTCACGCAGGGCCGAGACGTTCTCGCCCGCGTACGCCGACCACGTCAGGCCCGTCGCGGACAGGAACACCGCGCCCAGCAGAACCCACAGTCCGATCGTCCCGTGCCTGCGTACCGACTTCCCCCGGGCGGACTCGGTCTTCGCGGCCTTCTCCGCCTTCTCGTTCCGGCGGGCGCGGCGACGGCTCACCCACAACACGAGGCCGCCCAAGGCGACCACCCACAGCCAAGACGCCGCGAGTTCGCTGTAGAGCCGTCCCGGTTCGCCGAGCAGCAGGTTGCGGTGCAGCTGGTCGAGGACGGTCCTGAACGGCAGGGCGCCACTCGTGCCGTATGCGACGAGATCGCCGCGAACCTGAGCGGTGGCGGGGTCGACGAAGACCGCTCGCCGTTCGGACTCGCCGAGCCCCTCCTCGGCGAACAGCACCCGGGTCGTGTCGCCCGGCTCGGGCGCGGGACGGACGGCGACCAGGTCACCGCCGGGGTGGGCCGCCTGCGCCGCCTTGACCTGGTCGGCGAGCGAGGCCTGGTTCAGCCCGACGGGTGCCCGCAGCTGGTCGGCGTAGATCCAGGACTCCATCTGGGGAGTCGCGGCGTACAGGACACCGGTGAGCGCTGCGATGAGCACGAACGGTCCGACGAGGACGCCGGCGTAGAAGTGGAGCCGGAGGAACAGCCCGCGCCAGGCGGATACGCGCGGTGGACTGGTGGTCGGTTCGGTCTGTGTTGCCATGGGGGAACTCCTGAGGCGTCGGTGGGGTGGCATGCGCCCGCACCACGCGCCGGAGTGGTCACGGCGCGCGTGCTGAGCCCTGCCGGGACACGGGTCTCGGCAGGGTTTCGGGGATCAGGCGAACGACACCGGCGGGCCGCGCCGCGAAAGCACGTCTCGCAGGAGCGCCTCGGTCGCGGGGTATTGCACCGCGACCGGGACGTGGAGCCGCAGCGGCGCCGTCGCGGGCCGCGGCGCCAAGCGGCGCGGAAGGACCGAAGCGATCAGCGCGGTGAGCGCGAACAGCGCGCGCTCGGCACCGGCCAGCACCGTGACCACCACGAGGGTCGCGACGGCGTGCCCGGCCGTCATGAGAAGACCGCTGTCGGGGGTTCCGGTATGCCGGGAGTGCGATTCCCACGCCAGGAAGGTGAGGGAGGCGTGCATCGCCAGTTGCCCGCCGGCCACCAGGCAGAGGATGGCGAGCGGACCGCGCCGCCGCCCCGCGAACGCGTACGCCACCCAGCTCAGCAGGGCGACGAGCAGCACGACCACGCCCAGGTCGGGGACGCGCCCGTTGGCGCTCAGGTGGGCAGCGGTCGCGAGAGTGCCGGTCAGCACGCCCACGGCCCCGCCCCGGAGGCGCCGTGCCGGGCCTGGGGTCGGGGTCAGCATGCGCACGGAAGGGAGAGTAGAGCGTGACCCGGCCCGCTGTCGCCTATCGAAGACGCCGGGGCCATTCTTCCGGCATGCTCCGCACCCTGTCCTTCGCCCGGCTCTGGACCGGCAACACCGCATCCGGGCTGGCGACCTGGGCACTGCCGTTCATCCTCGGGCTGGCGGTGCTCGAACGCTCGCTTTCCGCCGTCGACCTCGGCATCGTGCTGGCCGCCCGTACCGTGGGATTCCTCGTGGCCGTACCGGTGGCAGGCGTCCTCGCCGACCGGCACTCCCGCCGTCAGGTCGTCCTGTGGGCGGGCCTCCTCGCGGCTCTCGCCACTCCCCTGATCACGATCGGCATGGGCAGGTCCGTCCCGCTGATGGCCGTCGCGGCCGCCCTCGTCGGGATCGGCCAGGGCGCGTGCCGTCCGGCGTTCCAGGCGCTGACCGCCGAAGTGATCGCCGAGGACCGGCGTCAGCAGGCCAACGCCGCGATGACACTGGCGGTGCGGGTCACGACGCTGGTCGCGCCCGGCCTCACCGCGCTGCTCGCCGTCGTCGCCTCGACGCCGGTCCTCGTCATCGGCACCGGCGTGCTGTGGCTGGGCGTGGCACTGATCCCGCCCCGCGGCACCTTCACCCCGGCCCCGGCCGCCACCAAAACCCGCTTCTTCGGCGATTTCGCCGACGGGCTCCGCGAAGCTCGCCGTCACCCGTGGTTCCTCGCCGGACTCGGCGCGTTGACCGCCGTGATCGCCACCGGCTACTCCGCCACCGGCGTCGTACTGCCCTTGGTCAGCCGTGACCGCTACGACAGCGAAGCCGTCCTGGCGGGCGGACTGACCGCGTACACCCTCGGCGCGCTCGTGGGCGCCGTCGTCATCGCGCGCTGGCGGCCGCGACGCCAAGGCTGGGCCGCGCTGATCGGACTCGGCTGCTACGGCTTCGCGCCGCTGAGCCTGCTGTTCCCGGTGCATCCGGCCTTCGTCATCGCCGCGTACGCCGTCGCCGGGCTGGGCATCGAACTGTTCAACGTCCCGTGGTTCACCGCGACCCAGCGGGAGGTCGAGCCGGGCAAGCTCGCCCGCGTGTCCTCTTTGGACTTCTTGTTCTCCTACGGCCTGGCGCCTGCCGGGCTGGCGTTCATCGCGCCCGCGATCGATGAGTTCGGCGCGGGGCCGGTGCTGGCGGCCTGCGCCGTCATCTGCTTCGCCGCGCCTGCGGTCGCCGCGTTCGTCCCGTCTTCGCGTGACTTCCGCGTCGGGAAAGAACCCAGCACCGCACCGATCAAGAATGTCTAGTTTTTGCGCTTACTTGCGGTAAAGTTTCACTCATGACGCGTCGTCTTGCCGAAGTAGCCCGCAAGGTCGGGGTCAGCGAAGCCACGGTCAGCCGGGTGCTCAACGGCCGGTCCGGGGTCTCCGCGAACACCCGGGCCGCCGTCCTCACCGCGCTGGACGTGATGGGTTACGAACGGCCAACCCAGTTGCGCGGGGATCGTGCCCGGCTGGTCGGGCTGGTCCTTCCCGAACTCCAGAACCCCATCTTCCCCGCGCTGGCCGAGATCATGGGCAACGCCCTCGCCCAGCAGGGTTTCACCCCGGTGCTGTGCACCCGCACCGCGGGCGGGGTGTCCGAAGCGGAGTACGTCGACCTGTTGCTGCAGCAGCAGGTTTCCGGCGTGGTGTTCGCCGGCGGGCTGTACGCCCAGTCCGACGCGGTGCACTCCCATTACCACCATCTCGCCGAACGCCGCCTGCCGACGGTGCTGATCAACGCCGCCGTGGAGCACCTCGGGCTGCCCCAGATCTCGTGCGACGACGCGGTCGCCGTCGAGCAGGCCGTCGGGCATCTGAGCTCGCTCGGGCACGAGAAGATCGGCTTGGTCCTCGGCCCCACCGACCACGTGCCGTCCCAGCGCAAACTCGAAGCTTTCCGCGCCTACGCAGGGAAACTCGGCCTTCCGGTCCTGGACGAACTCGTCGAGCACGGCATGTTCTCCATCGAAGGCGGCCACGCGGCCGCGGCCCGGCTGTACCCACGCGGCGCCACCGCCGTCCTGTGCGCGAGCGACCTGCTGGCACTGGGCGCCATCCGCGCGGCCCGGCGGCAGGGACTGTCGGTACCCGAAGACGTCTCGGTGGTCGGCTACGACGATTCCGCGCTGATGAACTGCACCGATCCGCCACTGACCACGACCCGCCAGCCGATCGAGGCGATGGGCCGCGCTGTGGTCGAACTGCTGGTCAAACGCATAAACGGCGGAGAAGTCGCCGCCGAGGAACTGTTGTTCGCCCCCGAACTCGTCGTCCGGGGCTCCACCGCCCGCCGGTAACCGCACCGCATCGCGTGAAGGCCCCCTTCACTCGGCTGAGCCGAGTGAAGGGGGCCTTCACGCGCTTGCAGCCTCGGTCGCGACTGTCGATAAGTTGCAAGTTCTCATCCAGTTATTGCGGAAATCTGCTTCTTCACTTTAGAGTGACCGCAATCACGTGACAGCCGTCGCGATCGGCGAGATGAGGCTTGAGATGAGCAGCACCTGGTCCCCGACAGTGCGCCGCCGGATGTTCTGCCTGCTCCTGGCGGGCGGGCTCGCCCTGGGGGCGGCCGCCTGCGGTTCCGGTTCCGGTGAAGGCGCCGGAACCGCGGGCAAGGTCAAGATCACCGTCACCGGTCAGCCGCCGACCAGCCAGCCGTTCGAACGCGGCGTGTTCGACGCCGACGTCAAGGAGTTCGAGGAGAGCCACCCCGACATCGACATCGAGCCGCACGAAGGGTTCATGGACCCGAAGACCTTCTCCGCCAAACTCGCCGGCGGTCAGCTCGAAGACGTCTACTACGTCTACTTCACCGACCCGGCGCAGATCATCGCGCGCCGTCAGGCCGCCGACATCACCGAAGCGGCGAAGGACCTGAAGAACATCAACGACATCAAGCCGGAGCTGCTGGACAACTTCCGCGACTCCAGCGGCAAGCTCTACGGCCTGCCGACGATGAACTACAGCATGGGCCTGCTCTACAGCCGCCCGCTGTTCCAGAAGGCCGGGCTCGACCCGAACAAACCGCCGCGAACCTGGGACGAGGTCCGCGAAGCCGCGAAGAAGATCGCCGCGCTGGGCGACGGAACCGTCGGATACGCCGACTACAGCAAGAACAACCAGGGTGGCTGGCACCTGACCGGCTGGCTCTACTCCATGGGCAGCGAGGTCGCCCGCAAGGACGGCGACAACTGGGTCGCCGCCTTCAACAACGACAAGGCCAAGGCCGCGCTGAACCAGCTGCGCGCCATGCGCTGGGACGACGACACCATGGGCGGCAAGCAGTTGCTCGAAGCCCAGGACGTCCAGCGCATGATGGGCGCCGGCCGGCTCGGCATGTACATGGCCGCCCCGGACAACGTCCCGGTGCTGGTGAAGCAGTTCAACGGCAAGTACGAGGACTACGGCGTCGCCGGGATGCCGGGCGGGCAGGGCACGCTGCTCGGCGGCGAGGGCTACATGATCAACCCCAAGGCCTCGCCGGAGAAGGTCAAGGCGGGCCTGGAATGGGTCCGCTGGAAGTACCTCAACCCGGAGCGGTTCGAGAAGCACGTCCAGCAGTACGTCGACGGCAAGCAGCCGGTCGGGCTGCCCGCCGAGCCGACCCCGGACGTCTGGCAAGGCGCCGTGCGTGACCAGCAGCTCGCGATCAAAGCCAAGCACGCCAACGTCCCCGCCGAGAACTACCAGTCCTATGTGGACGCCGGTTCCCGGGTCAAGGGCCGCATCGAACCGCCGAACGCGCAGCAGGTCTACGCCATTCTCGACAGTGTGATGCAGGCGGTGCTCACCGATCGCAACGCGAATATCGATCAGCAGCTGTCGTCGGCCGAGTCGAAGGTCAACGGTGTCCTCGCACAGGTCAAATAACCTCACCGCGTACGGCCTGCTCTGCGCCGCGCTCGTGGTGTTCGCGCTGTTCTCGTGGTACCCGATCGTGCGCGGGGTACTGATGAGCTTCCAGCAGGTCGACTTCGTCAATCCGGCCACGTGGGTCGGCTTCGACAACTTCACCCGCCTGTTCGAAGACCCGCTGTTCGGCGTGGCCTGGCGCAACACCCTGCTGTTCACCGGGCTCGCCCTGGTGTTCGGGTTCCTCGTGCCGTTCCTGACCGCGGTGCTGCTCAACGAACTGCGGCACGCCAAGGCGTTCTTCCGGCTGGCGGTCTACCTGCCGGTGATGCTCCCGCCGGTGGTCACCGCGCTGATGTGGAAATGGTTCTACGACCCGGGTGCCGGTCTGTTCAACTCCGCGCTCGGCGCAGTCGGCCTGCCCAGCGGGCAATGGCTCGACTCCAGCGACACTTCGATGCTGTCGCTGGTGTTCGTGTCCACGTGGGCGAACATGGGCAGCACCACGCTGATCTACCTCGCCGCGCTCGGCACGATCCCCGGCGAGCTCTACGAAGCCGCGGAACTCGACGGCGCCGGACTGTGGAAACGCCTGATCCACGTGACCCTGCCGCAGACCCGGTTCGTGCTGCTGGTGCTCCTGCTGCTGCAGATCGTCGCGACCATGCAGGTGTTCACCGAGCCGTACGTGATGACCGGTGGCGGACCGGACGATTCGACGGTGACCGTGCTCCTGCTGCTGTATCGCTATGCCTTCGTCTACAACGACTTCGGCTCGGCCAGCGCGTTGAGCCTGTTGCTGTTCGTCGCGCTCGGGGTGTTCTCCGCGCTGTATGTGCGCCTGACCCGGAAGGCGGATCAATCATGAGGACGCTCGTCTCCCCCAGCACGCTCCGCAGCCCCGGCGGCAAGATCGGTTACGCCGTCGTCTTCACCTGCACGCTGCTGCTGTTCGTTCTCGCGTTCCTGTTCCCGCTGTACTGGGTGGTGACGGGTGCGATGAAGTCGCCGCAGGAACTGGCCCAGACGCCGGCGACGTTCATTCCGAACGAGTGGCATCCGGAGACCTTCGCCGACGCCTGGAACCAGCTCAGCCTCGGCAAGTACTTCCTCAACACGATCATCGTCGCCGGAGGCGCCTGGCTCGTCCAGCTGGCCATCGACGTCCCGGCGGCCTTCGCGTTGTCGAAGCTGCGCCCGAAGTTCGGCAATGTCGTGCTGGCACTCATGCTCGCGACGCTGATGCTGCCCGCGGCGGCGCTGCTGGTGCCGACGTACGTGACGATCACCGATCTCCCGCTGCTGCACCTCAACCTGATCAACTCACCGGCGGCGATCTGGCTGCCCGCCGCCGCCAACGCCTTCAACATCTATCTGCTGAAACGGTTCTTCGACCAGATCCCGGACGAGCTGCTCGAAGCCGCGCTGCTCGACGGCGCCGGACCGGTGCGCACGCTGTGGCGCATCATCCTGCCCATCTCGCGGCCGATTCTCGCCGTGGTCTCGATCCTCGCGGTGGTGGCCGCGTGGAAGGACTTCATCTGGCCGCTGCTGGTGTTCCCGGACACCGAGAAGCAGACACTGTCGGTGATGTTGCAGCGGGTGGCCATCGACATGCCGTTGAACGTGCTGGTCGCGGGCATGGTGCTGGCCAGTGTGCCGATGGTGGCGCTGTTCCTGGCGTTCCAGCGGCACATTCTCGCCGGGCTCACCGCCGGCAGCGTCAAAGGCTGATTTTCGCCGCATCCGGGGTATCCACAAACTATCGAGGAGGACACTTCCGTGACCGCATTGGGGCAGTCCGCCGCCGGATGGTGGCGGAGCGCGGCGATCTACCAGGTCTACATCCGCAGTTTCGCCGACGGGAACGGCGACGGCGTCGGCGACCTCGCCGGGGTCCGCGCGCGGCTGGACTACCTGGCCGAGCTGGGGATCGACGCGATCTGGTTCACCCCGTGGTATCCCTCGCCGATGGACGACGGCGGCTACGACGTCGCCGACTTCCGGGAGATCGACCCGCTCTTCGGCACCCTGGCCGAGGCGGAGGACCTGATCGCCGCGGCACACGCCAAGGGGATCCGGGTGATCATCGACATCGTGCCGAATCATTGCTCCGACGAGCACCGCTGGTTCCAAGACGCCCTCGCGGCGGCACCCGGATCGCCCGAGCGGCAACGGTTCTGGTTCCGTCCTGGCCGGGGCCCGGACGGTTCGGAACCGCCGAACAACTGGAAGTCGCGCTTCGGCGGCTCCGCGTGGACGCGGGTCCCCGACGGCGAGTGGTACCTGCACCTCTACAGCTCGCGGCAGCCGGACTTCAACTGGGACAACCAGGACATCCGCGCGGATTTCGAGGATGTCCTGCGGTTCTGGTTCGACCGGGGGGTCGACGGTTTCCGCATCGACGTCGCCGATGGGCTGGTCAAGGACCCGCGGCTGCCCGACGTCGACCCTGGTGACGAGACGCCGTTCTCCGATCAGGAAGGACTGCACGAGATCTACCGGTCGTGGCGCAAGATCGCCGACAGCTATCCGGGTGACCGGGTCCTCGTCGGCGAGATGTGGCTGCCGGACATGTCGCGTGCCGCGCGGTATCTCCGGCGCGACGAACTGCACGCCGCGTTCAACTTCGACTTCCTGGTGTGCCCCTGGGATTCCACGAGGTTCCGGGACGTCATCGAGCGGACGCTGCTGGCGCACCAAGAGGTCGACGCGCCCGCGGCCTGGGTGCTGTCGAACCACGACGTCACCCGGCACGTGACCCGGTACGGACGCGAGGGTGACACCGGGTTCGCGTTCGCCGACCGGTTGCACGGCACTCCGGTCGACCTCGGACTCGGGACCCGCCGGGCGCGCGCGGCGGCGCTGCTGACCTTGGCGCTACCCGGTGGGCTGTATGTCTACCAAGGGGAGGAGCTCGGTTTGTGGGAGGTCGAGGACGTCCCGGACGAGCTCCGGCAGGATCCGGTCTATGCCAGGACGAACGGCGCCGACCCCGGCCGCGACGGCTGCCGCGTCCCGCTCCCCTGGTCCGGTGACGCGCCGCCGTTCGGCTTCGGCACCGGCGGGACGTGGCTGCCCCAGCCCGCGGAATGGCGCTCCGGTACGGCGGAAGAGCAGGCGGCCGATCCGGCGTCGATGCTGCGGCTGTACCGCGCCGGGCTCCGGATGCGGGACGAGCTTCCCGCACTCGGGGCCGGGGGCCTGGAATGGCTGCCGCTAGGCGACGGCGTGCTCGCGTTCACGCGGGAGCCGGGGTTCACCTTCGTGCTGAACTTCTCGGACACGCCGGTGCCGCTCCCTCCGCATCGCGAAGTCCTCCTGACCAGTGGCCCGGTCGACGGTGAACTGCCGACGGATACGGCGGTGTGGCTGCGCACTTGATCGCGGCCTCGTGAGACGTCGTGAGTGATTTGGGTCGTTCTCTTGAGGGGAAAGGCAAACGTGTCGTGGCATGGGGCCGGTGTCGCTCCCGTGTACGCGTTCTTCTGGTAGTGAAGGCCTCCTTGCCTACCCTGACGGTAGTGAAGGAGGCTTTCGCTACCGTCAGATGTGATCTCTGGTGACGGTGGGGCGGCTGTGACCTCGGCGACCGGTCGTGAAGTGCGTGAAGGCCTCCTTCACTGCGTCTAGCGCAGTGAAGGAGGCCTTCACGCACTTAAGGACACGGTCAAACTGGATTCAAGAGGACATTTCTCCTCGATTTGTGTCCACTGTGGATGGTTGGCGAGTCTGGGGAGCCCACCCTTGAACCGCCTAAGTTCCTGACATTGGCGCTAGACGCAAGGAAGGGGGCCTTCATGTACTTCGGCAAGGCCAGTGCGGTGCCGCGTCACCCAGCCCGCCGCCTCGCCCGAGACACGACACGTTTGCCTTACCCCCAATAACCCTCAGCACCAGTCACGAGAATTTCTTGAGTTCCGCCCGCGAAGTCACGCCCAGTTTCGGGAAGATCCGGTGCAGATGCGTGCCGACCGTCCGGTGCGAGAGATAGAGCCGCTGCCCGATCTCCCGGTTGGTCAGGCCTTCGGCGGCCAGTTGCACGATGCTCAGCTCGTGCGGGGTCAGCTTCTCCCGCGCGTCCGGGCCGCGGTTGGGGCTGGACTCCCCCGCGCTCCGCAGTTCACGGCGCGCGCGTTCGGCCCACGCCGTCATGCCGAGCGCGTCGAAGGTCTCCCGCGCGGCACGCAGATGCGCGCGCGAATCGACGGCACGCCGCTGACGCCGCAACCATTCGCCGTAGGCCAGCCGCAGTCGCCCGCGTTCGGCGGGCCATCCGTCCAGCTCCGCCCGCAACGCGGTCTCGAACAGGTCGTCGCCGGGATCGAGGACGGCGCGGGCGTACCGCAGGCCGATGTGCAGGGCCGGTGCCGCCGTCGACAAGGCCAGCCGCTCCATTTCCGCGACGATCTCCCGCAGGGCCTCGGCCTGCCCCGCCCGGAGCGCGACCTCGGCCAGGTCCGCGACGAAGTAGACGCGCAGGGCCAGCTGGAAGGCGGGATCGGCGGGATCGAACAGCCGCCGCAGATCGTCGAAAGCGTCGTCGAAGCGGCCCTCACTCGAGGCGGCGATACCCCGGGCGAGCTGGACGGTCGCCAGGACCGGCCGGGCACCGGCGGCGAGCCCGACCCGTTCGGCCTCGTCGGCCAGCGCCTTGGCCTGTTTGTGCTCGCCCCGCAACGCGGCGATCTCGGCCTGGACCGCGGTGGCGAACCCGTACATGAACGGCTGACCGGTCTCCTTGGCGAATTTGGCCGCTTCCGCCGCGACCGGGACCGCCGCGGCGAGATCACCGAGCCGGACCTGGCTCCACGCCTGGACCGCCAACGCCCTCGGCAGCAGGCCGAGCCTGCCCTGCGCACGAAGCCCGGGGGCCGCGGCCGCCGAGAACCGGGCGGCCAGATCGACCGCGCCGACCTGGAGGGACGCACTGCCGAGAAAGCGGTCGACCTCGGGATCGGTTCCGCCGGTGGCGGCGAGTCCGCGCAGGTCACCGAGTACGGCTTCGGCCCGTTCGAACGGCGCGACGTAGGCGGTGACGGCGACGAGGCGCGGGTCGGAGTTCTCGACCGGGAGCCGGTCCGCGACGGCCAGCAGCGTTCGCCGCGCCTCCGGGCCGGGCTCGGTCCAGAAGCAGCGCATGGCGGCACCCCACAGGATGCGCATCGCCGGATCCGGCATCCCGTCCTTCGCCACCGCCTCGGCCAGCCGCGCCAGTTCCGCGACCCGGGACAGGTCCTCGCGCACGCCGTCCTCGAACCCGCTGAGCAACCAGCTCGCGGTCGCTCGTTGCCTTGGCGTGAGCTCGCCGGCGCGGGCGTCCTCGACGAGCCGTTCCGCCTTCTCGCGTCCGCCGGATTCGACGGCCAGCTCGGCCGCCCGCAGCAACCGGTCCGCCCGCCGAGCCGGATCGGCGCTCAACCGGGCGGCCTGCTCCAGCGCCGCGACCGCGGCCGCCGGTCCACCACGGTGCCGGGCACGGTCGGCGGCGTTCTCCAGCTCGCCGGCCACGGCTTCGTCGGCACCGATCGCCGCGGCGGCCCGATGCCACGCCCGGCGATCCGGCTCCTCGCGCAGGACGTCGGCGAGGGCGAGGTGGGCGTGCCGCCGTTCCTCGGCCGACGCCGATGCCGGGATGGCCGAACGCATCAGCGGATGCCGGAACGACACCGTCCGTGGCTCGAGGTCGATCAACCGGGCCTCCGCGGCGGGCGTCAGCGCTTCCGGCTCGACGGTTTCGCCCAGCAGCGCACCGGCCGCCGCCAGCGTCTCGGTGATCGACCCGGTCTCGTTGAGCGCCGCGACCAGCAGGGTCGTGCGCACGGGTTCCGGCAGGGCGACGAACCGGTCACCGAACGTCCGCTCGAGCCGATCGGTCAGTGGCAGCACGGGATCGGCCGCCTCGGTCATGGCCGACGGCAACTCGGTCAATGCCAGCGGGTTCCCGGCGGCCTCGGCGAGCAGCCGGGTCCGGACGGGAGTCGTGAGCCGGGGGGCGACTGAGTCGAGCAGTTCGGCCGCGACCGCGTCGGGCAGCCGCTCCAGGCCCATCGCGGGCAATCCCGCGTCGCGCAACGGCGACGGTTCCCCGTCCCGCAGGGTCGCGATCAGGACGATCGGCTCCGACTCGATCCGCCTGGCCACGAACGCAAGGACGTCGGCGCTCTCCCGGTCCAGCCAGTGGACGTCCTCGGCGACGATCAGCAGCGGTTTGGCCGCCGCCTCCTCCGAAAGCAGCGTCAGCGCGGCGAGCCCGACGAGGTACGCGTTGGGCTCCGCCCCCTCGGCGAGGCCCAGCGCCGCCCAGAGCGCGGAACGCTGCGGCGCGGGCAGGGTGTCCGCACCCGCTCGAACCGGGAAGAGTAGCTGGTGCAGACCGGCGTAGGCGAAGTTCCGTTCGGCCTCGACGCCGGTCGTGCGCAGTACCCGCAGGCCGCCGACCGTCGCCGCGGCGACCGCTTCCGCCACGACGGCGGACTTGCCGACACCCGGTTCGCCCTGGATGAGGACACCGCCACAGCCCTCGGCAGGACCGTCGACGAGCTCGTCAAGGCCCTTCAGTTCGGCTTCCCGCCCGAAAAGCTGCACTTGCGATCCTCACTCCGTGAGAAGTTCCGGCGTTCCCTTTGCCTTACCCCTCAAAAGTACGGTATTGACGACAAGGACGGCACCACGAGCCGACAGCGGCGGCGGCGTCCACTCTGGTCTCCGGGCAGTGGAAGCTCTTGCCCGGCAACGGATTCACCGAGCGGAACCGCCCGCTCGAGTGTCATATCACCCGGCGCTCAAGCCCGTGGGTATGACCCAAATGGTATGTACCAATTCCGTGATGCGCCTCGTACGGTCGGGAACGTTCCCTCTCCTCCCCCGCCCGTTTCGAGGAAAGCGTCGACATGAACAGAAAGATCCTCGCCGCCACAGCCGCGGCCATCACCGGCGCGGGCTTGGTCACGGCCATCGCCCTCACCCCGAGCGCGAGTGCCGGGCAACCGGCAACGGCCGCCGACCAGGCCCAGTCGGAAATGCTCGCGGCCATGTCGCGAGACCTCAAGATCAGCCCCGAACAGGCCAAGCTCCGGCTCGCGAGCGAGCAACGGGCCGCGGTCATCGACAACACGCTGAAGAAGCAGCTCGGCACGGCGTACGCCGGATCCTGGCTGGACACCACCGGGACTTCGCTGACCGTGGCCGTCACCGACGCGGCGCAGGCCGACCTGGTGCGCGCCGCCGGCGCGACCCCGAAGACCGTCGCCCGGAGCGCCACCCAGCTCGACGCCGCCAAGCTGGCGCTGGACGCCAAGTCCACCAAGGCACCGAAGACCGTGCCCGGCTGGTACACCGACGTCGTCACCAACTCGATCGTCGTACTGGCCAACGCCGGCGGTGAGGCCGCCGCGAAGTCGTGGGCGGCCGAGGCCGGCGTGCAGGCCGATTCGGTCCGCGTCGAGGCCAGCACCGAGAAACCGCGAGCGCTGATCGACATCATCGGCGGCAACGCCTACACCTTCGGTTCGGGCCGCTGTTCCATCGGTTTCCCGGTCGAGGGCGGCTTCGTGACCGCCGGGCACTGCGGCACCACAGGCACCCGCACCTCGAACCCGAGCGGGACCGTCGCGGGCTCCAGCTTCCCCGGCAACGACTACGCCTGGGTCCGTGCCGACGCGGGCAACACCCCGCGAGCACTGGTCAACCGCTACCCCGGCACCGTGCCGGTGGCCGGTTCGACCGAGGCCGCGGTCAACTCCTCGGTCTGCCGGTCCGGCTCCACGACGGGCTGGCACTGCGGCACGATCCTGCAGAAGAACACCTCGGTCACCTACCCCGAAGGAACCATCACCGGCCTGACCAGGACCAACGTCTGCGCCGAACCCGGCGACTCCGGCGGTTCGTGGATCACCGGTGACCAGGCGCAGGGCGTCACCTCCGGTGGCTCCGGCGACTGCACCTCCGGCGGCACCATCTACTTCCAGCCGGTCACGGAGATCCTGAGCGCCTACAACCTGCGACTGATGGTCACCGGCAACCCGCCGTCCAGCACCACCACGACGCCGACCACCACCCCGACCGGCCCGACGACCTCGAACCCGCCGGGCGGCACCTGGGCGCCGTACACCTACTACGGCTCCGGTGCGACCGCCACCTACGGCGGCAGCAACTACCGCGTGATCCAGCCGCACACCTCCATGCCCGGCTGGGAACCGCCGAACGTGCCCGCGCTTTGGGAACTCGCCTGACCTGGACCGCCCCCGGCGAACGCGCCTCGCCGGGGGCGGCTCCTTTTCCGGACGACGGTGCGTTGACGGAGGATCTCGAATCCCTCGTTCCTCGCGCCCGCGGCGGTGATCCCACCGCGACCGAGGAACTGATGGAGATCGTGCAACCGGTCGTCGCGAGCTATTGCCGCAGCCGGATGGACGGGATCGACACGCGGATCATCGCCGCGGAGGACGTCGCACAGGAGACCTGTCTCGCCGTGCTCACCGCCCTTCCCACCGCCAGAACCACCGGCCGCTCCTTTCTCACCGCCGTTCTCGGGATCGCCTCCCGGAAGGTCGCCGCTGCCTTCCGGTGGCGGGCCCGCGACAGGTCCGAACCCACGGCCGATCTGCCCGATCGCGCGACGCCCGAGCCCAACGAACCCGAACGGCAGGCCCTCGCCGCCGACGGGCACGACCGGTTGACCCGTCTGATGAGCACCCTGCCCGGTATTCAGCGGGAGATCATCCGGCTGCGCGTCACCGTCGGTATGTCGGCTCCCGAAACCGGCGCCGTCCTGCGGGTGAGCCCCGGGTTGGTCCGGGTCGCCCAGCACCGCGCCCTGCACAAACTCCGCACGATCATCGGCGAGGACGACCTGTGATCAGCGCTGGATGCAGTCCAGCCCGAGCCCGAAAGCCGTGAGCACGTACTGGCAGATGTGCGTCGCGTGCACTTCGTCGGTTTCGAGGCATCCCACCGGGACACCCAGCAGGTCGACGGCGCACGACGCGTAAAACTGGTTCGGGCTGCCGGGCACCGGGTCCGCGGAGGCGGGCGAGGCCGCGAAGGCACCCGCGGAAATCATGAGCGTCACGCTGGCCGCCAAGGCGGCGATCCGAGTCCTCATCGTTCTCTCCTTCTTTTCCGCCCCCAGCCTGATGTCCTCGGTATTCCCCGCCTGGGGTGCCGCTACCTGGTGATCACCGGAAAGTGTCACGGGTGACCTACACCGATGACGTCATCCGACGGGCGCCGAGGTGCTCGCGGCCGTCCTAGCGTGATCTCATGCCCGTTCTTGGGAAGCTCGCCCTCGCCGCCGCCCTCGTCCTCGCCACCGCCGCCTGCAGTGCCGCCTCACCGCCGCCGACGGCATCCGCTCCCCCTGCCGCCGTCGCCGCCGCCGACTGGTCACCCGCACCCGTCGTGCCGCTGCCGTCGCAGCCACCACCCTCGCTGGTCGTGGACCAGCCACTGCCCGAACAGCTCGCGATGGGCCTGGTCGTCCTGCGGTACCGCGCGGAGAACCTCCGGATCGTCCCGGTCTACGGCCCGGCCGCGCTCGATGTCTCGCCCCGGATCGGCCACATCCACGTGACGGTCGACGACGCGCAGTGGCACTGGGCGGACGGCAGCGGAGAGCCGCTCATCATCCAGTCGCTGCCGGCGGGACCGCACAAGGTGTGGATCGGCCTCGCCGACCCGACGCACAAGATCCTCGACGAGAAGACCGTCAGCTTCGTCATCCCTGTCCACAGTGGACACCACTGAAACCCCGGAGCCACCGCGATGCCACTGGATCAGTACTATTCGCTCGGCCGGTCCGGCCTGCGCGTGAGCAGGATCGCCCTCGGCACGATGAACTTCGGCACCGGCGGTTTCCACGCCGCCTACGGGAAAACCGAGGACGAGGTCCGCCCGGTCTTCCGCGAATACCTCGACGCGGGCGGGAACTTCATCGACACCGCCGACTTCTACACCGCCGGCGAAAGCGAGACCATCCTCGGCCGCCTCATCGCCGAGGCGAAGGTGCGCGACCGGGTCGTGCTCACCACCAAGTACACCAACAGCGTCGACCCCGGCGACCCGAACGCGGGCGGCAACGGGCGCAAGCACCTGATCAGGGCGCTGGAGGCGTCACTGCGACGGCTCGGCACCGACCACCTCGACCTGTTCCTGCTCCACACCTGGGATCGCATCACCCCGCCGGAAGAGGTGATGCGCACCTTCGACGACCTGGTGCGCGCGGGAAAGATCCGCTACGCCGGACTTTCGGACGTGCCCGCCTGGTACGCCGCGCGGGCCCAGTCCTTCGCGGACGCGCACGCGCTGACCCCGGCGGTCAACCTCCAGCTGCCCTACTCGCTCGTGGAGCGGACGATCGAGACCGAACACGTCCCGATGGGACAGCACCTCGGACTCGGCATCACCGCGTGGAGCCCTTTGGCAGGCGGCTTCCTCACCGGAAAGTACCGCCAGACCACCGAGACCCCCGCCGGTGAGGGCAGGCTGAGCGATCCGGGCAACGCCGGGAAGGCGTGGACCGAACGCGATTGGGCACTGCTCAAGCCACTGGAGGAGGTCGCGGCCCAACTCGGCGTCACGATGGCGCAGGTCGCGATCAACTGGGTCGCCACCCAGCCGGGCGTCGCGTCCGCGATCGTCGGGGCGAGCAGCGCCACCCAGCTGCGCACGAGCATGGCCGCGCTCGACTTCGAACTGCCACCGGAGCTGCGGACGATCCTCAATGAGGCCAGCGCCGTGCCGCCGGAGTCGGTGTACCGGATGTTCACGCCCGAGTACCAGAACTGGGTGATCAGTCCTGGGGTGAAGGTCGGGGACAAGCCCGTGGGGTATGCGCCGGTGGTGCGGAACTGGTGATCGGGTAGGTCCCGTCGCGGCCAGCTCACGTGACCGCCGCCGTCCGGATCGGTTGTTGTTCTTCGGCAACAGCGCCGTCCCTGGCCGGTTGCCGCTCCTCGGCAACACAACCGTCCGGATCGGTTGCCGTTCTTCGGCAACACAACCGTCCGGATCGGTTGCCGTTCTTCGGCAACCCGACAACCCCGGCCCGTCGCCATCCCCGTCAACGCCCCAGAGCGGCAAGGCACGAAAAGCCACCACTCCTGCCCGAGTCCGTCGCCGTATAGCGGCGATGGACCGAAACGGCAAGGTCCCGAAGCCGGCACCGTCTCGACTTGTCACCGTTTCGCGGCGACAAACCAGCCGATCACGGCACAAAGCCAACCGCACACCACCACCGCCCGAACCCGTCGCCATTCCTCGGCAACGTTCCAGAGCGGCAAAGCGCGAAAAGCCCCCGCTGCCCAAGCCCGTCGCCGTTCAACGGCAACGGCAACGGCAACGGCCCGGCGGTCACATCACCAGACCGGCATCGCACCACCACGTTGCCGTTTCGCGGCAACGACCCCAGTGCCCACGTCCCGAAGCCGACCCCACAACGGCAACAACCGTCGCAACCGTACGCACCCCCCCTTGCGCTCAGAGAGATTTCTTCCGCTGATTCGCCTTGAACCGCGCCTTCTTCTGCCGGTTCCCGCACGTGTTCATGTCGCACCATTTACGGGAGCGGCTTTGGCTGGTGTCGAAGAAGGCGGCTTGGCAGGTCGGCGAAGCGCACAAGGCCAGCTTTCCGTCGCGTTCGCCGGAGATGATGCTGACCGCGTCGGCGGCGATCACGCTAAGGGCGTCTTCCACGCGGGAAGCCGGGCCGAGCTGCCATCGTCGCTTGCCTTCGGACGTCAGAACGGCCGCGGCCCGGCCCTGGGTGCTGCGCTCGTTGATGACTTGGACGGCGGAAGCGGGGAGCGCGTCCCGGAGCGCGGCCGCGGTCGCAGCGGCGTGAATCGACTCCCTCAGTTCCCGAGCGAGTTCGAGCTGGCCAGTGGTGCACGAGTCCACGGCGAGACCGCTCACCGCCAGCCAGTCGACGAGCCGGTGCGGCGTGGGAATGCGTTCCACAGCGTCACCACGACGCTCCGTCAGGGTCGCGGTGAAGCTGGTCGCCAGCACGTTGCCGAGGCGGAAGTCAGGGAACCCAGCAGGCATGGAACCACCTTAGCCGGTTGCACCCCGACATGCGGTCCTGCTAGAACCGTCTTAGCCGGTTCTTCGATGACAGGAGGTCTCATGTCCAGCGACGTACACCCCTTCGAAGCCCACGCATCCGACGCCGACCTCGAGGATCTGCGTGCACGCTTGGCCTCGGCGCGGCTACCCGAAACCGAGACGGTCGATCGCCGATGGGGCCAGGGTGTTCCTCTCGCCGACCTCGTCGATGTCGTGGAGTACTGGCGCACCGGATACGACTGGCGGTCCTTCGAGAAGCGCCTCGACCGGATCGGCCAGTTCCGCACGACCATCGACGGCCTGGGAATCCACTTCCTCCACCGCCGGTCCGCGCGTGCGGATGCCGTTCCCCTGGTCTTGACGCACGGCTGGCCGGGCAGCGTCGCCGAGTTCGTCGATGTGGTGGACGAGCTGGCGGATCCGAAGGACGCGGACGCGCCGGCATTCCACGTCGTGGTCCCCTCGCTACCGGGCTTCGGGTACAGCGACAAGCCGTCCACCACCGGCTGGGGCACCGAAAAGATCGCGGCCGCGTGGGTGGAACTGATGGGCAGGCTCGGCTACGACAGGTTCACCGCGCACGGCGGCGACTGGGGAGGCAATATCACCACGGTTCTCGGCGGCCGGTTCCCGGCGCACGTCCTCGGCATCCACACGACGTTCGCGGCGGGACCACCCGGGCTGACCACGGACGGGCTTACAGCGGCCGAACGCGCTTGGACCGAGGAAACCCACGATTTCTGGCACCACCGCGCGGCGTACGCGAAGCAACAGGCGACCCGGCCGCAGACCATCGGCTACTCGCTCGTCGACTCACCGGTCGGGCTTCTCGCCTGGATTCTCGACAAGTTCGCCGAGTGGTCCGACACCGAAGACAGCCCGTTCGAGACGATCTCCCGAGACCGCGTCCTCGACGACGTCACCCTGTACTGGCTGACCCGGACAGGCGCGTCGTCTGCTCGCATCTACTACGAAAGCCACAACTCGCTCGATCCCGACCTCCGGGTCGACGTCCCGGCGGCGATCACCACCTATCCCCGCGACATCGAGAAGTATCCGCGCCCGTGGGCGCAGCAGCGGTACCGGCAGATCGTCCGATGGAGGGCACCCGAAGCCGGGGGTCATTTCCCGTCACTGGAGATGCCCGGCTACTTCGTCAAAGATCTACAAGAGGGGCTCGCGGCAGTGCTGGCCGCCAGCCGGCACGCGGTATAGGACGTTATACGACCTCACGCCCGCAAGTGGGCCCGTTCCGGCGCGACGGCGTGCTGCAGCGGCTGCCCGAGGACGAACCGGCGCAGTTCCCGCGCGACGAGTTCCCCCATCCGCGCGCGCTCGGCGCCCAGTGCCCCGGCCAGATGCGGGGTGAGGACCACGTTCGGCAGCGCGTACAGCGGCGAGTCCGGTTCGGGCGGTTCGGGCCAGGTGACGTCGAGGATCGCCGTGAGGTCCGGCCGCTCGCTCAGCACCGGGACGACCGACGACTCGTCGACCACGGCGCCGCGGGCGGTGTTGATCAGGGTCGCGCCGATGCCCATTCCGGCCACGAGCCGCCCGTTCACAAGCCCTTCGGTCTCCGGCAGCAGCGGGGCGTGCAGGCTGACGACCGCACAGGTGCCGAACAGTTCGTCGAGGTCCACCAGCCGCACGCCGAGTTCCGCGGCGGCCGCGGCGTCGACGACGGGGTCGCTCGCCAGCACCTCGACGTCGAAGCTTCGCAGGTGAGACGCGACGAGAGCACCGATCTCGCCGAGGCCGAGCAGCCCGACCTTGGAGCGGTAGGCCCCGGCGACCCTCGGGTCGGCCGGGTAGGCCCGCCGCTCCCGGATCTCGCGGGAGATCCGGTGCACCTGCTTCAGTCCCAAGAGGATCTGGGCCAGGGTGAACTCGGCGACCGGGACGGCGTTCGCGGCCGCCGCGGACACGATCGGGATCTCGCGCGCCCAGAACTCGGGGGTGGTCAGCGGGCGGACCGATCCGGCGGCGACGAGCACCGCGCGCAGGTCCGGTGCCGCCCGCAGCAGCGTGGCGTCGAGGACCGGCGCCCCCCAGCCCGAGAGCAGGATCTCGATCCCGTCGAGGGCCTCCGGACGCTCCGCCAGCCGCTCGCGGGTGAGCGGCTCACGCAGGTCCACAAGCGCCCCGATTTCGTCGCGTACGGCCTCGGGGTAAACGTCGTCACGGCGGCGTTCCTCCATCACGAGGATCGCCGCCGGCCGGTGTTTCAGCTCCGTCATCCCTACCTCCGAGGGCACCATACATCGGATGCTTAACCCGCCCCAAGGGCGGTGAGCCCCACCCGGAGGCAAGGTCGGCCGATTGAAATTCGTAATCATCGGACCATTGACCCCGGACCGGGAAAGCGCTTACCGTCCCTGCGGAGTAGACGGCGTGGTCCACAGTGAACAGGAGAAGCGATGCGGAAATCGCGGTGGATCGGCGTGGGACTCACTGTCTCAGCGCTGGTTCTTTCGGGCTGCTCGGCAGGCCCCGCAGGCACGAACGTCGCGCAGGACACCAAGGCCCCACTGGAACTGTGGACCCGGACGACCCCCGGCGGCGCCGGTGAGCAGGCCACGAAGCGGCTCGCGGAAGCGTTCGAGAAGGCCACCGGCTTCAAGGTGCAGGTCACCGCGATCTTCGACGACTTCGAGACGAAGCTGGCCCAGCGCGCCGCCCAGCGCGACCTGCCGGACATCGTGATGAACGACGTCACGCAGGTCGGCACCCTGAAGAGCCAGGGTCTCGTGCGTGAGATCGAACAGGGCAAGATCAAGCACGCCTCGGAGCTGACCGAGCAGGCGCTGAAGTCCAACCAGACCCCGGACGGCAAGCTGTACGGCCTGCCCTACAGCGCGCAGGCTTCGGCGCTGCTGATCCGCAAGGACTGGCGGGAGAAGCTCGGCAAGAGCGTCCCGCAGAGCTGGCCCGAGCTGGTCGACCTCGCCAAGGCCTTCACCACCGGCGACCCCGACGGCAACGGCAAGAACGACACCGCGGGCCTGAACGCGACGCTGTCGACCAAGCGTGGCTACGCCTCCTGGTACTTCTCCAACTTCCTGTGGGCCGCGGGCGGCGACTTCATCACCGAGACCGGAGGCGGCAAGTACAAGCCGTCGATGAGCACCCCCGAATCGCTGGCCGCGGTGCAGTGGTTCCGCGACCTCGGCTGCAAGGACAACGTGATCCAGCCCGGTTCGGTCACCATGCCGACCCCCGCCACCAACGAGACGTTCGAAGCGGGCAAGGCCGGGATGTACGTCGTCGGCCCGTACCTGCTGCCGCGGTTCGACAAGGCGCTCGGCAAGGACAAGTACGAGGTCGTCCCGATGCCGAAGGGCGCCAAGAACGCGGACGTGCTCGCCGAAGGACTGTCGATCTACATGATGGCCGGTTCGCCGAACCAGGCCGGGCAGGACGCCTTCGGTGACTTCGCGATCTCGGCCGACGGCCAGAAGATCGGCATGGAGGGCGACACCGCCTTCATCGTCCAGCTCCCGGTGAACAAGAACGTCGACATCACCCAGGTCCGCCCGGACCCGCGCTGGAAGACCTACGCCGAGATCTACGCCAAGTCCGGCCACTACGCGCCGTCCATCCCGAACTGGACGCCCGTCCGCCAGGACACCGCCGACACGGTCAGCGCGCTCGTCGCCGACTGCAAGCTCGACACCAAGGCGGAACTGGCCAAACTCGACACCAAGCTCACCGCGACCTTGCAGCAACAGGGGATCAGCGCGTCATGACGGTAGATCACGCCAAGCCGGCGGCCGTCGGCGCGGACCGTCCCGCCACCCGGCGGGCGCCCGCGCCGAAGGCCCGCGGGCGCAGCGACCGCGACGGGAAGTGGTGGACGCCGTGGCTGTTCCTGGCCCCCGCCCTGATCCTGTTCGTGTACTTCAAGTTCATCCCGATGATCACCGCGGTGACGATGTCCTTCCAGGACGTCCAGCCGTATCTGGGCAACCAGTGGGTCGGCGGGCAGAACTACGGCACCGTCCTCGGTGACGAGGCGTTCCACTCCGCCATCTGGCACACCGTGATCATCGCGGTCGGGCAGACGGCCGGGTCGATGGTCATCGGCCTCGCCCTCGCGCTGCTGATGGAGGGCCAGAGCAAGCGGCTGAAGTTCCTGCGCTCGGCGGCGTTCCTGCCGGTGGTGGTGCCGATCGCGGTGGTCGCCGAACTCTGGCGGATCATGTACCACCCGACCGAGGACGGGATGCTGAACTCCATCCTCGGCCTGGTCGGGCTGGGACCGTCGGGCTTCATCAACGATCCCGATACCTCGATGATCTCGGTCATCATCACCGGCATCTGGCGCGGTGCGCCGTACGACATGATGATCTTCCTGGCGGGCCTTGCCGGGATCGACCGCGGTCTCTACGAAGCGGCCACTGTGGACGGTGCCTCCCGCTGGCGCAAGATCCTCCACGTGACACTGCCGGGTCTGCGGTCGGTGTTCTCGATCCTGTTCGTCCTCGCGGCGATCCGCGGCCTGCGCGTGTTCACCGAGGTGTTCCTGCTGACCAACGGCGGGCCGAACGGCTCGACGGAGGTCGCGATGACCCTGATCTACAAACTCGGCCTGGAACAGAACCGGCTGGGCGTCGGCGCGGCGGGAGCGGTCCTGCTGTTCCTCGCGACGCTCGTGCTGACCCTGTTCGTCCAGGTGCTCCGACGGAGGCGAGACGCATGACCGCGGCCAACGATTCGGCACTCGGCCTCGACGCCGTCAAGTCGCCGGGCGGACGGATCCTGAAGTTCGTCCTGTACGCCCTGCTGCTCCTGATCTTCGCCGGACCGCTGCTGGCCCTGCTGGTCAGCGCGTTCAACGACGTCTCCGATCCGACGGCGCTGAGCGTCGTCCCGTCGAGCCCCACCCTGGGCAACTTCGGCATCGCCTTCGACCTCGGTGTCGGGAAGTACCTGCTCAACTCGTTCCTGGTGGTCGGCTTCGGCCTGCTGCTGCAGGTCATCGTCTCGGTGCTGGCCGGATACGCGTTGGCGCGCAAGAAGTTCCGGTTCATGACCTTCGTGCTGGTCGCGATCCTGGCGACGCTGATGCTGCCGGAGGAGATCCTCGCGATCCCGCTGTCGCTGATCCTGTCGGACCTTCCGGTGGTGCACTTCAACCTGATCGGCAGCCTCGCCGGGATGATCGTGCCGCTGGGCGCGTGGGCCTTCTCGATCCTGGTGATGACCGAGTTCATGAAGGACGTCCCGCGCGAACTCGAAGAGGCCGCCCGGATCGACGGCGCCGGAGATCTGCGGATCTTCGCGCAGATCATCCTGCCGATGTGCAAACCCGCGCTCGGCGTGATCGGCGTCTTCGGCTTCACCATGATCTGGGACCAGTACCTGCTGCCGCTGCTGGTGTCGACCGACGCGTCGACCTACACCCTGCCGCTGGCCCTGCGGACACTGCGGATCGACACGAACGTCACCCCGGGCGTGATCATGGCCGCGTCGCTGCTGGCGCTGCTCCCCTCGGTCGCCGCGTTCCTGTTCTTCCAGCGTTCGTTCGTCCGCGGGCTCGCCTCGGGCGCGCTCAAGGGCTGACCGAGACAATCAAGGAGCGATCCTGTAGTGAGTTCCACCGCCTGGTTCACCCACGACCGGTTCGGGATGTTCGTCCACTGGGGACTGTATTCGCTGGCCGCCCGGCACGAATGGGTGCAGAACCGCGAAAAACTGACCGACGAGCAGTACCGCGTCTACTTCGACCACTTCGAGCCGGACAAGTACGACCCGCGTTCCTGGGCGCGGGCCGCGAAGGCCGCGGGCATGACCTACGTCGTGCTGACCACCAAGCACCACGACGGTTTCTGCCTGTGGGACAGCGATCTCACCGACTTCAAGGTCACGAACACCCCCTACGGCAAGGATCTTCTCGGTCCGTTCGTCGACGCCTGCCGCGAGGAAGGCCTCAAGGTCGGCTTCTATCACTCGCTGATCGACTGGCACCACCCGGCTTTCCCCGTCGACGGCACCCATCCCCGCCGTGACGACGCGGAGTACATCGCCGCGCACCAGTACGCCGACATCGCCGAATACCAGCTCTTTCTGCACGGCCAGGTCCGTGAGCTGCTCACCCGCTTCGGCACGATCGACTACCTGTTCTTCGACTTCTCGTACCAGGGCCGCAAGGAATGGTGGGGCGGCAAGGGACCGGACGACTGGGACTCCCCCGGCCTGCTCGCGCTGGTCCGCGAACTGCAGCCCGGCATTCTCGTCAACGACCGCACCGGCATCCCCGGCGACTTCATCACCCCGGAGCAGTACCAGCCGTCCGGTCCGATGACCCGCGACGGCGTCCCGGTGGTGTGGGAAGCCTGCCAGACCCTCAACGGCAGCTGGGGTTACGACCGCGACAACCTCGACTACAAGAGCCCCGAACTGCTCATCCGGATGCTGGTCGACGGCGTGTCCAAGGACGGCAACCTGCTGCTCAACGTCGGGCCGAACGGCCGGGGCGAGATCGACCCACGAGCGCTCGAAGTGCTCGCGGAACTCGGCCGCTGGATGGACCGGCACGAACGCTCCATCCGCGGCTGTGGCCCGTCGGCGTTCACCGCGCCCGCGGACTGCCGATACACCCAGCGGGGAGACCGGCTCTATCTGCATCTCTTCAGCTGGCCGATGAACCACGTCCACCTGCCCGGGATGGCCGGGCGGGTGCGCTACGCCCAGTTGCTCGACGACGCCTCGGAAATCCGGCAGGTGCACACCGATCCCGGCCAGACCGCGCAGAACACCCAGATGGGCGGGCAGCCGGAAGGCACGCTCACCCTCAAACTCCCCATCCGGAAACCGGACACCCCGGTTCCGGTGATCGAGCTGTTCCTGAGCACAGAAAGCCCCGCCGCCGAAACCCTCCCCACCGATTGAGCACGGAGGCATCATGGATCGCAGAAGGTTCCTCAGCGGCGCCACCCTCGGCGCCGCGCTGATCACCGTCCCCTGGGTCACCGCGGGCACGGCGTCGGCCAAGCCGAAGGGGTTGTGCGCGCTGAGCGTCGGTTCGCTGACCGAACTGCAGAACGCGATCGACCAGGCGGGCCCCGGCACGGTCATCACCGTCACCAACGGCACCTACACCGTGCCGACGGGCAGCCCGATCAGCGTCAAGGGCAGGCGCGGCACCAAGGATCAGCCGATCACGATCGTCGCGCAGTCCCGGGGCGGGGTAACCCTCAACGGTGAGCAGAGCTTCGTCTTCGACGACTCCACCGGTGTCACGATCAGTGGGTTCAAGTTCCGCCAGAGCACCACGCTGGAGATCCCGCCGAACTGCTCGCGGATCCGGCTGACCCGCAACGATCTCCAGTTCGCCGACCTCACCGACCTGGACTGGGTGATGGTCCGCGCCGACAACAGCAAGATCGACCGCAACCACTTCCACCACAAGACGACACTCGGCGTCATGCTCTGCATCGAGGGTGCGGACGAGGACAAGATGGCCGTGGACGTCGAAGTCTTCCGGAACTACTTCTCCGACCACACCTTCCCCGGTGACAACGGCGGCGAGCCGATCCGGCTCGGCCTCAGCCCGCGTGCGCTCAGCACCGCCGGCGCCAAGGTCGAGTTCAACCTCTTCGAACGGGCGAACGGCGACCCGGAGGCGATCTCGATCAAGTCGTCGGGCAACTTCATCCGCAACAACACCATCCGGAACAGCAAGGGCGGCATCGTGCTGCGGCACGGGAACAACACCTTGGTCGACTCCAACTTCATCCTCAGCGGCAAGGAAGGCATCCGGATCTACGGGAACGACCACAAGATCGTCAACAACTACGTCGCCGGCCTGTCCGGCAGCGCGCTGGTCGTGGGCAGCGGCTCCGTCCGGGACCACTTCCCGGGTGAGTCCAAGGAATCCCGGCGCGGCAACGACGCGGCGGACCGCGTGCTCATCGCGCACAACACGCTGCTGAACAACGGCGGCACGCTCGCCGGCGAGACCAAGCGGACGATCGAACCGCGCGACTGCACGATCTCGGACAACATCTTCGTCGGCGGCAGCGGCGATCTGGTCGCGATGAGCACCACGGGCAACTTCACCTGGTCGGGCAACATCCTGTGGGGTTCGGGCGGGGACGGCAACATCCCGGCGGGCACCTTCCGCCGGATCGACCCGAAGCTGGTGCAGGGCAGCGACGGGATCTCGCGGCTCGCCGCGGGCAGCCCGGCGATCGACGCGGCCACGCTGACCACCGCACCGACCACTTTGGACCTCGACGGTCAGGCCCGCGGCAGCCTGCGCGACGTCGGGGCGGACGAGTACTCGACGGCCGCCATCGCCAACCGCCCGCTCACCACCGCGGACGTCGGACCCGGCGCTCCGTAGCCAGGCGGTCAACATCAGAGCCGGGCTCACGCCGGCGTCCGTCCTCGCCGGCGTGAGCCCACCGCACCACCGAGGAGGAACCATGCCGCAGCGCGCCGCGGGTTCGGTCACCTTGGCCGATGTCGCCCGTGAGGCGGGAGTGTCGCTCGCGACGGCGTCGAGGGCGCTCAACGGTGGCACCAGACAGGTCAGCGGGGGCCTGCGGGAATCGGTGCTGCGGGCAGCGGAACGGCTGCGGTACACCACGAACGTGCCTGCCCAGGCGATGGCCCGCGGCCGAGGCAACGTCGTGGGACTGCTGGTGCACGACATCGTCGACCCGTACTTCTCCTCGATCGCGTCCGGCGTGATGCGCGTGGCCGCCCGGCACGGGCTGACGGTCACCATCGCGAGTACGGAAAACCGGCCGGAGAAGGAACTCGAATACGTCACGACGTTGCGCGGGCAACGGGCACGCGCGGTCATCCTGGCCGGTTCGCGCAACGAGGACAGCGCCCTGCAACGGAATCTGACCAAGGAACTCAAGGCCTTCGAGGCCGCCGACGGCCGGGTCGTGGTGATCGGGCAGCGGAAACTGCCGTTCGACACCGTCATGCTGGAGAACCGGCCGGGTGCGGCGGCACTCGGTGAGCGGCTCGCCGGGCTCGGGCACCGTGACTTCCGCGTGCTCGCCGGGCCGCCGGGACTGCTGACCTCGCGCGATCGCGTGCTGGGCTTCCGCGACGGGCTCGCCTGCCACGGCGCCTCCCTGCCCGGGCACCACGTCCTGCACGCGGAGTTCACCCGCGACGGCGGGTACGCGGCGATGGTGCGGGCGCTCGAAGGCGGGTTCCGCCGCGGCTGCGTCTTCGCGGTCAACGACGTGATGGCCGTCGGCGCGATGGCCGCGTGCCGTGACCGCGGGCTGGAGGTGCCGTCGCCCATCGCGGTCGCGGGGTTCGACGACATCATCACCTTGCGCGACATCAGGCCTTCGCTGTCCACCGTGCGCGTCCCGATCGAGACGATGGGTGAACAGGCACTCGACTTCGTCCTCGCCGACCGCGCGGCCAGCCCTCGCGTCCGGCCGGTCACCGGCGAGGTCGTGCTGCGGGAAAGTACTCGACTGTTGGAGGAACGATGATCCGCCCGGGACTGTGTTCGGTGACGCTGCGGCGGCTGGACGCCGACGAGGTCGCCCGCCGTACCGCGGAAGCGGGACTGCGGGTGATCGAGTGGGGCGCCGACGTCCACGTGCGCCCAGGTGACGACTGGGCGGCCGACCGCGCGCTCGAAGCCATGGCACGGCACGGGTTGACCTGCGGCTCCTATGGTTCCTACTTCCGCGCCACCCCGGTGGAAACCGGGAAGTTCGGCGACATCGCCGCGACCGCGGTCCGGCTCGGCGCCACCAGGATCCGGGTGTGGGCGGGCAAAGCGGGCTCGGCGGACGTCGACCCCGAGGAGCGGGAGCAGGTGGTCGCCGGTCTCCGCGAGGCCGCCGACGTCGCGGAGGCGCACGGTCTCGAAGTCGCGCTGGAGTTCCACGGCGGGACACTGACCGACACCGCCGCATCGACCGTCCGGCTGCTGGAAGAGGTCGGCCGCGACAACCTCGGCACCTACTGGCAACCGCCTCAGGACCTGCCGGACGAACCGGCGCTGGCAGGACTCGAACACGTCCTCGACCGGGTCCGCGCGGTGCACGTCTTCTCGTGGTGGCCCAGCAACGAACGGCATCCGCTGACCGCGAGGACGGAGTTGTGGACGCGGGCGTTCGCGCTGCTCGCGAAGACCGGACGCCCGCTCGACGCGCTGCTGGAGTTCGTTCCGGACAACGATCCGGCCCTGATCCCCGGTGAGGCCGACTCCCTCCGCAAGCTGATCGAGGCGGGCGCGTGAGATTCACCGACGCCGACCGTCTGCTGTTCGCGGGCGACTCGATCACCGACTCCAGCCGCGACCGCGAGGATCCCGCGTCGCTGGGCAAGGGGTACGTCCGGCAGATCGCGGACCGCTTGCCAGGCGGGCCGGTGGTGCTCAACAAGGGCCTCAACGGAAACCGCGTCTACGACCTGGAAGCCCGGTGGACCACCGACGTCCTCGCGGAGCGGCCCACGGTGCTGACCGTGAAGATCGGGATCAACGACACGTGGCGGACCTTCGACCGCGGCCTGCCGAGCCCGATCGACGAGTTCCGCGCCGCCTACCGCCGTCTGCTGGCCGGTGCGCGGCGGAATCTCCCGGCGGAGTTGTACGTCATCACGCCGTTCCTGCTGCCGGTCGAACCGGAGCAGCACGAGTGGCTCGACGATCTGGCTCCCCGGATCGAGGTCGCGCTGGAGGTCGCCACCGAGTTCGGCGCGCGGCTGGTGCGCGCGGACCTGTTCATGCCGCGGGCGGCGGAAGAGCACGGCGCGGCGACCCTCGCGCCGGACGGCGTCCACCCGAGTCCGCTCGGTCACCGGCTGCTCGCCGAGGCCTGGCTGGCGACGGCCGGTGCTCCGATCGAGGAGGTACAGCGGCCCTAGCCGATAGAGTTGTCCCCGGGTGAACCGGAGCGCCAACGGATCCGTGTGCTCACAGGAGATCAGGGGGCGGCGTGACACGTGAAGGCGAGCTCGTCGCCGGCCGGTACCGGCTGGAGCGCAAGGTCGGCCGGGGCGCGATGGGCGTGGTGTGGCAGGCGCGGGACGAACGGCTCGGCCGGACGGTCGCGGTCAAGCAACTGCTGCCGGGCACCGTGCCGGACGACGCGCCGTTCCGCTCGATCGTGCGCGCGATGCGGGAGGCGCGGGTCGCCGCCCGGCTCAAGCATCCGCACGCCGTCACCGTGTACGACGTCGCCGAGCAGGACGGAACCCCGTTCCTGGTCATGGAGTTCCTGCCGTCGCGGCCGCTGACGGACCTCCTCGCGGACGACGGCCCGCTCCCGGCGGGGCGAGTGGCGGAACTCGGCGCGCAGGTCGCCTCGGCGCTGGCCGCCGCCCACGCGGACGGGATCCTGCACCGCGACGTCACGCCCAACAACATCCTGATCGCCGAGGACGGCGGCGCGAAGATCGCCGACTTCGGGCTCTCCCACGCCACGGGCGAAGGGACCATGACCGGCGACGGGCTCGTCGTCGGCACTCCGGCGTTCCTCTCCCCCGAGGTCGCAGACGGCGAGGAACCCGGCTATCCGTCGGACGTGTTCTCCCTCGGTTCCACGCTCTACACCGCGCTGGAGGGCGCGCCGCCGTTCGGCACCGACGGCAACCAGATCGCGCTCCTCAAACGGGTCGCCCGCGGCGAGATCACCGCGCCGCGGAACTCCGGTCCGCTCACCGACGTCCTGCTGCGGCTGCTCCGGCGCGATCCCGGCGAGCGGCCGGACATGGCCGAGGCCGAGCGCCTGCTCAGCGCGGTCGCGGACGGCCGTCCGGCGATCCTGTCGGGTACGAAACGACTTCCCGCGCCCGCCCGCCGGTCACGGCTGCCGTTGGCCATCGCGGGCGGTGTGGTGGTGGCGAGTGCCGTACTGGGCGGGATCCTGCTGTTCGACGGCGACTCACCAGACACCCCGGCGGCGCCGCCCGTGCCGGGGCAGAGCACCACCGTCGAGCGGCCGGTGTGCGAGGCGCACTACGAGGTGACCAATCGCTGGCCCGGCGGTTCGGAGATCCGGGTCTCCGTGCGGAACGCGAAGGACACCCGGCTCACCGGCTGGGAGGTCAGCTGGACCCTGCCTCCCGGAACCCGCATCGCCAATCTGTGGAACGGTTCCCTGACACAGGAGGGCGATCGCGTGCGAGTGTCCGAATTGGACTGGAACGCGGTCCTGCCCGCCGGCGGGACGACCACCTTCGGCTTCATCGCGACCATCGACGGCGAGGGCGGGACTCCGCCGGTCGCGGAGTGCCGCAGCTCCTAGGCGCGCGGTGGGTCCGGCAGCGGCTGAGCCGTGAAGGCCGTCACGAGCCTCACCAGCAGCACCGGTCACAACGGCTGCGCGTGAAGGCCCCCTTCCCTCGGCTGAGCCGAGGGAAGGGGGCCTTCACGCGCTTCCCCCACGAGCCAGG